>JAFAMM010000289.1 GCA_019233375.1 Acidobacteriaceae bacterium
GCTACTCTGAAGACATAATCTGAAATGCCAGCACGCGGGCCAAAGGTTCTTATTGTCGATGATGAGCCGAGTATCCGCCAGTCCCTGCGCGGCGTTCTGATGGATGAGAGCTACGACTGTACTGCCGTTGCGAGCGGTGAGGAATGCGTGGAAGCACTGAACCGCGAGAGCTATGAAGTGGTGCTGCTCGATATCTGGCTTCCCAAAATGGACGGCCTCGATACGCTCTCCCGTATCCAGGAACTCCCGGCGGCAGAGCGGCCCGCCGTGATCATGATTTCCGGGCACGGAAACATTGAGACGGCTGTGAAGGCGACCAAGCTCGGGGCGTTCGATTTTGTGGAGAAACCGCTCACGATCGAGAAGGTAACAGTGGTCGTCAAAAACGCTCTTCAGCAGCGGCGAACAGAACTGGAGCTGCAGATGCTGCGCGAGGATACACACTGGCCGGAGCTGATCGGCGAGAGCGTTCCCGTGAAGGCGCTGAGACAGCAGCTTAAGCTGATGGCGGGGACAAACGGCCGCGTTCTCATCTATGGCGAGAGCGGCACCGGCAAGGAGCTGGTGGCGCGCGCGCTGCACCGTTCAAGCCAGCGCGCCAATGGGCCCTTTGTCGAGGTGAACTGCGCCGCCATTCCCGAGGATCTGATCGAGAGCGAGCTGTTTGGGCACCGGCGAATCAAGCTCGACGGGACGGCGGACCACAAGATAGGCAAGCTGCAGAAGGCCCATGGGGGGACCTTTTTCCTGGATGAAGTCGGCGACATGAGCCTAAAGACACAGGCCAAGGTTCTGCGCGCGCTCGATGAGCACCGCTTCGAGCCGGTCGGCGCGCCGCAATCGATCCAGGTGGATGCGCGCGTGATTGCAGCGACAAACAAAAACCTCGAGAAGGAAATCGAGCGCGGCAACTTTCGCGAGGATCTCTTTTATCGTTTAAACGTCATTCCATTTACCGTGCCTCCCCTGCGCGAAAGGGTAGAAGACATTCCCCTGCTGGCGGCACATTTCCTGCGGGAGTTTGCACTGGCATACGGGCGAAAGCCGAAAGAACTGAGCGACGATGCGATCGAGGTTCTGAGCAAATACGCGTGGCCGGGTAATGTACGCGAGCTAAGGAATCTGATGGAGCGGATCGTCATTCTTCACCCGCAGCGGCGGATTGAAGCGCGCCACCTGCCGCTCGATGCTTCGCGGGCCCGGAATTCCAAACCGGCGGACGGTTTCGGCAGCCTGCACGATGTGAAAGAGGCCGCGGAGCGCGACTATATTCTTCGCAAACTGGAAGAAACCAGCGGCAACGTGAGCCGCGCATCTGAGCTTCTGGGTCTGGAGCGCAGCAACCTATACCGGAAAATGCGCGCGCTCGGAATCGCACCTAAAGAGTGACCAGCAGAGCGAAGTAAGACAGCACGGGCACTGCATGCGGCATCTCATGATTGATGCCGGTTGAACCCGAACGAGTTCGCAAGCTGAATTCTGCTCCAGAACGCCCCGATCGCGAATACGTCCTGTACTGGTCACAGATGAACCGCCGCGTGGATGCGAATCACGCGCTGCTCTACGCGGTTGAATTGGCGAACAGGCACAGATTGCCGGTGATGTTTTATGAGGGCTTGACCTGCACCTACGAATACGCTAACGATCGCCTGCATACTTTTATTCTTGAAGGCGTGCCCGAGACCGCCAAGCGTCTGAAGAAGGCGGGAATCGGCTACGTTTTTTACCTGCGGCGAACCATGAAATCGCGCAACGACATCCTGTATGCACTCGCGCGCCGCGCGGCCGTTGTAGTTACCGACGATTACCCGGCCTTCATTGCGCGCGATCACAACGGGCGCGTGCCGGAGAAGCTCGATGTGGCCTACTACGTTGTCGATTCGAGCTGCGTGGTTCCCATGTCCCAGATTGACGAGCGGCAGTACGGAGCGTATAGCATTCGCCCGAAGATTACGGCACTAATGCCGAAGTATCTGCGCGCGCCGGACGATCTTCGCGTCCGGCATCGCTATGACGGGAAGATTCCGGAGTATCACACCGAGGTGACGGACGGCAACATCGCGGAACTGGTTGCCTCCTGCCAAATTGATCATTCGGTGGGTCCTTCCGTCTCGTATCGCGGCGGGCGCCTCGCGGCCGAGCAGCTTCTCACTGTGTTCCTGGAGCACAATCTGAAGCGGTACGCGGCGCACCGCAATGAGCCTTCCGAGCGTGCCACCTCGCATATGAGCCCGTATCTGCATTTCGGCCAGATTTCTTCGCTCGAGATCGCGCTGCTGGTTCGCGATTATTCCGAACAGCATAAGCTTATCGCCAATGAGTACCTGGAGGAGCTGATCGTCCGCCGCGAATTGGCCTTCAACTATACGCGGTTCGTGTCTGAACCCGGCAGTCTCAAGAACCTTCCCGAGTGGTGCCGGTTGAACATGCGAAAGCATGCGGCGGATAAGCGGGAGCCGGTTTATACGCGCGGGCAGATTGAAAACGCCGAATCGGGCGATCCGCTCTGGAATGCGACGCAGAAAGAGATGCTGTTGCGCGGCAAGATCCACGGTTATTACCGTATGTACTGGGGCAAGAAGATCATCGAATGGACGCGCGATTACCAGGAAGCGGCCGACATCATGATCGATATCCACGGGCGCTACGCACTCGATGGACGGGATCCGAACACGTACACAAATGTCCTATGGTGCTTTGGACTGCATGACCGGCCATGGCCGGAGCGGCCGATCTTTGGCAAGATGCGTTATATGTCCTACGACGGTATGAAACGCAAGACAAACATCCAGGCCTATATTGACGAGATCGAGCGCATCGGGAACGCCGGGCGGGACATCGCGGCACAGTATGAACTATTTGATGACGGGAGCTACCGGCCTGATCGGCAGGAAGCTACTTGAGATTCTACTCGCGCGCGGAGACAGTGTTCAATATCTAGGCCGGCGCCGCAACGCGAGCCTGGACGCGCGGGCGGCTTTCTTTAGCTGGACCGGCGAGAATCTTCCGTCATTGAACGCGATGCCGCGCATGGATGCCGTCATTCACCTTGCGGGCGAGCCGGTGGCACAGCGCTGGAGGCCCGAAGTGCGGAAGCGCATTATTTCAAGCCGGGTAGATGGCACACGAAACCTGGTATCCGCGATCGGAGAGCTGAAACATAAGCCTTCGGTACTGGTCTCAGCGTCGGCGATCGGCTATTATGGCGACCGCTCGGACGAGGTGCTGACTGAAACCAGCAGCCCGGGGTCCGATTTCCTGGCCGATTTGTGTGTGCACTGGGAGCGCGAGGCGTCTCGCGCCCGGGACTTTGGTTTGCGGGTCGTGCCGGTCCGCATCGCAGCCGTATTGAGCACCGCCGGCGGGGCGCTAGCGAAGATGCTGCCGGCGTTTCGTCTGGGCCTCGGATCGAAATTGGGAAACGGCCGGCAATGGGTGTCCTGGATCCACCTCGAGGATGTGGCACAGATGCTGCTGTTCGCGGCTACCGCGCCGCGGTTGGACAGCCCGTTGAACGGCAGCAGCCCAAATCCCGTCACGAATGCGGATTTCACCCGCGCGCTGGCGGCCGCCGTGCACCGGCCGGCCGTGCTGGCCGCGCCCAGGCTTGCATTGAGACTCGCGCTCGGTCAAATGAGCGATGTCCTGTTTCAGAGCGCGCGCGTGCTACCTGCCGCGGCCGAGGGGGCTGGTTTTCGATTCGAACACCCCGTTCT
>JAFAMM010000331.1 GCA_019233375.1 Acidobacteriaceae bacterium
ACGCTCTGCTTTTCTTGTTGCGGCTTGTCGGAAAGATTGCACGGCGGTAGAAATCCTCCCATGGCCAGCTCCAGAACTTCGTCGCGCGTGACGGCGGTCTTCAGCGTGCCTCCGATCAGCGAGGCACCTGCACCGGTGACGGTGACATCCACCGACGACGGGCCGTTGGGCGCGAGCAGGGTCTCTTTGGCGGCCGAGCATTGCCGCCGCAAGGCGCTTCGCTGCCGCAGCGAGAGTGATTTGCCGAGCTTCGATTCAGCAAGCCAGGAAATCGTCAGATCGAGATTATCGCCGCCCAGCAGCAAGTGACGGCCGACCGTTGTGCGCGTAAACTGAACGCGATCGCCTTCGCGATCTACGCGCACGAGTGTGAAATCGCTTGTACCGCCGCCGACATCACACACGAGCACGATCTGGCCGTCGAACAATTCCTTATTCGAACGCGCGAGATGGCCCGCGATCCATGCATAAAAGGCAGCAGCGGGCTCTTCAAGCAGGGTGAGCTTCTCGATGCCCGCCGAGTTGGCTGCCTGCACCGTCAGCTCGCGCGCCTCTTCGTCAAAGCTGGCCGGAACCGTCAGAACGATCTGCTGGTCAGGCAAGGAGCTGTGCCTGGTGTTCTCCCACGCTTTGCGCAAGTGTTCCAGGTAGCTGGTCGAGGCGTCGACGGGAGAAAGGATGCGGCCCTCCTCCTGCGAATCCCACGGCAGAATCTTCGCGGTGCGGTCGGCCTCGGAATTGGAAAGCCATGATTTCGCCGAATGCACAACTCGTGTGGGAACGAGAGCGCCCTGATCGCGAGCATAAGCGCCGACCAGCGGCGGATCATCCAAATACAGAAAAGAAGGAAGCGTGCGCAGTGTGCCGGTGCGGTTCGCATCGATCTGCTGATCGATCAGCAAGACGTGAATCGGCGGGAAACCGCTTTCCGCGGCTTCCTGCGGGTCGATGTAGGCGACGGCGGAGTTAGTAGTGCCTAAGTCAATGCCGACATTCATGCCGTTCACGCGGCCAGGCGCTCACGAACGTTGAATTCAAGCTTCCAACGACGGCCGTCGGCGGCAACGCACCACAGTTCGAGCATTCCCGTTTCCGTAACGTTGCTTTCGAGCGTTACGGGTACAACTTCTTCCCGGACGGCATCGGTGTGCGGCGGGAGAAACACCTCGATTGGGGCAAGCTCCTCAATGTCGTCGCCGACTTCTTCGATCATGGCTCCTGGCGGATCGCCTTTGCGCGAAACGGAGGAGAAGAACCGGAACTCTGCGGGCTCGCCGACCACGAGCGCAAACTTGCGCTGCGGCAACTCAACTCTCGAACCTTCCTCGAGCCCGAACGGCACTACCGTGAGTGCCTTCATAGGCGCCGGCAGACCAGGTACTGCCGGCATCGAGCTTTCCACGCCGACGTAGTAGGTTCGCGCGACACCGCCGCGGATACGGACGCCTCTGCCCGTGCGCGCCCCACCGTAGTAAGCGGCACCGTGCGCGACGGCATGCATAAGATCGGCCTGCTTGGATTCGCTTCGCAGCTCGGTAACGGCGGGGAATCCGGCTGCGCGCAGCCAGCTATTGAGCACTTCGAACAGGCGCTGCTCGATCGCGCCTGCCTGCAGAACGCCACCGTTTAACAACAGATGCGTGGGGCGGGCAAAGCCGCCTACGCCGGTATTGCCAGCGGCGTTGCGCAGGAACTGTGCCAGGTGCTTGGTGACGGCCGGATCCGACGCGTAGTTGAGGCCCACCTCCATGAGAGCGGCGCGCCGCTGGCGCTGGGGCACGGCATCGGCTTCCACCATCGGGAAAAATCCTTCGAGCAGCAGGTTGCGGATGTCATCGCGCTTGATTTTTCCGCGCAGTGTTCCGCCGACCACGCCGGTACCACGACCGAGGATCGTCAGCGGCTGCTCGTCGGGCGCGTTGGGGTCGCCTGAGAGCAGATGCTCCTTGGCAGCACGCGCCTGCTGCCAGAGCGAGTGGAACTGGATGGCATCCAGTTTCTTAGCGGTCTTGGTGAACTGCTGTTCGGCAAAACGCGCCGCGGCGAGATCCATGTTGTCACCGCCGAGAAGCAGGTGTTCGCCTACCGCCACGCGCTCAAGCTGCAGTTCGCCGCTTTCTTCAGTGACGGTGATGAGCGTGAAATCCGTCGTGCCGCCGCCGATATCCACCACCAGGATCAGATCGCCGGGGCGGACCTGTTCGCGCCAGTTTTGGGTGCGCGCGATCCAGGCGTAAAACGCGGCCTGCGGCTCTTCAATGATGGTCACTTCCGGATACCCGGCCTGGCGCGCCGCACGTTGTGTCAGGTCTCGGGCGGCGGCATCAAACGAAGCCGGGACTGTGATCAGCACGCTTTGATTTTCCAGCTTCGCGTCCGGGTGGGCGGCATCCCAGGCAGAGCGCAAATGCAACAGATATTGCGTGGATGCCTCGAGCGGCGAGATCTTCTCGACACCTTCAGGCGCGGAGAGCGGAAGCAAAGGCTGAGTGGGGTCTGAAGTCTGGTGCGACAGCCATGATTTGGCAGAATTGACGAGGCGGCCCGCGTTTTCCACTCCGCGCGCGCGTGCAAGCTGACCCGTTATGTAGGGCGGTGCGCTGTTCCATGGCAGCGCGAGCGCGCCTTCGACGAACTCGTTCGGGCCTGGAATGTAGAGCGAAGAAGGCAACAGGTCCAACTCAGCTATTTCCCCCGGATTCGCTAATTGTGGAATCGAGAACAGGCGAACTTCGGGACTTTCGGTGCTGCCGCCGTCAGTGGATGCATACGCGAGAGCGCTGTTGGTTGTGCCGAGATCGATGCCGACGATGAATTGAGACATGGGAACGGACGAGTTACTCGACTTCGATTTCGGCCGGAGCCACGACCGAAACATCCTGCTTGCCGAGCGGGGGCAGATTCACTGAGGCGACCATCCAACCGCGATGACGCAGCGTGCCGCCGGGCGCTTTACCGTTCGCGGGTACGTTGCCGATCAGCTTGATCCGCGACGGATCCGGCGCTTTTGTCGCGTCCAGTTTCTGAAAGGTGCCTTCCACGGCATCCATCACCGGATTGAGGGTAACGTGGCGGGAGAGCGTTGCCCTGCAGTCCGCATGCAAACTCCGCACGGCGGCGCCGATCTGGTCATCGGCATACCCGGTGATGTCTTCCATTAAGAAATCAATCAGCCGCGAATCGCGCTGCAAGATTTGCAGCATTTGCAGCGCGCCGTCGCTCACTTTGTGAACCGGAGCGGGCGGCGGTGGAGGTGTAGCAGGAACCGGTTGAGCCTTCGTGAAGCCAAATTCAGAAGCGATGTCCTCGGGCAGAATGCCAGAGAACAGGATCGAAAAGAAGCTTCGAAATGCCGCAGAAAATCGGGACAAACAATGACCTCTAAGTAGTCAGGATATCAACCGGCACTAGTTATCCCAGGCGCTGCGGGCCGTGGTGCTGAAGCTGCGGCGCGCTGAAACTCCGCCCTCAGACCAAATATTGTGCTGTTTCCTGAAACATTTTCCTGATAGTCTGTTTGCAGAGATTTAGTTTGAGGTGAGAATGCCAGCAAAAAAGAAGACCTCTTCGGGCTCCGGTCCGAAATCAAAACGAATAGTCAAGAACAAGATGCAGAAAGTGATGCATGAGTACAAGCATCACGAGCTCAGCAGCGGCCGTGGCGGTAAGGTCAGGAATCCGAAGCAGGCCATTGCGATCGGGTTGAGCGAGGCTCGACGTTCGGGCGCCGATATTCCGCCGGATCCGAATCAGAGGAAGCGGGCTGCGAAGAAAGGCGCGACCAAAAAGAAAGCCACCACCAAGAAGACAACCAAGAAAGCCGCAGGGAAGAAAACGGCTGCGAAGAAAACAACGAGCAGGAAAACAACCAAGAGGGCGGCCGCAAAGAAGAAGAGATAAGACGGAGCGCCTGGTCGCAATCGGGGCGAAGATTGCTTCCGCTATTCGGCTCTTAAGGACAGCGCGGGATCGATACGGGCAGCGCGCCAGGCCGGGAAGGCCGCAGCGATCAGCGCAACGCAGATCACCAACAACGTGACCGCCGCGAAGGTGAACAAGTCGGTCGCGCTGACGCCGTACAGCACACTGGTTAAGAACCGGGTGAGCGCCAAGGCCGCCAGGACGCCCAACACGATGCCGAGACCGGACAAGCGCATCGCCTGAGCGAAGATCATCGAAAGAATCCTTTCACGGGTCGCTCCGATCGCGACGCGCAGGCCGATCTCATAGCTGCGTTGGTTGACCCAGTGAGAGATGAGACCGTAGATCCCGATTGCGGCGAGCAGGAGGGCGACGGTTCCAAAGGCAAAGAACACGCGCATGGTGGCGCGGAAGTCCGAGATAGAGCCGCTGACGATCTCCGAAAGCGGCCGTACGGGTCCGACGGGTACATTCGGATCGATGGCGCGTGCCATTTCCTCCAAGTTCTTCCTCAGCCCGGGGCTGTCGTCGTGAGGCTGGACGAGCAGCGTCATGGCTGCCGGAATCTGGCCGTCTTCTCTTTCCGACTGCGGGTAGGGCAGATAGACTTCACCGGCTATCCAGCCGGGGAGTGCCTTGGCGAGCGTGAACTGGTGGGTATCGGCCACGACTCCGATGACAGTTCGCCACTGATCGCTCCCTGCTGGCTTGATATGTCGCCCTAGCGCGCTTTCGCGCGGCCAGAAGCGGCGCGCGGTTGAGGCGGATACTACTGCAACGCGCGCTGCGCTTGCTCCATCCTGAACGGTGAAGGATTTTCCGGCGATCAGAGGGATGTGCAGCATGCGGAAGTAACCGGGGCTGACGGCACCGAACCAAAACATCGGCGCGGGGTGCTCGGCCGTCTTCGGGTGGCCTTCGAGGTCTACGGGGATGGTTGGAAGCTCGCCATCCAAAGGAACTGAATTCGAGACCGCGGCCGCGTCGATGCCGGAGATCTTTTCGGCCTGAGCGAGAACGCGGTTATAGAGAGCAACGCACGCCGAGCGCTGCCGGCAAGAAAGCTGATTAGGGCTGATTCGAATGGTGAGGACGCGGCCGGGCTCGAAGCCGGGACCGGAGTGCGAGAGTTCAAAAAGACTCTTCAGCAGCAGTCCGGCTGTTACCGAAAGCACTAAGGTACAGGCGATTTCGGTCACCACCAAGGCACTGCGCAGCCGGGCCCAGTAACCGCTGATGGCTCGCTGAGCGCCGCTTTTGATTACGTGCGAGAGATCGATTTGGGAAGCGCTCAAGGCTGGTGCGATCCCGAAGAGAATGCCGGTGAGAAGAGCGAGCGCCAGCACGATGGCTATCACCTGCCAATCGACGTGCGCCTGCGCGACACCGGGGAGAGATGGCGGTAATACCGATTTGAAAATCGAGAGCGCCCCTTCGCCGACCACGAAACCGATAGCGGCTCCCAAAAGCGCCAGCCCGCAGCTTTCGGTCAGCATCTGACGAACGATGCGCAGGCGGCCGGCACCCAATGATGCGCGCACTGCGATTTCTTTCCGTCGCGTAGCGGCTCGAGATAAGAGCAAACTGGCAACATTGGCGCAGGCGATCAGCAGCACCATGGCGACGGCGGCAAGCAGGATCAGTAGCTTCCCGCGCACGTCACCCACGAGATCGGTTTGCAAAAGAACAACGGTAGAATCCGCGTTCCAGTCTCGCGCCATAGGGTAAGGGAAAGTTTTTCGAAATTCCGAAGTCAGGCGGCGCACCTCGTTTGCGGCTTCGGGCAGTGTAGCTTGCGGCCGGAGCCTGCCGACCAACGGAACGAATTCGGTGGCCCAATATTCGAGGAAGTTTGCGGGATCCAGCCGCATTGGGATCCACACCTGCACTTTGGCGGATGGGTAGCTGAAGCCTGGCGGCATCACGCCGGCAATCTGACGGTTCGTTCCGTTCAGCGTTATAACGCGGCCAATAATTGCCGGATCGGAGCCGAACCTTTCCTTCCAAAGCGAATCGCTGATAAGTGCCAGCGCGTCGCGCCCGGGCACGTCTTCGCCGGGGTCGAATCCGCGGCCTCTCGCGACGCCGGCGCCAAGCACGTCGAGGAAATTAGTTGTAGCGGCGGTTGTGAGTACGCGTATAGCGGTTCCTTCGCCCGTCAGGTTCATCTCTGAGCCGGTGCTCACGGCCGCAATATCGAGCGTCCGGCTTCGCTGCTCGAAAAACGAAACGGCCGCGCGCGGGTAGATTCCGGTAATGCGGACCAGGCGTTCGGGTGCCGGGTAGGGAAGCGGCCGCACGAGCAGTGCATTCACCAGGCTGAACATTGCCGCATTGCCGCCGATGCCCAGCGCGAGCGAGGCGACGGCAACCGCCGTGAACACGGGCGTTCGCCGGAAGATGCGCATGGCGTAGCGCACGTCTTGGATCACTCGCTCCACGCTCATGAAGGTCCACATGTCCTTAGAATTCTCCTTGTGCAGGGTCAGGTTGCCCATCTCGCGGCGGCTCATTTCGGCAGCTTCCCGCGCGCCCGCACCGCGGCGGCGAAGTTCTTCCTGCTTAAACAGCCGGTGCGTTTCGATTTCTTCTGCGAGCTCGCGGTCGAAGCGGGCGCGGCGGAAGGCGAAGGTTAGCCGCTGCCAGTTTCGCGACAAGACAGCGCGTAGCGAGCGCTTCACGCCATCTCCAGCACTTTCTGGATGGCTTCGACCAAACGCTCGAATTCGCGTCGTTCAGAGGCCAGTTGCTTGCGGCCGGCCGGCGTCAGCGTGTAATAGCGGGCGCGGCGGTTGTTTTCGCTAGAACCCCATTCAGCCTTGACCCAGCCGTTCAGAAGGAGCCGCTGCAAGGCGGGATAAAGCGAGCTTTCACCGACTTGCAGCACGTCGCCGGAGACTTGTTTGAGCCTGGAGGCGATTCCGTAGCCGTGCATACTGCCGGGGACGAGAGCGCGCAGGATCAGGAGATCGAGCGTACCTGGCAGGAGTTCGGAGCTGTCCGAAGGCCTTCCCATCGGCTGTCGATGGAAGTATGGCGCGTTTTGCGCGGGACGTCAAGTGAGGAGTGCAAAGGAAAAAGCCCGCCTGGTTCGAGGGGAACCAAGCGGGCTGAGGAGTTAAGGACGGGTTAGTGGATTAGTAATCCATGTCGGGGCCGTGACCACCCGGACCGGCAGGAGCAGCCGGCTTCTTCTCCGGAATCTCGGCAACCAAGGCCTCGGTGGTCAGCATCAGAGCACTGATCGAAGCAGCGTGCTGCAGGGCGGAACGGGTCACCTTTGTGGGGTCGATGACGCCGGACTTCACCAGGTCTTCAAACTGGCCGGTGGCCGCGTTGAAGCCGAAGTTCGTCTCATTGTTGGTGCGAACCTTCTCGGTCACGATGGCGCCTTCATAGCCCGCATTGCCCGCGATCTGGCGAAGAGGCTCCTCGACGGCCTTCTTGATGATGTCGACACCGATCTGCTCGTCGCCGTCGCCCTTGAGGTTGGCGAGAGCATGGCCGGCACGAAGCAGCGCAACGCCGCCGCCCGGAACGATTCCCTCTTCGACAGCCGCGCGAGTGGCGTGCAGCGCGTCTTCGACACGGGCCTTCTTCTCCTTCATCTCGGTTTCGGTGGCAGCACCGACCTTGATGACGGCGACGCCGCCGGCCAGCTTGGCGAGGCGCTCCTGCAGCTTCTCGCGATCGTAGTCAGAGGTGGTCTCTTCGATCTGCGCGCGCAGCTGCTTGATGCGGCCTTCGATGTTCTTCTGTGTACCGCCGCCATCGACGATGGTGGTGTTGTCCTTATCGACCGTCACACGCTTCGCGCGGCCCAGGTCTTCGAGGCGCACACCTTCCAGCTTG
>JAFAMM010000341.1 GCA_019233375.1 Acidobacteriaceae bacterium
AATAGCGAATCGAAATCCCGGTCGGAGAGGCCGTGCGGATGCTCTGTGTCCGGCTGCAGCTTGAAGAGGTCCACGACGTTTATAAAACGGATCTTGAGATCCGAAAACTCTTCACGAAGCAAAGCAATCGCGGCGAGAGCTTCCTGAGTGGGAATGTCGCCTGCAGATGCCATCACTACATCTGGCTCGCCGTACTGATCATTACTGGCCCAATCCCAAATTCCGATACCCTTCGTGCAATGCCTGATCGCCGCGTCCATGTCCATGTATTGCAGATGCAACTGCTTGTCCGAGACGATCACATTGACGTAGTTACTACTCCTTAAGCAATGATTAGCGACGGACAGCAGCGAGTTTACATCGGGCGGGAGATAGATACGTGTCACCTCTGCACTCTTGTTCACGACAACATCGATAAATCCGGGGTCTTGGTGGGTGAAACCATTGTGGTCCTGGCGCCAGACGGTCGAGGTTATTAGCAGGTTGAGAGAGGAAATATCTTGCCGCCAAGGTAAGTGGTTGCAGATGGAAAGCCATTTCGCATGTTGATTGAACATGGAATCGATGACATGTACGAACGCTTCATACGAAGAAATGAAGCCGTGGCGGCCGGTCAGCAGGTAGCCTTCCAGCATTCCTTCCATGGTGTGTTCGCTCAGCATTTCCACAACACGGCCGTCCGTCGATAGTTCGCCGCCGTCCGCGTCTTCCGGGAAGTATTCGGCGATCCAAAACTTCTTGCTCACCTGGTAGATGTCCTGCAGCTTATTGGAGGTGTTCTCGTCGGGGCCAAACACGCGGAAGCGATCCATGTTCAGCTTCATAACGTCTCTAAGAAACATGCCCAGAGGGCGGGTGTTCTCGGCTTCGATCTTTCCCGGCTTATCAAATTTGAGAGCATATTCACGAAAGTCAGGCATCCGCAAAGCCCTCCTAAGCAGTCCTCCGTTTGCGTGAGGGTTCGCGCTCATGCGGCGAGCGCCGGTAGGCGCCAGTGCCTTGAGTTCCGGCAGTAGCGCGCCTTTTGTGTCGAACAGTTCCTCCGGCCCTTGCGCACGCATCCAGTTTTCAAGGACCTTCAGACTTTCAGGGTTTTTCTTCACGTCTGCCATCGGCACCTGGTGTGCGCGCCAGAAGCCTTCGAGTCTATGGCCTTCGAATTCTCTGGGGGCGCTCCAGCCCTTGGGGGTTCGCATCACGATCATCGGCCAGCGGGGACGCCGTGCAACACCGGAACTGCGCGTCTCCTGCCGCACTTTCCGGATTTCCAGAATGCAGTGTTCAACCGTGGCCGCCATTGCCTGATGCATGCTGTTGGGCTCCGAACCCTCAACAAAATAGGGGGTCCAGCCATAACCTCGCAGCAGCTCTTCCAGTTCTTCGTGGGTTATTCGAGCAAGCAGCGTGGGATTGTTGATCTTGTAGCCATTCAGGTGAAGTATGGGCAGAACGGCGCCGTCGCGAATGGGATTCAGGAACTTACTGATGTGCCACGATGTTGCGAGCGGACCTGTTTCTGATTCGCCGTCGCCGACGACGGCGGCAACGATGAGCTCGGGATTGTCGAAGGCCGCGCCACATGCATGTGACAGAACGTACCCGAGTTCCCCCCCTTCGTGAATGGAGCCGGGCGTTTCAGGAGTACAGTGACTGCCGATGCCGCCGGGAAAGGAAAATTGCTTAAAGAACTCGTGCATCCCTTCTATGTCTTCACACTTATCCGTGTAAATTTCGGAGTAAGTGCCTTCCAGATATACGGGACCCAGAACTCCGGGAGCACCATGTCCGGGTCCGGCCAGAAAGATCATGTCGAGGTCGTATTTCTTAATCAGCCGGTTCAGGTGAATATAAACGAATGAGAGACCGGGACTCGCTCCCCAATGCCCAAGAAGCCGATTTTTGATATGTTCCGGCTTTAGAGGTTCTCGGAGCAGGGGATTGGCTTGCAAATAAATCATGCCAAGGCTCAGATAGTTACACGCCCGCCAGTAGGCAAGTGTTTTATTCAATTCATCGGCGCTTAGCGGTGTACCTTTAATGGTGGATCTTGCGGGTCCGTAAGCGCTAAGAGGCGATCCTTCTTCAAGGGAGGGCAGGTGCCCGGGTTTAACTTCTATCGTTTTAGTCGCCATGTTACTTCTCCTTTGGTTCTTTTACTAAATCACCGGCATCATGGATTCCGGACATGCTTTCGTTGTTGCCGGAACAATCTCAACGGTCATGCTCTTCAAGTTCCAGGCCGGATAGAAGCACTACGACGGAGCGAGGCCCGACGTGATAGCTTTGGCCAGACACCGGCTCTGCTGTACGCCACTCGACTATGTCACTCGGCGTCTCCAGGGTGGTATCAATCCAACGGCGCCATTGGAGTCCCTCGCTTAGTATCGGAAGTTCGAAATCGAGCGTTTTCCAATAGGCGTTCAAAATGAAGGAAAACTGCAAGTGATCTCCGGGGACATCAGCAGCTAAGGTCAGGGTGTGAGACCAGGGGCTCCAGTCCGGCTGGCCGAGCTTCACGCCGTGCCAGACCTTTCTGGTATGAAGCAGCAGCTGGTTCAGCGACACGCGTTGGCGCTCATACTCCAGGTCCCGCATAAGCCTCCGCGCAATCAGCAGTCTTACAAAGCGACATACCTCGGCGTGAGGAGAAAGCAGCGCCCAATCGAACCAGCTGATTTCGTTGTCCTGGCAGTACGCATTGTTGTTGCCGTGCTGGGTGCGTCTCACTTCATCGCCCATGACAATCATCGGTACGCCCAGTGACAGCAGTGTGATAGCGAAAAAGTTCTTTATTTGCCGGTTACGGAGTTTTTCAACTTCCGGGTCATCCGACGGGCCCTCTATCCCGCAGTTCCAGCTTCGGTTATCGTTAGCTCCGTCGCGATTACCTTCTCCGTTCTTCTCATTGTGCTTCTCGTTATAAGAGACGAGGTCGTTGAGAGTAAAGCCGTCGTGGCAGGTTACGAAGTTGACGCTTTGTTCGGCTTCCCGTTGCTCGTGACCATAGATATCCGGGCTGCCGAGGAGGCGATTCGCGAGACGTGATACCGAATCATCTGCGCCGCGGACGAAGTCTCGAACGTCGTCACGGAAACGGCCGTTCCACTCCCTCCAGCTATCTCCCACAAACGTGCCCACCTGATACAAGCCAGCCGCATCCCAGGCCTCTGCGATCATCTTTGTGCCAGCAAGTGCCGGATCGGTCTCTATGTCCCACAGCACCGTCGGATTCGCCATCACGTGCCCGGAGGAATCACGTGCAAGAATCGAGGCGAGATCGAACCGGAAACCATCTACGTGCATTTCCTCGACCCAATAGCGAAGGCTGTCAACAATCATACGCCGGACAATTGGATGATTGGCGTTGAGCGTATTTCCGGTACCGCTGAAATTGGCATAGCGCGAGCGATCCTGCTCGAGGATGTAATAGGTCGTATTGTCTATTCCGCGGAGGCACAACGTCGGACCGTTATGATCGCCCTCAGCTGTGTGATTGAAGACGACGTCAAGGATGACCTCAATTCCCGCGCGGTGCAGTGCCTTAACCATATCGCGAAATTCGCTTACAGGACCTAGGAGATCCTGGCGCGAGCTATAAGCCCGATGCGGCGCGAAAAATGAGACCGGCGCGTAACCCCAGTAATTGACCTTTCCTAACGGACAATCCTGGACGTCGAACTGGAAGACAGGCAACAGCTCAACCGCCGTGATGCCGAGTTCTTGCAGATACGGAATTTTTTCAATAAGACCCGCGTAAGTCCCGCGTTTCGGGGAATCCACACCGGAGTTGGGGTTTGCGGTGAAGCCGCGTACATGCATCTCATAAATGATGGTGCGTGAGGAGGGCCTGTTCAGGGGAGTGTCGCCTTCCCAATCGTACGCACCGGGATCGATTACAACGCTCTTCATCGCTGTCGCGGTATTATCACCCTCTATTCCGGCGGCGGAGCGACTATAGGCTTTCGGAACCACAACAGCCCGCGCATATGGGTCTAAGAGAACTTTGGAAGAATCGAACCGGAGCCCCGTCACGGGATCAAATGGTCCGTGGACCCGAAATCCATAAATTTGGCCGGCATGTACACCGGCTGCAAATATATGCCAATAGTGGTATGTACGATTCACGATCGGGTCCATGCGTATTACTCGCGAAGGACGCGCATCATTCTCGTGATCAAATAACAACAACTCAATCTCTGATGCGTGACGGGAATAGAGGCTGAAATTAGCGCCGCCAGGAACCAGCCGGACGCCCACTGGAGAGCTTCGCCCAACATCGACAGGGGTCGCCTGCGTGGTTCCGTTACGCATTAGAACTGGTTGTTCGGTGGCGCTCATTTACCGCCAATGTCCTCTTCACGTCTCCCCAAATCAATACCTCTCGCGTACGAAACGCCGATTTTCTAACATCGCATTGTCGTCGTAGGCGCCCTTCCTAGCGCGTTTCGGGAGCTTCACCTTCTCAGGCCGAATGTGTTTGTAAGGAATCAGGCTCAGCAGATGCGAGATACAGTTAAGGCGCGCCCGTTTCTTATCGTCTGATCGAACGATGTACCACGGTACAGTATCAGTGTCGGTGGCCTCCAACATTACATCCCGAGCGTGAGAATACTCGTACCAGCGCGTTCGGGAGGGCAGGTCCATCGTGCTGAGTTTCCATTGCCGGAGCGGATCCTCGATCCGCGCTTTGAACCGCCGCTCCTGTTCCTCATTACTTACTTCGAGCCAGAACTTAGTCAGAATGATCCCGCTATCGACTATGAACTCCTCGATCAAAGGACAGAGAGCCAGAAAGCGGGAACGCTGGTCCTCGGTGCAAAAACCCATGACGTACTCCACACCCGCACGGTTATACCAACTGCGATCGAAGATCACAATTTCACCCGCTGCGGGGAAGTGTGGAATGTAGCGCTGCATATACATCTGGCTCTTCTCGCGGTCCGAAGGCGCTGGAAGGGCGACGACACGAAAGACGCGCGGGCTAACACGCTCAGTGATGGCTTTGATCGTGCCACCCTTTCCAGCGCCGTCTCGGCCTTCAAACAAAATGATCATCCTGACGCCGTTGTGCTTGACCCAGCTCTGCAGCATGCAGAGCTGAACCTGAAGCTTCCGGAGTTCCTTGAGGTACTCCTTGTTGCCCATTTTGGGCTTCACGTTATTGCCCGTGTTTATCTGATTCTTCACGGCCGCTGCGTCCATTGCTGTTTGCCGAAAGCGCCACACCCTCAAAACAGAACAAAACTAAAGCGCATGCCGCCGAAACCACGGTCCGGCGCGCGGTGTGACGGTGGTCCAAGCCCATCCACTGCAAAGTACTCGGTGCCGTCAGCACAACAAACAAACAGAGCCGGAATCATTCGAAGCGAAAGATTAGGCCAGGGGAGGCGGGGGTCTACTTTTTTTCGGTTTGGGCGGCAAAACGCGTCCAGATCAGATCCGCGGCGGCGGAGATCAGGAAAGGGCGCGTTAAGAACTCATTTTGAATGTAAGGCTTTCGGCCGCTTGCTGCCGCGGCTTCTCGATTCCATACTTCGCCATGCGCGTCATAAGAACCTTCCGAGTGACGCCTAGCTTTTCTGCTGCATGTGTCTGGTTCCAGTTCGACTTCCGCATTACCTGAACAAGCGCTTCCTTCTCGATTGCGTCAAGTGTCATTCCCTCAGGAATTGTCAGTGCTGCTGGTGCGACGCCTGAAGAATTTCGCAAGAACGCGGGAAGGTCGGCTACGGTGATTTCATCTCCCGCGCACAGAACCACCATACGCTCGATTACATTCTGCAGCTGGCGAACATTTCCCGGCCAATGATAATGCGAGAAGTGAGGCAGCAACTCCTGCGGAAACTTGAGCGACTGACGAGAATATTTGTTCGTGCTTTGGTTCAAAAAATCACACACGAGTTCAGGAATGTCTTCTGGCCGGTCTCGCAATGGAGGCATTTCAATAGGGACTACGACAAGACGGTAATACAGGTCTTCACGGAAGGTGCCGTTGGCGACCATGACCTCCAAATCGCGGTGTGTCGCGGCAATGAGCCGCACGTCCACGTGGGTCGAACTGGAAGCGCCGACCTTTTCGACTTCGCGCCCTTGTATCAGGCGAAGAATGCGAACCTGGAGATCCAACGGCATCTCCCCAATCTCATCAAGGAAGACAGTGCCGCCATGTGCCGTCTCGACCTTCCCTTTCTTATGCGTCAGAGCGCCCGTGAATGCGCCTTTGACGTGACCGAATAGTTCAGATTCGAGAAGGTCTCTAGGGATCGCTCCACAGTTGATCGTCACAAACGTCTCGCGAGATCGCGGACTGGCAGAGTGAATAGCTTTTGCCAGCAGTTCCTTGCCTGTGCCTGTCTCCCCGGAGATCAATACCGTCGCACTGGTCTGCGCGACCCGAGCGGCCGATTCCAAAACGCGCATCAATGCTGGTGAATGGCCGATGATGCTCTCGAATCCAAACTTCTGGTCGATGTGCCGTCTAAGGTTACGCACCTCCTCCATAAGCTGTTGGCTCTGCAGCACACGATTAACAAGCGCCCTTAACTCGTATGGATGAACTGGTTTTGTGAGATAGTCGTACGCGCCCGCCTTCATGGCTTCCACGGCACCCTGTACGGTTCCATAACCCGTGACCATGACGGTTACAGTGTCGGGATACTGTGCACGGATCGTTTTCAATAGCTCCAAGCCGGATTCCCCGGGAAGATACAGGTCGCAGATGACAATGTCGTGCGGTTCGCGGGCTAAGATTTCGTGCGCCTGCGGCACATCCGCTGCAACTGAGGTCCTATGGCCAACAGTTTCAAGCTGAGCCTGCATTACGCGCCGTAGGCTGTCATCGTCCTCAACGACCAGTATTTTGCCGACGGCCATGTGCTTGTCCCTGCCGCAAAGGCAGGATTATGCAAATACTAGCACTACCTGAAGCCCCTGGCTCAACGTGCACCGATCCCCCATGGCGTTCAGTAAGATGTCGCACAATACCCAGATCACTTTTTCCCAGAGTGCGGGTGAGAACAGTATTAAGGGGCACAGATAAATTGTCTGCGCGAAGCTCGACTCGTACTAGCATCTCTCCTTGGGCGACATGAGCCGACAGTGCAACTTCTCCATAATGCGGCAGCGCACGGATTGCATCGCCGGTAACGATCTCCAAAGCGTGTTTGATCAACTCGCGCTCGCAGCGTAAGCTCGGTAGATCCCTTGAGGCGAGGTTTTTAACCGTAATCCCGGATTCGTGGCTGGGCGCGGACTGCGCAATGACGTCATCAATCAACCGCCTCAGGTCGACGTCTTCCTGGGCCAGCAGACGCACCTGGGTGAAATCCAGTAATTCGACAAGCAGTTCGATGTGCCGGCACTCTTTCCGAAGAATGCCAGCGAACTCCTGGCGCTTGTCTTGGGCTAAGTCGGGATCTTCGAGCAGGAACGCGGCGCCTTGGATGCTCGCAATGGGCGTACGGAACTGATCGGCGACTTCAGGCATCAAACGCGCAAGTTCCAACATGGAACCAGTCCGGTTCCGTTCCAGAGTGCCTGGGATAACGGTTTCGCCGTCAAGTAACACCGTCGCTCTACCTCTCCCGGCCCAACCGGCAAGCAACCCCAGCGGAGCAAGCATCGCCAAACCGTCGATTCCCGAAGCCACTTGACCAAAGGCCAGCGTGATGCCCACGTGCAAAACGCCTGCAACCGCACTGGCAGCCAAGCCGGCCGCAACTCCAAAACGTACACCCGCGAACACTACTGCAAGGTAATCAAGTTGTAACAACATTCGAGCCCAGAATGGCGGCAGCCGTGTCAGTGTGCAGGATGTAAAATCCCCCAACATGCCCGCGGCCAGCAAAACGACGTAGATCAAAAGATCCGGCCAGTAGGTCTTTAGCGAATCCCGATAGTCGCCATTCACTCGCTTATGTGAGATTGCCGATCCAGGTGTTCCCATCGAACTCTCCGCCGGCACATTCGCCAGCCCAGGCAGTCGGTCGATCCGTACATTTTGCGCATAGAACGCTCCATGCCCAGGGATTGATGATTCCGGCCGATAACCTGGTCCAACACATTTTCGGCACGACTCGAAACTGAACAGCATTTGCTGCCAGATCTTTGTTCAACGTTCTTGGCCGCGCGAGACTTATCGGCGTACGGTTCTGCGGATAAGGCGCTACTTTTTTGAGTGACGCGCCGGCCAAGGCTTCGCAATCACTAACAAATGTAGGCTGGTACGCCGCTGCTTCCAGACACGCGCGCTCCAAGAATCTGTGTGGTCGAGACGGGCATCATGTGCGTCGCGTGTCCAAAGCGGTGAAGGATACGTTTACGCAGTTCGCCCCGGGCGCGCAGTAACCGAGACTTCGCGGCGGCAACCGTTATCCCCAATTGCTCAGCGACATCGGGCATTGGGAGCTGATCTATGTCGCGCAACAGGATAACTTGCCTCAATAGCGGAGGGATGTGCCTGATCTCCGTTTGGAGGACTCGGATCATATCCTTGTTGATGGCTTCCACCTCGGGATCGTTCGCCATAGCGGGTACTTCCATCGGCCTGTTTTCGCCTTCGCAGCGCGGAACGTTCAGCCGGCGGGAGTACGTCCGTTTTCTGGTGCGCATTAACATACGGCATTCATTGACAACAATGCGCAGCATCCACGCGAAGAACTCGGCTTCGCCCAGATACTGATAGAGATGCGCAAAGGCCTTCGCCATTGCCTGCTGTACGGCGTCCTCCGCTTCGGCCGGATCACGCAAAATGCAGGTCGAGATTCGAATGTATGTTATGTAATGTCTGCCTACGAGCTGCCCAAAGGCATCCCGATCGCCATTGCGTGAGCACTCGAGTAGTTCTATATCGCTGCGTCTGTCTTTAGCGTCCCAGGTCATAGGGCTCGCTCTTGTGCATGCCAAATACCAGCGGTCCCCGTCGGCTTATGTTGTAAAGGATGAAGAATTTGAGGATGCGACGATGTGCGGATCGGGCTAGCAGATATCCCAAATTGGACAAAGTGAGCGGGCGTAACTGCGCCAAACGGCACACCTCTGTCGACCGATAGGCTGAACGGCGGTCGCGTTACGCATTACGGTTGCAGTCTTCAAACGGACGAGCATCCAGTACATCGGAAGTCTTAGTGTAAGCTTTCTTTCGCACTTGCGCATTCCTTTCACACCTGCCCATTCAAAGTTATTGAGAGGCAAACTGTATTATCGGCTGAAAAGATAGACCTAAGGTTCGGGCATGAGCATCTTTCGAGCAATTACAAAAGCCACGGCAACAACAAGCAGAATGACAACCGGTTCGGTGTCAACGATTCACCGCCACCACAGAAGACGGCCTGAAAATTGCCTTTCATGAGCCGGCGTATGGAGAGGGGTTGAGCGAAATGGCGTGCGGAAACACGAGTGTCTCGACTCGAATTTTGGCATTGATATGTGCGTCCCTACTGATGCGGGGCGATATAGGGTGGGCGCAGCAGGCCGAGACGCCGCAGCCAGCCCCTCCGGCGCAGACTGCAAACCTCTTGCCGCCAGAGCGATTGGACAGTCTGGTTGCGCCGATCGCGCTCTACCCGGACCCTCTGTTAGCCCAAGTGCTGGCTGCTTGCACTTACCCACTGGAAATCGTTCAGCTCCAGCAATGGTTGACGCAACATAAGGACTTAAAGGAAAAAGCCCTCGCGGAAGCCGTCGAAAAAGAGAACTGGGACCCCAGCATCCAGTCCATGGCTGCTCTGCCCGATGTAGTTAAGCTGCTAGCCGAAAACATTAAGTGGACATCCGAACTCGGGAACGCCTTCCTGGCGCAAGAGTCGGATGTGATGACTGCTGTTCAGCGCATGCGCATGAAGGCCAAAGACAAGGGCAACCTGAAATCGAATGAGCAGATGAAAGTCGAAACCAAGGTCATCGAATCGAAGCAAACGATCATAATCGAGCAGGCGAACCCGCAAGTCGTATACGTTCCAAGCTATAATCCGACCGTCGTGTATGGGCCGCCCGTCTATGCCTATCCGCCAGTGACTTACCCGCCGCCTGGATACTATGCAGCGGGAATGGCGATTTCGTTCGGCGTAGGAGTTATGATGGGCGCCTTCTGGAGCGGTGGCTGGGGTTATAACTGCGGATGGGGCGGCAACAACACAATCAACATCAACAATAACAATAACTTCAACCGTAACTACAATAACCGAACCAATGTTGGTAATGGGAATAGGGCTGCTAATGCCGGCAATGGAAACAGAGCTACGCAGTGGCAGCACAATCCGCAGCATCGCGGCGGTGCGCCATATGGCGATCGGGCGACCGCGAACAGATTCGGCGGTACGGCTCGCGGAGAGTCGCTGAGCACGCGGCAGGCTAACGCGCGCAATCAGGCTAATCGGGGCGATCGCAATTTGGGTGCAAACCGGGGTGCCGATGGCGATCGCAACCTGGGCGCAAATCGTGGCGGTGGTAATGATCGCAATCTGGGGGGGAATACTGACCGCAACTTAGGCACCGGCCGCGGCGGAAACAATGATCGTAATCTTGGCGCAAATCGAGGTGATGCCGCAGATCGCAACTTGGGCGGCAATCGGGGAGCCACGAACCCGGATCGCATCGGAAACAGGGAAGTTTCTGCAGGCACAGGCACACGAGACCGTGGAGCCTTCGGAGGCGCTGGCAGGACCAGCGGCAGCACGGCTCGCGCGGATCGATCACGTGGTGCCTCCAGCTTTAATGGATCCTCAGGCGGCGGTGCTCGCCGGGGCGGCGGCGGTCGACGCAGGTGATCCAATCCTGGATTGGAGGACAAGCGCCTTTTGATCGAGAGATACAAATGAAATTCAGAACCTTCAAAGTTGCTGCATGCACGACTTTCTTAGCTCTATTTGCGCTCGCTGTCATGTGCCCGCGGCAACTGTGGTCGCGCGCGATACAGCAACCGGCACCGCCGGCCAAGTCCGCACAGAAGGGATTTGCTACGCCGGAACAGGCTGCCGCGGCATTAGTCGAGGCTGCCAAGAATTACAATGTGCCAGTCTTATTGCAGATTCTCGGCCCAGACTCCAAGGATCTCGTGACCTCTGAAGATTCCGTCAGTGATAAAAACCGCAGCATAGAGTTTGCGAAATTGGCTGGAGAGAAGCAGTCGATCAGCCTGGATCCGAAAGACGGTACGCGCGCCACACTATTGGTCGGACCCGAAGATTGGCCGTTTCCCATTCCGATTCGTAAGCAAAACGGAGAATGGTATTTTGATTCCAAGGCCGGGCGTCAAAATATCCTGTACCGGCGTATTGGGCAAAACGAACTCGACGCCATCAAGATCTGCCGTGGCTATGTGGAAGCGCAAGATGACTACGCTTCGGAAAAACACGACGGCTCTGAGCTGAACCAGTACGCGCAGCGAATTGTTAGCACACCAGGTAAGCAGGACGGTCTTGCGTGGCAGAATGCGGATGGTACCTGGGGAGGCCCTGTGGGAGAGACCGTCGCTAAGGCCTTAGCTGAAGGTTATGCTCCCAATCAGCCGCCGTTCCACGGTTATTATTTTAAGATTTTGAAAGGGCAGGGCCCCGACGCCCCACTTGGCGCGATGAATTTCGTTATCGAAGGCGCGATGATCGG
>JAFAMM010000375.1 GCA_019233375.1 Acidobacteriaceae bacterium
CGACCGGATCATTATGGACGAACTGGTGTACGGAGTGTTCAGGCCGGAGGCAGTGGCGTACTTTCAGCAGGTCATGTCGCGATTGCAGCATAACGGCTGCGACGCCGTCGTGCTCGGCTGTACCGAGATACCGCTGCTGATGAATGATGCAAACTCCCCGCTGCCTACGCTCGATTCCACTCGCTTGCTGGCGCGCGCGGCGCTTCGCCGGGCGGTCACGGCCGGTGCGGGATTCCGGGAGGCGTTATCCCCGAACCGTCACGCGGCGGAAGAGTTGAGTCAGTGAGCTCGATTTTCGTGCGAGTAACTCGCCCAATGTAAGTGCTATGGCCAATCCGAGCAACCCTGGCCATAGCTGCCACGCGGTGTTTATGCTACGTCCCCCGGCATCAAAGACGGAGGCGGGAGACGGGTTGAAACGCCCGCCCGTGAAGGTGGAAATTTGTTTCAGCAGAGCTTCATTGCTCCCATAATCGTGCGTTTCCGGAGGCTCACGATAAAAACCGATCTCGGGAAACGCATTCGATTCCTGCAAAGGGCGGATACGAAACAAGCCGCACGTTTCGCCGATGCGCGTTCTTCCTTCGTAATAGCGGGCTGCGATCTTCTGCACTGCCACGGGTTTCCGGAACCCGCGGGGGCCGAGAATAAACACCGGCGGCAGCGAGGGCGGCTCCGGCGTTGTGTTCGCCAGGCGATAAGTAACCACGAGTTCACTGTTCGCCGCATCGAATTCCACGTGCGCTTCGGTTGGCTTCGCATGGCTGAGTAAGTCACGGCTCAGGTTGATCCAGAACTTATCGAATCCTGGCCAACTCACCCAGTCCTGCGCCCAGCGGCTCTTGGCGTCGGAAGCAAATACAGCCGCGCGCCCCAGCCCATACTGCCAGCGTATGTAGAGCGGGTCTTTCCGCTGCTCGTCAATCCCGAGGATCGTCTCCGCGTCCGGTTTCGGAGTAAAGCGGACATAACCCCTCAGCGGCGGTGCCGTTTCAATGTTCGTGTCCTTCAACACTTCCGCTTTCTGCTCGACGATAGGTCGAAGGTCGCGCTCTACCGCTGTCGCCCCGCTGTAATCCTGAACGTCTTTCAGAAGGATCTGCTCGAGGCCCTGCGGTTCATTCAGAAAGTAACTGCGCCCGCCGGATGCCTCCGCGACCTTTTCAAGGTAGCTGCGGTTCACGTCTTGGCCCAGCCCGACCGTGGAAATGGTCACGCTATGGTCCGCGGCTTCCTTCGCAAGATCCATACTGTCGCCCTCCTCTGAAATTCCGTCCGTCAGCAGAACGATGTGCTTGTAGGTAGCCTGAGAGGGCAGCACTTTCCGATAGGCTTCGGTCAGCGCAGGCGCTATTTGCGTGCCGCCATCGGGTGTAATGCCTGCGATGAGCCGTTTAATCATCGATTTATCTTCGGCTCGGCGCATGGGCACCGCCCACTGAAATGAGTTATCGAAGATCAGGACGCCGATCGTATCAGTGGGCCGCAGGTGATCAACAACGCCCACAGCCGACAACCGGGCGAGTTCGATCTTCCGCCCCTCCATGGAGGACGACTTATCAATGATGAGGGCGACACATGTGCCTTCCTGTGTGCGGGGAGGCGCGATTTTTGCGGGGAGAGCCCGGTCGAGCGCATCCATCTGCCGGTCATCCTTGTAAGCCTGCCGCTCCCCGCCGATGAGCAGCAAACCGCCGCCCGCTTTGACATACTCTTCAAGCCCGCTCTTCTCCGCGGCCGTGAACGTGTTGAGGTCGACGTTGTTCAATACGACAAGCTGATATGAATCCAGCGGCTTCTGCAGTTCGCGTGCATCGCGCGCCACTTCGAACTCAGCCTGATTGAACGCCTCCAGCAGGTTGCCCTCCATGCCGTCGGGGTCTTGCGAAACGTAGAGAACCTTAGCGCGGCGAAGTTCAATGGCCTGGTTGAATTGCAGTTCGGCGCCATCTGCGCCCCGAATATGACCGGACAAAGGGACGACGCCGGTGGAACGTACATGCGCTTGTACCCGAACGGAATTGCTGCCCGCGCTCAATTCGACGGGACTTGCGCCTAGGTCTTTGGCATCGGCGTAGATCTGAACCGTGGCACGCTGAGCAACGGGCGAATCGATAGTCAGATCGATGGGGATCTGTTCGCCCGCGTAAGCATTCGGCGGCATCGATATCGTTTCAAGGCGCAGTCCGGTAGCGGAGGTGCCGGCGAGCGCGATCGTGTCGACTGGAACATCCAGCTGGCGTAATTCGGCCAGGGCGCGTGCGGTGCTGCCTTCGTTGTCGTTGCCATCGCTGACAAGCAGCAGGCGCGGCAGATGGCCGGCCGGAATTGCCGCCATGCTGTCAATCAGCGCGGTTTCAAGATTCGTTCCCGTCTGGTTCGTGGTTCTGACGAAATGCGGGCCGCTGGCTTCTTCCGGCTTCAGCGGACGCGTGCGGCTGGCGAACGGCACCACGCGGAGCCAGTTGCGGCCCTTGTGGCGGGCGATCTCGGCTACCAGCGAGTCGGCGCGCGCCAGATCATCGGAGGTGATGCTGCCGGACGTATCGACCAGGACGACTACACCGGTTTTCATTCCCGGTAATTTCATTACGGGCTCAGCAAGCGCGAACGCAATGGCCGCGAATGCCGCTCCTTTTAAAGCGAGATTCAGGCGGCGAGGCGTTAAACGCCACGAATAAATCACCCACACGATGGGAGCCAGCGCAACAAGGCAGACCCATGGATGCGTGATGGTCATCGCGACACCAGTTCCTTTTCTCGCTGCGGAACCGGCCGCTGCGAATTTGCAGCAGTCGCCGTGGTGCGCCCCGCGCGCCGTTTTCGCGGCCCGAACAGCATCCACTCGAGAAGTAGCGTGAACAAGGCGGCGACCGCCAGCGATCTCCAGAGATCGAACGCGGAGCGCCCGAATCGCGAAGCGGGAATGCCCTCGGCGGTCTCGGGTGGCGTTTTCCAGTTATAGGCGGCGACGTCGGGCAGGGTCAACGAGAGGACATGCGTTCGATGCTCGGACTGCACTCGGATCACGCTTGGCTGGCTTACAAAAAGCTGCAGCGTGTGATTGCGGACAGCGAAAGGGACGGCCCGGCCCTGCTCATCCGCGATACGAATGGTATCCGCGTCCTCATCGCGCTCCAGCGGCA
>JAFAMM010000387.1 GCA_019233375.1 Acidobacteriaceae bacterium
GAGCGCTAGCGTGACCGCGGCACGGATCGTATTGGGGTCCAGTGCGGCATGACCGTTGCTCGATTCAGTCTTGCGGGCGGCGCTCTGCTCGAGCAGCGCCTGGGCCGCTCCAAGGAGAGCCGAGGCTTCGAACGGCTTCTTCAGGATGACGTCGGCACCGGCGTTCTTGGCATCCTGTTCATTGAATTCGTCGCCCGGAGCGGCGGCAAAGATGATGGGGATGTGCTTATAGGCCGCTTGGGAGCGCAGAAAGCGCGCCAATTCAAAAGCGTTCTTTGAGGGCAGATAGACGTCGGCCACCAGGAGGTCCGGATTGACGTCGGTCAGCCGGCGCAGCGCGGTTTCGCCATCGGTCACACTGGCGATTTCGACGCCTTCCCCTTTAAGAATCTGTTCGGCTAAGCGCAAAGCCTGCGGGCTGTCGTCCGCCAGCAGGACCCGGTGCTTGCTCATTGCTGCGGCGGGACGGTGTTGGGGCCGCTGGCAGCAGCCGCGCTGGCACCGGGATTCGCCGAACTCGCCGGCGTCGCCTGAGCGGGCTGCCCGTTCTGTTGGGTCTGGTTCTCGGGCTGCTTCTTCTTGTTCTTCTTGGCGAGTTTTTCCTGCTTCTTGAGCTGCTGCTCGCGATATTTCTTCAGCTCTTTGTCGCGATTCGTGGGAAGGGGCTGAGTGGCGGCAGCCGCGCTGGTTCCGGCGCTCGCATTCGTGCTGCCGGCATGGGTCGCGGCGCCCGAACTACGCACGTCTTGTGCCCTGTCGAGCGTCGTATCGCTACTGCTGACCTGGCGGGCGCTGACCTCTGTGGTGCCGGATCCGGCGCCGGATGTGCTTCCAGCGTCCGCATTGGTGCTGGCCGGCACGCTTACGGGGATGGTTCTGGCCATGTCATGCATAGTAGGAGCGCCTTCCTTTGCGGCATGGCTCACATCGGGTGCTCCCTTCACCCACTCCATTGAGCGGGACATGATGCCGGGTTTGTGGTAGTTCGCCGCTTCAAACTTTTCCCGGTTGAGCGCCGCCGGGTCAGGCTGCGGAACCGGTAACTCCATCTCCTGGAGACGCTTCTTAGCGTCCTTCGCACGGGCGCTCAGCGGATATTCCTGGACCACGCGGTCATACATTTCGCCGGCCTGTTTGCGGTAGCGCGGCCCCATTTTGGAGTAGGCATCGCCCGCTTCGTATAACGCCTCGCCGGCTTTGCTGTAAAGCGGATACTGGTCCGCCAGGCCGTTGAGACGATTGGCCGCAGCCGGATTCATCTCGTGCTTCCAGTAGTAATTGCCGACCACGTACTCGTGCTCCGCCAGGCTCTCCTGAACCTCCCGGAGCCGCTGCGTTGCCTGTGGCGCAAATTTGCTATTGGGATACTGAATGAGGAGCTGCCGGCACTCTTCTTCCGCACGCCGCGTCTGGGTGATATCGCGGTCGCTCTTGTCCATCTCTTTGTAATGAATCTCGCAGATGCGGTTTTGCGCTTCGGCTGATTCTTCCATGTTGGGATAGAACAGCTGGAAATCCTTATACTCGGCCTCAGCCTGCGCCATGCCGTTCGCGCCGCCCTCACGATACCAGCTGTCGGCGACCGCCAGCTTCGCCTTCGCCAGGTATTCGCTCGATTCGTAGGTATTCATGAGCGTCTGCAGCGAAATGCGGGCGGTCTCATAACGGCCCTTCTCGATGTCCTTTGTCGCCTGGTCGAATAAGACTTTGTCCGGCTGCTGGGTGTTCTTGGCGATCGGGGTCTCGTATTTTTTGTGCATACAGGAGGCAAGCAGTCCTGCCGCACACGCGACGACTATTACCTTATGCCCCGAGATCCTGCTTAAATCCATATATCTAAACCTTGACTGAAAGTGCCTCTTCGGCAGCCTGGCGCATTTCCCGTACCGCCCGCGCCGGGTCCGCGGCATGGAACACCGAAGAACCGGCGACCGCCCAATCGACGCCCGCCCGCGCGATGTCCGCAATGTTTTCGGGCCCGACCCCACCGTCGATTTCGATGGCAAAGTCCAGCTTCCGCTCAACTCGCGTCCGCGCCAAGTGGCGGACTTTGTTAAGCGCATTTGGAATGAACTGCTGCCCCCCATACCCGGGGTTAACACTCATCACAAGTACGAAGTCTACAATATCTAAAACATTTTCGAGCAGGCTTGTGGGTGTCGCCGGGTTGATCACCACCCCCGCCTTGGCGCCCTCGTCCTGGATCATGTGCAACGTTCGATCCAGGTTCCGGCACACCTCATAATGAACGCTGATGCAATCCGCCCCGGCCTTAATAAAGATCGGAGCATAGGTATCCGGATCTTCGATCATCAGATGATGATCCAGTTGGACGTTCGTAACCCGCCGAATGGATTCAGTAATCGGCGTGCCCATCGTAAAATTTGGCACGAAATGGCCGTCCATGATGTCGACATGGATCTGGGTGACGCCTGCGTCCTCGACACAACGGATCTGCTCTCCGAGGCGCGTAAAGTCAGCGGCAAAGATGGAGGGAACAATCTGAAGCACGTAAGCTACCCGAAACCCAACCCTCGCTGCAAATCACAACTTGCTAAAAACAAGGGGCTTCCTGCAAAAAAGGTGCTCGGTCCGGCTGGGCACATGGACAACGCAACGTCACCCTGGGCCGCTTGCCGCGCCCATTGGGTGGAACCTTCTGATCGTAGCATGCAGTGCGGAATACGGATGAGCCGCGGGTACCATGTCCACGTTAAATTGCGTATGCGGCAGCGTCACAAGCCTCTCACCGCATGCCGTGCGGTTAGAGACTTGGGGTCTATCTCAAGGCCGGAACACCATCGGTATGAAGGATACCTGGATTTCGCGGCTTGTTGGCCGTGAAACGCCGAGTACGCTCGGAAATTGAGGAAGCGAGATGTTGTTGTATTGCAGACGGGCGACATCGCCGATGTACGACCCTGACCCGTCTTGCACGGCATAGTCGGTGATTCGACCTTTCCCGTCGAGATTTAACGTCAGAATGACGGAGGATCGAAGTTCCGTCGGCACCAGGTTGGCATCCACATGATCCGTGTAGAGCACGGGCACTTCGTATGCAACCTGCCGGGTGGTCGTGCTGATGGTCAGCGCAAGCAAGCTGAACAGAAGAACGCTTGAAAGAATTCCGCCGGTCGCCGGAATCGTCATGGGGCGCATGAACTGGTTTATGCGAAATTTCCAGTCATCCCAGGCGCGGGTCCAACGTGATCCATTGGCTTCCAGCACGGTGCGGCGTTCTTGTGAGGCGACTACGCGCAGGCGTGTTCCGAGAGAATCCGGCGCCACCGGAGGCTGTAGATTCGTCAGCGAGGAGCGGACTGAGCGAATTTGGCCGATTGCTTCTTCGCAAGCGTCACACTTCAGCAGGTGCGCATCGATCTTGGCTCGCTCCGCTGTGCGCAGCCTTCCATCGACGTAATCTGTACTCTGGCGCTTTACGCTCCAACAGGTCATAGCTGTCTCACTCTTCGGACAAAGCTTGTACTACACTGAAACCACTTCTCTAAACAAGTCCTGCCTGTTCATTCATGCGACCGCCTCCGCCAATCCGGCGCCGGGCTGCTGTGTCAATTCGCGGCGCAACGCCTCGCGGCCGCGTAAAATCCGTGATTTAACGGTGCCTAGCGAGACTTGCAGAATTTCGGCGATTTCCTCGTAGCTTAAATTCTGAATGTCGCGCAGCACCACCGCTGTTCGAAAAACCGGGTTGATTTCTTTCAACGCGCGCTCAATCAGGGTCCGGTTTTCGCTGTTCAAGGCCTGCTCAAAGGGGGATTGTCCCGGATCGGTCGCGCGCTCCAGGAAACTGTCCTGCTCTTCGCGATCACTCTCCATCGAAACCTCATGCCGGCAGTGCCGGACGAACCAGCGCCGGTGATTGTGGGCTTCGTTCACCGCGATTCGATAGATCCAGGTTCGCAGACTGCTCTGCTCACGAAAAGATTGCACGCCGCGAAAAACCTTTATGAAGACCTCCTGCACTACATCGCAGGCATCCGGCTGGTTTCCGAGCAGCCGGAACACCAGCCCATACACCGGCTGTTCGTATTGCGCGATCAACTCTTCGTACGCTTGTTCAATTCCTGCCCGGAGTCCGCGTAAGATGCGCGAGTCTTCCTCGGAAACCCCGGTCTGGGCGCCGGCCAGTATGGACAGGGCACCCGGATTACCCAACAAGGGTTGCGCCATCGCCAGAATTTTACCCCTACTACCGTGTCAAAAGCCAGCTACACGGTTAGACACCACCTGCCGGGTGGAAGTTCCGGCGGCGGCACATACGTGTTCGTAGTAACGCTCATACTGCGGAATGATTAGTTCCGTGGAAAACCTAGTCACCGCGGTATTCCTTGCCGCTGCCGCAACATGCTGGTGAAGAGCCGGATCGGCCAGCAATTGAATGAACCGGGCCGCCTGCCGTTCGACATCGGCGACCGGTTCCAGGAATCCATCCAGTCCATCAGTGATCAGGTCCGGAACCCCGCCGGCGCGGGTGGCAACAGGCGGAACGCCGCATGCCATTGCTTCCAGCGCCGCGAGTCCGAACGCTTCCGTCTCGCTCGGCAGATGCAGCGCATACATACGCGGAATCAGGCGTTCCATATGGTCCTGTTTCCCCAGGAAACGCACGTGACGGTCGACGCCGAGCTCACGCGCAAGATTCTCCGCAGGTCCGCGATCCGGCCCGTCGCCCGCCAGGACGAGTTCGGCTTCAAGCTCTTGCCGCACTCGAGCAAAAACGCGAATGCAGTCCAACACTCGCTTCACCGGACGGAAGTTCGAGATGTGCAGAATGCGTTTCGGTCCGGTGCGCTGTGCATCCTCATCAGGCTTATACAGCGAGCAGTTTACAAAGTTATGAATAACTTCGATGGGCTTCTTGATGCCGAAGAAATCTTCCGTCCTGCGCCGCATGAATTCGCTGATTGTGGTTATCCCATCCGAGCGCTCAATGGAGAATTTCGTTATCGGGAAGTACGACCGGTCTGCGCCCACGAGCGTGATGTCGGTGCCGTGCAGGGTCGTGATAAAGGGCAGCCGCCGCTCCGTTATCATCTGTTGCGCCAACAATGCCGAAATGGAGTGCGGTATCGCGTAATGCACGTGCAGCAAATCGAGTGCGTGCCGCTGCGCGACCTCGGACATGCGGGAAGCGAGCGCGAGTGAATACGGCGGAAATTGAAACAGCGGATAGGTCGACACCTCTACCTCGTGATAGAAGATGCCGGGTGTGTCCGGATCGAGCCGTATCGGGTTCGCATAGCTGATGAAATGCACTTCGTGCCCGCGTTGCGCTAACTCGAGTCCGAGTTCGGTTGCAACGATCCCGCTGCCACCGTAAGTCGGATAACAGGTAATTCCGATCCGCATGCCTTTAGTATGGCCATCGGCGCTCGCACAATGGAGCGGGATTTGCTCTTAAATGATTAGAGGAGAGACCGACATGAGCACGCTCCAAAGAAGCTTGAGCTATCTCGACGCTCACGCCATTCGTTATGCGCACACGATGCACTCGCCTGCCTATACTGCCGAAGAGGTTGCCGCGGCCGAGCACATGCCTCCCAACCGCATGGCGAAAACCGTTATATGCCGCGACGAATCCGGATACCTGATGGTGGTTGTTCCAGCGGATTTGTATGTTGATCTCGAGCAGCTACGCACGGCCATTGGCGCGCCGAGCCTGCACCTGGCGGAAGAGAGTGAGTTGCAGTTGCTCTTTACGGGGTGTGAAATCGGCGCGATGCCACCGTTAGGAGGCCTGTTTGGCTTGCGTGTGTATCTCGACAGAGAACTGGCGGGACAGGAATTTATTGCGTTCAACGCCGGAACGCATCGCGACGTCATTCACATGCGAACGGCTGATTTCAAGTCTCTCGTCGAGCCGGTCATCGGCGAGTTCGGCCAAATGAAGTACGGACCGCGCGCCAGCTTCTCGCACGCCTGATATTGCGCGATTCAACTCATTCGATGCCGGAGATGATCCGGCAGATTTGTTCCGTGACATTCCGGGCTGCGCGCCAAATCTCGGGCGAGGGAGACGAGCCCATATCGAATTGCATCCCTTCGATTCCATAGACGCGGAGCCAGTTGGGAAGCCGGTTTAAGACTCGAGCGAGTTCGATTGTTTCGCTCAGGCCGAATTCGTGAGTGGATGAACGGAACACACAGGAGTGCAGCGATGTTGCACGCGCATCCCAGCTTCGGATGGTTCCCGGCGCTGCTCCAGACACGATTGCGTCAACCACGACGACCTGATGATGCCCGCTCCAACGATCGAGCAGGTCGATTGGCGCCCCGGTGTGTTCGATAGCATGAAGTTCGTGCTCGCGAAGCGTTCGCGCTACGAGAAGTCCGGCGGCGTCGTCCCCTCGATCAGCGTTTCCGAGGCCGATGATGAGCACGCTAGGTTCCCGCTAGATATTCGTGCCTTTTGAGTTTGTGTACAGCTCGATCATCTGCAGGCGCGTGCGATCGAGCCGGTCGGTGACCATCTCCAGCAAGCGTTTCATCATCTGGTATCCGAAACTGTTGTCATAATCGAAGGCAAGCGAAAGCTTGGCGCCGTCAAAGGCAATTGTCTGAACGCTCGAAATTGCTCGTGCCTGAAAATGTGTTTTTCCTGATTTAGTCAATGCAGACCAGCCCATCGCATCGCCCTCTGTCAGGGTTTGAATAATGATCGGCGCGCCAGCTGAAACTGTTTCCAGCGCAATCCTGCCTTTCGCGATTAAGTACAGGAACTCCGATCGCGCTCCTTCACCGAAGAGCACTTCGTCCGGTTCAAAAAACCGCTCTTCCGCCGTTGCCAGCAATCGAGACAAATGTTCCGGCGAAAGATCGCTCAAGAATGGATATGCCTGCGCCGCCCGCTCCAGCTGTTCGATAGCGTTTTCTCTCATGCGATCTCCTTGCCTGCCGCAGCCGTTTGCTTCAGGATCGCAGGATTGCGTTTCAACTTCTTCTACCTGGGTTGGCTGGCGCAGCGCCGCGCCACAAATGTGCGAACAGACGCGATCCGGCATGCGTGATGTGAGACGGACTGGGGCGGAAATATAGCGTGCTCGAGTTCACGCAATAACGGAGGCCCGACGGCGGGGGCCCGTCCTCGAATACATGGCCGAGATGGCCATCGCACTTCGCGCAGAGTACTTCCCTCCGCTCGAGTCCCAGACTCAAATCGCTCGTTGCTTGGATGTTGGCGGCGGCAATGGGCAAAGAAAAACTCGGCCAGCCCGTTCCGGAATCGAATTTATCTTGCGATCGGAAAAGCGCGGTACCGCAGCACACGCAGCGATAAACGCCCGTTGCGTGCCAATTCCAATATCGATTGGAGAAGGCGAATTCGGTTCCCTTGCGGCGCGTGATCCGGTATTGTTCTGCGCTCAATTCGCGCCGCCATTCAGCATCGTTTTTTATCATCTTGCGGATCGTGACGGTCGCGAGGCGTTCTCCGCTGTCAGAGAACAAAACAACGGTGATAGGGGGGCCGCCGCCGTTTGCCGCCGGATCCGGCAGCGGGCGTTCGCGGCTGCGAACAAGCGCGATCAAACCCGCAAACGCAAAAGGCATGGCAAAGAATGCGCGGCGGGAAACGCCAACCGCTTGAACAGGATCAAACGCCATATTCCATCATTTCGCACGAAGGGCCATGCTGGTTACGGCGCTAAGGCCGCATCTTCGGCTGCATAATCGAACCGGTGGAAACCTGCCGTCGCGGGTGGATTCTCGCCTTCCCAGGCAATTGTCTGCCGGATTGCGGCCGAGGTACTGAAAGGCTCGCGGTATCCGAGTTCATTCCGTATGCGGTCGCACTTAGCAACGACGTGCTGCGCCGCATTGCCTGGCATGAACAGGTGTGGCGGTACAGCGGCTTTGGGCAGGACGACAAACTTGCCCCCCCAATTTGCCTGAGCTGCGATCTGCTGCTGCCATTCGAGCTCGGTCAGGCACGGTTCTTCGCAGATGTGGTAGGTTCTGCCCCGCGCGGCGTCCGATGTGGCTGCGAGAGCGATCGCGTGCGCCACATTCCCGACATAGCCACGAGGCCCGCGCCAGGCCGCGTGGTCGTCGGGAAGAATGATCGCGGCCCTACCATCTGCCACGCGTCTCAAAACGCCGTACATGCGATGCAGAGGATCGCCCGGGCCGTATACCATGGGCAACCGCACGATGGTGTTGGCGGTTCCAGCGCGCATGATCGCCTGCTCCACGGCGACCTTGTCATAATTTTCGTCAAGCCAGGTGAAAATCTGCTTCATAGTCTTGACCACTTCGGGAGGATAGCTGCGCGGCCCGGTGCGTAGCGCGGAATCCTCCGTCAGCGGCATGGGCTCGAGAGGGCCGGACTCACTCCCCAGCACTATGCCAAAGGCACGGTATACATCCATGCTGCTGATCGCGACGACACGAGCGCCGATGGTCCGTGCGAATTCGGCTATTTCGTCTGCCTGATTGGCGGAGCTCAGAATCATGTCGACAATGATTTGCGGAGCGAAATGGCGGATGTCCGCCATCGAATCCGCTAACCGGTTGCGGTCGCCCCGCATCTGCTCGACTTGCGCGCCCTGGGAATCAGCCGGATTACGATGCAAAACGGCGACGTTATGCCCGTGGCGGACGAGTTCGGTCACTAACGGCCGGCCGAGGAAGCCGTTACCGCCGATTACCAGGATTCGCATCTTCGCCTGGGTTTGCGGCGCGCGCGCTATTTCGGTGAAACTGTCGTCGTGTAGAGGCCGGTTACGCTTGCGCTCGCAAGAATATGATGTTTTTCGCCGGCTTTGATGAGGGCTTGATACAGTGTCTCCGCGTTGGCGGGAAAGTTCGCTGATCCAGGCAACTCCAGTCTCGTGCGAAGAGCATAAACGGTGAAAACGTATTGGTGCACAAACGGAGCGACATTCGCCGGAGGACACGGGCCGTCGTATTCAGCACCGTTGAAGAAGTCATTGACGACCTGCTGGCCGTATTGGCTTCCCGGCACTCCCGCATTTTCGGGCAGCGTGGTCACGTTTCCGGGTATGTTGTACATGCCCCAATGAGTGAAGGCCGCGGTGACGTCAAAGGCAGTAACAACGAAGGTTTTTGTTTCAGGCGGGGCGCCGCTCCAGGAGAGCTCCGGCGATCGATTGCCGCCCTGGCTCCCATCTATCGAACATACATTCACGTTGTTCGAGATTACGGTATGAATGGTCTCAAGCGGCATAATCGTGTCATTGGCGAAGGTAGTGCTAGTTACGCGAAAACAGTTATCGCCATCCGTGCCGTCGTCCCGGGCGAAGGCATTTGCTGCCAGAACGCTGATTCCAAGAGCAATGATTGCAACCTGCCGAAACCGCCTTTTGTTAGAGTTCATTGGTTCTCCTGATTTCCTGCAGACCGATCATATCCCTCCGGAAACGGGAAGGAACCCGGAAACTGCCCTGATGCCGTGTTCGACCGGTTGCTCTAAGTAGGTTACTTCTTTTACGCATGGGTGATCAGACGCGCAGTAATGGCAAATCTGAAGCAGCAATAGAAACACTGTTTTCATTCATCGCGGAGCTTCGCGCACGCAACGCGAAGCGGATGCGGTTCGCGGAGCTGATGGCCGTTTTGATTGCAGTGCTGTGGTGGCAAACGACATGGCTTGCACTCCGGCCCGGGCTCGCTGTGCTCTTGATTGGGCAGCTTGCAATTGTCGTGCTTGTGTTGTTGCGGAATCACGAGTTGCACAGGACTCTGAAGCTATGGCGGGACAGCGCTGCAAGTAAGAGCGAAGTGCTCGCGTGGTTCGAAAGGGAGGACGCGTTTTCGCAGATGTCCACGCGGCTTGAGAATGGGTGCCGGATCGCAGGGCTGCTGCTCGTGGCATACGGCTTCTGGAGAATGACGGGGAACGTCGCGATAGCAGTTGCCATCGGCGTTCTCTATCCGCTGGTTTTGTACTTCGGGATGATGCGCAAAACCAGCGCCGCCGGCCGCCGGCGTCTGCAAAAAACGAAAGACGAGATAACCTTGAACTTACGAGGCGACTGACGTGGTCTCTCGGCCCGGTGCTCTCGCTGCGGCCCGGTGCTTCGCCGCAAGACCTCGCCAGGAACCGCCGCGTCGAGATTGCGCTCACCGACGGCAGCGTCCGCTACAACGGAGAGAATTAGAGTCTCTCGAAGGCTTCGACGCGCACTTCGCCTTTGCCCCAGACAGTCTGCCGGCCCACCCCGGTCCAACGAGCAATCTCGAGCAGCGGCAGAAATCTTCCAACCGGACCGCAGTAACTCGCTCGACCCACGAATCCTCCGATCGAGTGGACTTCCCCGTTGCTGGCGCTGCGACGGAATATATCCGTGCGCGTCCACTCACAGTCGAGCAGTTTTACTTCCGCGACTTCGGTGAACTTATACCCGGAAGCGTCATGCGTCCAACCCTGGTACAAGCGGCCTAGAGCGCGCGTGCGCTCCGCCAGCCGGTGAATCAAAGTGGGAAAGTGCGGCCGGTCAATAACACTTCCCGCTTCCTTCAATTCGGTTGGGGTTGCAAAGTGCAAGCGCAGATGACCATGCCCGGGTGTTCCCGTAATGGGAAGTCTCACCGGGTCTGCGGGTCGCAGGGTAACGGACCTCGCGCGTGCGCGAGCAGGCCCGAATCCGTTCGCTGCCGCTATCGTGAACGCTTCCTGCAGAATTGCCCACGGCGACTCGCGGATATCAAATAGAAACACGTCAAGGGTAAAGGTCTTGCCCGGCATGATCTCTTGCGCGTTGTTATTGCAGCGGAGCACAAAAGGACGCGGCGCGTTCCTATATCCACCTGGCCCGTCCCGCCAGACAGGCTCGAACAGGCGGGCATAAGCACAACCCTCCGAGTGGCCGCCATGTTGGGCAGGGGAAGAATCGCAGTTGCAAGATAAGTGGCGAAGAGCCGCTCCCAGCGCTCCTCGAAACAGATTTGCCTCTTCGCCGGCGCGCAACTCCAGGCGGTCCTGGGCTTCAAATTCTACGCGCGCCGGTAGGACTACAAAGTTCATTGCGGATGGGAGCGCTCGGGCTTATTGAAACCAATCGTGGCCGGCGCGGTCCATCTATAGGTTCGCATGCGCATTGATTCCTGGTCTGCTAAGGCGCGTTTCAAAATGCTCGCCGCCGGAATGCTGATGAGCGCAGGGATGGCTTATCCGCAGGTGTCCGGCACGCAGACACCGTCCACTATGACCAAGATCGTCGTGCGCGTCATGGGTCCGGGAATCAAGCCGGGATCGCATGCCGCGCTACCGAAGACCATCTATCGCGCAGGCGAGCACTACGCGCGCATCGAAGATCCTCCGGATGCGCGCCAGAGGCAGGAGAAGCTGACCATCATCGCCGAACCCGACGCCTACAGTGTGAATCTGATCGATAAAACCGGGACGGTCGCGCAGCGCCAAGGGGACGCGAATGACTTGCATGTTCCCATGGTTTTGCCTTTCGATCCCAACCATGAATTGCCCAACTTGGACCGGCTCGAGTTCGGGGACGAGCTCGACTTTTTCGAACGGTCAGGCGCGACCAAAACGGCGGGGCCGCTCATCAATAGCAAGCCAACAGACGCATATGTTTTGAAAGAATCGTTTGGAATGGCGAAGCTGGTAGTGCGCGGCGGGACAGATATACCGGTTACGCTCAGCTGGCAGGCGAGAGACGGAACGTATAAATACGAATATATGGCGTACCAGGACCTGCCTTTCGATCCGGCTCTGTTCGCCAAACCTGCCGGCATTCGCTTCAAGAATGTGACGCCAGACACCGGCGCGGAAGAGAAGTAGCGTTTCGGCGAGCGCGACATCTAACGGCCATGGCAAACGAACGGGACATTCCTTATCGCACGCTGGGCCACACAGGAGAACAGGTTTCCTGTATAGGCATGGGCGGTTATCATCTCGGAAAGCCCAATTTGACCGAGGCTGAAGCCATAAAGCTTATTCACGCGGGAATTGAGCGCGGCATCAACTTTCTCGACAACTCCTGGGATTACAACGAGGGCGAGAGCGAGCGCCGGATGGGGAAGGCGCTGCGTCAAAACAACTCACGCGAGCGCGTTTTTTTGATGACCAAAATCGACGGCCGGACGAAAGAGTCGGCCGCAAAGCAGATTGATGAATCGCTACAGCGGCTCGAGACAGAGTACGTGGATCTTGTGCAGTTTCACGAGATCATCCGATTCGAAGATCCGGACCGCATCTTTTCGCCTGCCGGGGCCATCGAAGCCGCGATCGACGCCAAGCAGAGAGGGAAGGTACGCTACATCGGATTTACCGGCCATAAAGACCCGCACGTGCATCTTTACATGCTCGAGGTCGCGGACGAGCATGGATTTACCTTCGATTCCGTCCAGATGCCGATCAACGTGATGGACGCGCATTTTCGCAGCTTCGGCAACATGGTTGTGCCCGAGCTGCAGAAGCGCAACATCGGGGTGCTCGCCATGAAGAGCATGGGGGATACCACCATCCTGAAGAGCAACGTTGTCTCGGCATTGGAGTGTCTGCAGTATGCGTTGAACATGCCCACATCGGTGGTGATCACTGGCATTGACAAACCGGAGATCCTGGAACAGGCGATTCATGCGGCCAAGACGTATCAAGAGGTCACAAGAGAGCAGATTGCGGCTATTTTGAGCAAGACACGCGACGCAGCCAGAAGCGGGCAGTGGGAGCTATTCAAAACGAGCAGTATTTTCGACAGCACGGCCCAACATCTCGACTGGCTCGGAGAAGTGAGCCCGCATGTAAAAGCGATCTCTCCTGTGTAAGCGCCGCGCCGACATCGCGCCTCTGCTACGCTGAGGCCGAATGTCCGTCCGAAGACTCACGCTCATTGCAATCTGGTTACTTCTGTTCCTGGCGGGCTGGCGCGGCTCGACTGCAAATCTGAACGCGAAGCCAAAGCTGGTTCTCGGGATCGTAATCGATCAATTTCGCTACGACTATCTAACGCGGTTTCGTTCCGACTATCACGGCGGCATCGACGAGATGCTTCGAAACGGCGCCGATTTCACGAATGCGTTTTATGCGCACGTTCCGACCGTAACAGCCGTTGGACACAGCATTTTCATGTCGGGCGCGATGCCCGCGGTAAGCGGAATCATCGCCAACGCGTGGTATGACCGCGCAGAGGGGCAGGTTGTCACCAGCGTTTGCGATTGGGACGTGAAGGTCGTAGGGGGCAGCCAGGACGAAAGGGGAGCGCGCTGCGCTGACTCAGACCCGGCGTCCCCCCGGCGGCTGTTGGTCAGCACGGTGGGAGATGAGTTGCGCAATGCCGATAGCGGTTCCAAGGTGATTGGGATTTCCATCAAAGCGCGCGGCGCGATCCTGCCGTCCGGGCACAGGGCCGCCGGTGCTTACTGGTTCGACGACGTCACGGGAAACTTCGTCAGCAGTTCGTTCTACATGGACGCACTACCTGGCTGGGCGGAAGAGTTCAACAGGGAGAACTTGCCAGCGAAATATGTTGAGCAGAAATGGGAGGGCTTTCCGAACTGGAGTTTCCGCGCTCCCGCCGGCGGTAAGGCGCCGTACGCGAAACTGCCAGCCAGCCCGTGGGGAAACGAGCTGATAGAGAAGTTCGCCGAAAAGGCGATCACAGGCGAAAGACTCGGGCAGCGCGGGCCCACCGATCTGCTGACGATATCATTCTCCTCAAACGATTACGTCGGCCACGTGGCCGGTCCTGATGCTCCGGAAGTTCGCGACATGTCGATTCGAACAGACGAGTTGCTCGGGCGGTTGTTTCGTGTTATCGACCAGACTGTCGGGATGAAAAATGTCATCGTCGTGCTATCGGCAGACCATGGCGTGGCCCCGACGCCGGCGGTCGACGAGGCGAACAAGATGCCCGGAGGTTACGTGCTTGCCGACGTAGAGGACGCGGTACAGTCCGCGCTCAATCGAAAATTCGGAAAGGCCGAATGGATTATCCCGGGCGGTGGTGAGACGGCCATCTACTTCAACCATGAGGCAATAGAGAAGGCCAAAAAGACTGATGGGCAACCAGTAACACAGGCAGAAATCTTCGGCACAGCGAAGGAAACGCTTCTTACGATTCCGCAGTTACATGTTGCTCGAGTCTATACGCGAGAGCAACTGGACAACGGAATCGCCGGAGACTTCATCGCGCGGGCGGAGATGAATGGTTATTTCCCCCGGCGGAGTGGGGACGTAAACCTGGTGTTCGAGCCCGCTTATGTGCCCGGAACTGCGGGCACAACGCATTTTTCGCCGTACGCCTACGATACCCATGTGCCGGTTCTCTTTCTCGGGCCTGGCATTCGGCCCGGCCATTATGAAGAGACGATCGAACCCAACGATATCGCTCCGACGCTTGCCACCATACTTGAAGTTCAAACGCCGAGCGGATCATCCGGCCGCGTATTGAGCGAGATGCTGGTGCGCTGAAAACGGCTCCAATTACAAAAAGCCCGCCGGTAGCGAGCCGGCGGGCTGTAAGTAGGAAAAAGTTTTGTTTACGTTAGCGCGCTCTTAAAGGAACCGCAACCAGCGAAGAGATGCCCATAGACCGTGACAAGCTCTTCGAGATTACCGCCTCTGACACGCCGTGACTTACGCTGCTTCCGGGCATAGACAGGGAGGCCAGGACATATTCGCTGCCGGAGTGGACGAAAGTAAGTTCCGGCTTCGCTGGATCGGCCTTATTCTCGCTCGGCGCCATCCAGTAAATCGACTTTCCCTTGTCGCTGGTCAGCTTGTATACGGGACTTTGCGCCGTGAACTCACTGACATGATAGTTTCCTGCCGGCATCGTTGTGCCCTGAGCCTGGAAGGAAAATGGAATGGTTGCTACCTCTGAAGTGCCATCCTGCGCGCTTAGCGGAACGCTTCCGATAAGAGCGGAGAGCGTTGCGGTAAGAATTATAGTTGTAAGCTGCTTTTTCATTTTGAGTCTCCTTTATCTATCTCAGAGAACCTTTGGTCTCCGTCTCTCTGGCGTTTCCGTTCGAGGGATGCCCGCTTATATGCGATTTAAAGGCCAGTTGTAAGTTAGACGTAGTTACAATAACTTACGACCTATAAGTACGTAATAGGTGGAATAAAAGAGTTAATACGCGAGTTAGCATGGCACGGAAGAAGTCAGAGATCCGAATCGCCAGGCGGAGCATGAGACCACGCACAAAAAAAGCGGCGGCCCTTTCGGGCCGCCGCTTGCGGAAATAACTTCGAAGAGAGACGCTAACGAAGCGGGATGCGAACCATCGCTGCCACGCCGATCTTGCGCTGCAGCTGTTTGTCGATGGAAGCTTCGCTGGCTTTGAAAGCGGTGCTGCTGCCAGGCATTGAGATCTCAGCCAGAACGCAGTCGTGACCGTAGCAGGCAAAGGTCAGATGAGGCTTACCCGGGTCAGCAACCTCCTTGCGCGAGGCTGTCCAGAAGGTCGATGTTCCTTCACTGTCAGTCAGGGTGTAAATACCACGGTCATTTACTTCTTTCACACTGACCTGACCTGAAGCCAATACCGGCCCCTGTGTGTGGAATGCGAACGGGACGGTTGCGACTTCACGTGAATTTTGAGCGCTGGCAACGACTGCTCCTGCGAAGGCGGAGAGCACCGCAGCCAGAATGATGCTTTTCGATTGGCGGCACATATAAATCTCCTTGATCATGCTTCGGAGAGCCTTGGCTTTCTCCGTCTCTCTTGCGTTACCGCTTGAGAATGTGGACTTATTTGCGCGTTAGTGGCCATCCGGCAGCATCGTTGTATTTGAGCAACTTACGGGAGTGACAAAGGCGGCAGATAGAACAAAAAGGTTTATGTCTTGGTTAAACGGGTGGCTACCGGCTGGTTAAAGGATCTTCTTGCCCATGGCGGAAGTGATGAGCTCGACCCCGAGTAAGGCGGTGCGATTCGCGTCGTCCAGCACGGGATTTACCTCGACCAGTTCCATCGAGAGCATCGAGCCGCAATCGCAGATGGTCTCCATCGCGAGGTGGGCTTCGCGATAAGTAATCCCGCCGCGGACGGGCGTGCCGACCCCCGGCGCTTCGTCAGGATCAACCGCATCCATGTCGACCGACAGGTGAAAACCCGCAGTCCCGCTGGTTGCCCTCTCGATTGCCTGCTCCATGATGCTTCTCAACCCACGCTCGTCGATGTCCCTCATGGTGAAGGCCGCGGCGCCCGACCGGCGGACGATTTCACGCTCCCGCTCGTCGACATCGCGCAGCCCGATCAGCACCAGGTTGCCCCCCTTAATTTTTGGTGAAAAGCCAAGCAGGTGCGTGAGTTCGTGCGGCCCCATCCCGACGCAGCAGGCCAGCGGCATGCCATGCACGTTGCCGCTTGGGCTGATGTCGGGCGTGTTCATGTCGGCATGGGCATCTATCCAGATAACGCCAATATCCTCGTTGCGGGCATGGAAGGTATGCGACACGCCCGCGATGGTGCCCACCGCTACCGAGTGATCGCCGCCCAGAACGAGAGGAAACTTCCCTTCCCGGAGGGCAGTTTCAAGTGACTCGGCGAGTGAAGCGCAGATTTTGGCGATCTGCGGCAGATACTTGGCATTGTCCCGGCCCGTGGGCGTGCTCTCCTGCTGCGCGACGGGGAGGTTGCCGAGGTCTTGCACCGTGTAGCCGAGGGACTCGAGTTTCGTGTTCAGACCGGCCAGGCGGAGTGCGGACGGCCCCATGTCAACGCCGCGGCGTCCGGCGCCGAGATCAAGCGGTACGCCGAGAATGGCTACCTGTGATTTGCGCATGCGACTTTGTTAGGGGCGCGTGCGGTAAAGCATGCGCGGATACGGGATGGTTTCCCGCACGTGCTCAAGTCCGCACATCCAGGCGACAAACCTTTCGACGCCCATGCCGAAGCCGCCGTGAGGAACCGTGCCGAAGCGCCGCAGATCCAGATACCATTCGAAGGCTTCGCGCGGAAGCCGGTGCTCGGCCAATCGCGCTTCGAGGAGCGCGAGATCATGAATGCGCTGGCCGCCTCCTATGATCTCTCCGTAACCTTCGGGCGCGATCAGGTCCACCCCCAACGCCAGTTCCGGCCGCTGTTCGTCGGGTTGAAAATAGAACGCTTTGATGTGCGCCGGGTAGCGGTCCACTATGACGGGACGGTCATAGTCTTCTGTGAGCAAGGTTTCATCGGTATTTCCGAAGTCGCCGCCCCATTCGATCTCGCTCCCTTTGGTTTGGAGAAGTTTCACGGCTTCGTCGTAGCTCAGGCGCGGAAACGGAGCTCTGACACTCGACAATTTAGAGGTATCCCGCTCGAGAATTTTGAGCTCTTCGGCGCGGTTTTCTAGCACGCGAGCGGTCAGGTAGACAAGCAGTTCCTCAGCAACGCGCTTCACTTCATCAAGGTCGGCATACGCCATCTCGGGCTCGACCATCCAAAACTCGGTCAGGTGGCGCCGGGTCTTCGACTTTTCGGCGCGAAATGTCGGGCCGAAGCAGTAGACTTTCCCGAACGCCATCGCGTTCGCTTCGTTGTAAAGCTGCCCGGACTGCGTGAGATACACCTTTTCATCGCCGAAGTAATCAACTTCGAACAGAGTGGTGGTCCCCTCGCAGGCGGCGGGCGTGAAGATCGGCGTATCGACCAGCGTGAATCCGTGCGAATCGAAGTATTCGCGGATACCCGCGATCACCTCGTGGCGGACTCGGATCGCCGCATGCTGACGCCGGCTGCGCAGCCAGAGATGGCGGTGGTCCATGAGGAAATCGACGCCGTGCTCTTTAGGTGTGATCGGGTACGGCTGATCCTCAGACACTCGCTGGATCACTTTCGCGTCTGTCACATCCAACTCGAAGCCGCCGGTTGCACGCGCTTCGGCGCGAATCGTTCCCGTTACGGTGAATGAGCTCTCCTGCGTCAAACCCTTTAACGCCTCAAATACGGGCTCGGGGAGGTTGCTCTTTACGGCGACACACTGCATCATGCCGCTGCCGTCGCGAATAATGGGGAAGACGATTTTGCCCGATTTGCGGAGATTATAGAGCCAGCCTTGCAACTCAACCAGTTCCCCTACGTGCCGGCTGGCTTCGCTGATGCGGATTTTGCGGGCGGCAGAGAGGGCGACTGGAACGGGCCCGGTTTCCGCGAGCGGATGAGGTTCACTACTCATGTTCAGATTCAAACAGATAGCCCGCGAGAGTGTCGGCCCTCTTTTTGGCCTCCCGCAAAGGAAAAGCCAAGTTCGGAATTTCCTTCAACTCGAGAAGCAGCGGGTATTGCTCCTGGCGCGTACCTAGCAACCGCATCGTTTTCTTCCAATCGATAGT
>JAFAMM010000011.1 GCA_019233375.1 Acidobacteriaceae bacterium
AGCATCGACGGCGAGAACGTGGTCAATACCGCGCTTCGCCAGTTTTACAACCCGCTTACTGGCCTTTATCCGAATACCAGTCAAATCTGCAACAATCTGGATTCGCAGATGACTGGCTCGGGCTCAACAACGCTGCCGCCTGGTTGCCCCGCGCCAGGTGTGATTCTGAAACCTACAATCGGCACATGTCCTGTCGGCACCATCGCCGATACCGACACGCACGGGCAAGCAATCTGCGCCTACCCGGTCTCGCAGTTAAACGAGGTCTCATCAATCGAAGAGATGACGACGAACGGTAAACTGAACGGACCGCCGAACTTGAATAACTTCTTCTATGACCAGCAGCGAGGAATACTGTTCTTTTGGGTGGCGCAGACCGATCCCAGCGCGGCAGGCCAATCGCCGTTAGGCAATTGCAGCGGTGTGAACGATCCATCGTATTGCCCCGATAACTCAACAGGCGGGACCTACTACGTCTGTCCGCCTCAAGGATGCAGCACCTATCGCGTTTCATTAAATGATCCCAGTTACACTCCGGGTCCTTCCGCTTGTCCAGCCGATGCCGTTTACGGTCCCTATACCTGGCCGGGCGAGCCAGCGAATCAAAATCAACTAGTGCTGGCGGATTCCAGTTCGACCCAAATTGCTCAGGTACCCAAGGGCGGATTGAATAACCAATTTCCGCATTATGAATCGGATCCTGCGCCGGCTTGTCCGATAGAAACGCGACTTGGAAGAGGCCACAACCGCCATAAACGCCGTGGGTCCGGCGCTTGACTAAACGGGATATCACGTTTGCGGAACAAACCGGCTCGCAATTGCGTATGATGACCAGAATCGAATGCGCAGCCATTACACAAAGCTTTTGATTCCTGTTCTCGCACTCTGTTTTCTGGCATCCTGCGAGTTCGATCACGCCACCACCGGGCCCATGAAAGAAGACCACGTTACTCTTGACCGCGGTTCTGTCGATCGCGCTAACGTGCAGCTGAATATGGGGGCCGGCCAGATGGATGTGAGCGGCGGCGCCTCCAATCTGTTCGATGGCACGATTCAATACAACGTTCCTGCCTGGCAGCCCGTGTTCACGCATGATGTGAACGGCAGGCATGCCTCGATTGAACTCAAGCAGCCCGAGCACGTTCGGCTGGGCGGCAATGCTCACTACAGATGGAACCTGAAACTGAACGATCAGGTCTTGCTTGATCTGACGGCGAACTGCGGCGCTGGCCAGGCCCACTTCGATATCGGTCAGTTAAAGCTGAGGAATGTCGAGGTCCACATGGGCGCCGGACAAGTGGATCTGGATCTGCGCGGTCATCCCACCCGCGACTATGACGTCAACGTCCGTGGAGGAGTCGGCCAGGCAACTATACGCTTACCGGACAACGTCGGTATCTGGGCCGAGGCGCACGGGGGTCTCGGCAGTATCACCGTTACCGGACTGAACAAGGGCAATGGCAACCAATGGCAAAACGATCTCTACGATAAAGCCAAAGTCAATGTCCGCGTAACTGTGGAGGGTGGCATCGGGGAGATCCGAATCATTGCCTAGAACCCGGGCCGCTCTTACTTACTGAAAGAAAGATTCGGTCGGTTCCACCAGCAGTTCCACATTAACCGAATAGATGGCGGACTTTCCCTGGTGGTCGCTCTGAAAATACACTCGCCGGCTATCAGGCGCGAACGCTGGTCTTACTTGAGCCGGATGGCTCGCCCGGTGCTCGCAGAGCGTCATTTCACGCCGCACATGGCGCAACAGCAAAATAATATTGGGCTGCGCTTTACTGCGACTCGCGCCTACAAAGACGGATCCGTCTTCGTTCGGCGCGAAAGACGCAAACTGGCTCGTCGGCGACACACACGTTTCCGAGGCGTGATCGAGATTGACTTCGCGTATCTCCGTGAGTAGAACATTCCCTGACGGAATGTCACGAAGGAACAGCAGAGAATCCCCCTGGTTCGACCAGAAGGGATCGTGAATGGCGCCCGTGGCAAGCAAAATGGGCTGCGAGCCCGATTCGGCGGAAGGCGCGTACCAGAACTCAGATGCGCCATCGCCGGTTTTCCTTTGAAAAAAGCAGCCTTTCCCTCGTGGATGAGCCAGGCACGGAGGTGAAGCGTTGTCGGCGATCGGAATGCTTTCGCTGCCCTTGATCTGCTCGACTTTGCCGTGCCGAAGGACATACAAACCAGCACCTGATGGTTCGAGCGAGAACGCCTCGATGCCGGTCAGCAGCGTTCGCGTCCTCTTGCCCTGGATTTCGGCTTCTACCAGCGCGTCTGCGTCCCGAAACCAGACAACTTGCTTCTTCTCGACCAAGGCCAGCGACCGCGGATCAAGCTCTGACGTTTCGGCGATACGTTTCACAACACCCGTTCGGAGATCGACCTGATACGGCACGAACTTGCCAGATCTGTCCGATGAGCACACCAGAATCCGGTGTTTAGACGAAACGAACAGATTGGGCGCCGCCGGGAGCACGCTGTTGCTCGTCGGAGCGGTCAGGCGAACTATGAAATTCTCGGTTGCTGGATCAACAAACCGCGTGAATTCACCAACCGCTGGAAGTGGGCGGACACTCTTCGTGCTGCTCAGAGCGGCGGCCAAGCCCGGCGGAAGCAAGGCTATTACCGCGCGGCGGCTGACGCGTTCTCTCACTACTGACAACGACGCTAGTGTAGCAGCGCCTGTTGCGCTTAAAGGCCAAGATCGCTGCTATCGAGGTGCGTGCTCGGCTGTGACGAATTCTTTCCCAAGTACTTATAAGGGTTCACCGGCGTGCCCGCCAGCCGCACCTCGTAATGGACGTGAGGACCCGTCACGCGGCCAGTCCCACCCGATAAGGCGATCACCTGACCACGATGGACTTCCTGGCCTGGAACGACGAGGAACTGTGACAAATGCGCGTAATACGTCACGACATTGTTGCCGTGATCCACCGCTACCAGCTTGCCGTATCGCCCGCTCCATGTGGCCGACTCTACAACGCCATCGGCGGTCACGTGCACCGGCGTCCCGACCGCAGCGGCCAGATCGATACCGGTGTGGAACGCCCCCTCGCCCGATAGCGGATCCGTTCTTTTACCAAACGAACTTCTCAGGATCCCGTTCAATGGCCAGAGGCTTGGGATTCCGTGCGACTGCCAGGCATACGCGTACCGGTGGTAGATTTCGGAGTAAGTAGCGGATTTTAAAAAGTTATATTCTTCGATCGACTCGCGAACGGACGGGACCAGCGAATCGTCGTCCATCGGCTGTCCCGCTTCCGCCAGTGGCGAAGGACTAATGCCATAAGCGACAGAAACCTCGCTGGCCAAGGTCTCGAGTGAGGCCATCTGCTCCCTGTGCTGTCGAACTTCGCCCTGAAGTTGTTGATAGCGCACGCGTAAGCGGTTGAAATCGGTGTTTAATGCATCGTAGCGGGACACCTTCCAGCACATGTGCAAGTAAGTGAAAAACAGCCCGGACGCAAATAGACAGAGAAGCAGCACAGAAACGGTCATGTAGCCGAGGGCTCGATGGCTAACCCGTATGTGCTTCAAATGCCCGTTGTGAGAAGGACCCACTTCAAATACTAGCGGCTGCTGCTTCATTGCACTCCTTGGGGCTGCCGGAACACAACCTCGTCACTGGGCGGTTCGGCGCCTCTGAGTTCGTGAAAGAATTTTCAGACTAGAACGAGAGACTCCCTATGTCAACCGAGCTTATTACGTAATAGTCTTCTCTTATAGCACAGACCGTGCACTTGCAAGGGATAATCCGGCGATTTATCTCCTGGCGATAATCAAGCATGGCGTTCGAAAGGGAGATGGAATTGGCGAAGCTTGTGGTCCAGGAAGCAGCCGCACTTGCAATAGATTACCAGCGCAAAGGCATAACGGCTGAAGCCAAGGCCGACGAATCGCCCGTCACCGCGGCCGATCGCGCCTGCGAAAAGCTCATCGTCGAAGCGATCAGCCGTAAATTTCCGGATGACGGCATTCTCGGCGAGGAGGGTGCGAGCCGGGAAAGCCGGAACGGGCGGAAGTGGATCATCGATCCGATCGACGGAACGCGCGATTTCGTCCGCGGCATTCCGTTATGGGCCGTGCTGATTGGTCTTGAAGTAGATGGTGAAATCATGGCCGGCGCGGCGCACAGCCCGAGACAGGGGCTTCTCCTCTGGGCTGCACGTGGTCATGGAGCCTGGGCGAACGACGCGCTGATCCGCGTCTCCGACGAATCCCGTCCGGATCAGGCCGTGCTCTGTTTCAACGGCTTCAACAAAGCGGGCGTCGAACGCCTCGAGCCGAAACTGCTGACCTGGGTACAGCGATTCTGGGCGGTGCGCAGCCTGGGCGGCGCTGTGGATGCCATGTTAGTCGCCCAGGGACAGGCGGATGTCTGGATTGAGCCGGCTGCGGCGGCGTGGGACTTGGCTCCCCTGAAGATCCTGGTCGAGGAAGCCGGCGGGAAATTTTCAAGCTTTGACGGTGAGAGCACAATATATGCGGGTAATGCGTACGCGTGTGCGCCGGGAATGGTTCCGTATGTCGAAGAGCTCCTCGCCGCATCCAAACAGTAATGACTATGTCGGGTTACGAAGCGCTGCGTGAGAGGGCAGCCTGGATCGAGCTGTCGGATCGCGGAAAAATTCGGGTCACGGGTGAAGACCGAGCGCGCCTGCTACACGCAATGACAACCAATTCGGTGCAGGATCTCCCAGAGGGGGCCGGACTATATCTTTTCTTTCTAAATGAGAAGGGCCGCATTCTGGCAGACGCTTACCTGTACAACTTCGGGACAGACATGCTACTTGACACTGAACCGGAAACGGCAGCTAAGGTCCGTGACCATCTTGATCGGTACATCATTGCGGACGATGCCACGCTCCTGGACGAATCCAGTACATGGGCAAGCATTGGAGTTGAAGGGCCACACAGCGTGGAAGCCGCCGCGCGTATCGGCCTCGCCATACCGGAAGAGAAATATCACGTAATCAAATGGGGGAGCGGCTTCATTACCCGTGCCGCCAGTTGCAGTCGTGAAGGGCTGCGAATTTTCGTTCCGGTCTCCGAAAAAGAAAATCTGACAAATCGCCTGAATGGGGCAGAGATTCCACAGGTTAGCGCGGCAGAGGCCAGGGCCGTGCGTATTGAAAACGGCATTCCTCGTTATGGCGAGGAGATCACCGAGCGCTATCTCGTGCAAGAGACACAGGCCCTGCACGCCATTCACTTCAATAAAGGCTGTTATTTGGGGCAGGAGATTGTGGAGCGGGTGCGCTCACGCGGCCAGGTACACCGTCTCCTAGCCCCGATTCGATTGCAAACTGAGACGGCACCTGACCCGGGAACGAAGCTAAACGCGAACGGCGCAGTGGCAGGCGAAATCGCCTCGGCTGTATATTCCCCAGCCCTGAAGCTGGTGGTTGGGCTCGCTTATATCCGGACCGAAGCCTTGCACCAGAAACCTGCCATGGTTCTGGCCGGCAGCGAGCCGCCGGTACCGGCGAGCATTGCTTAGTCTTCCCCTAACATCCGGCCGTAGGGCTCGAGCGATTCGACGTTGTCGCAAACCGCTTTAACCGCCGCAGTGATGGGCACCGCCAGGATCAGCCCTACCCCGCCCCACAGCAGTCCCCAAAACATCAGCGCTACCGTGACGGCCAGCGGATTCAGACGAACTCTGCGGCCAATGATCTTCGCATATAAAAAGTTCATCGCGACCACGTGCATGCCGGCCGTGATGATCGCCACTGTAATCACGATCTTGAATTTATTCGGCACCGCGAGCGCTGCTAGTACCGGCGCCACTACACTCAGCGGCAGCCCTACGTATGGCACCAGGCTGAAAAATGCGCTGAGCGGACCAATTAATGGCCAATACGGAATGCCCAGGAGGAAGAATGTGAGTCCACTCACGCTGCTGAGCAAAACCCACAGAAAGAAGTTACCCAAAACATAAGCGCGGGTAGACTCGGCGATGCCCATCCAGCTCTTTCCCGCCGCGTAGCGATCCTTGGGAGCGAAAAGCTGCTGGAACGTGCTGCTCAGGTGATCTCCCCAACTCAACATGAAATAGACCAAGAACGGCACAAACGAGGCCATTACGAGTACATGAAAATATCCCGAGACATAGCGGTAAAGCGTGGTGACAATAGGCTTCGGATCCGTCACTATGCGGACGTCCTGCACCGTTGGTTGTGCAGGCGCGCCGGAAGCCGCTGTCCCATAACGCTTGCGCCGCGCCCGCATGGCTTCCTGCGGTTTCTGCTGGATCTGTTGTTGCTGCTCCAGGAAGTTCTTCGGCAGCACGGTGTCCACGATCTTCTTTTCACTTTGATCCAGGCGATCGTTCGCTTTGCTCCAGAGCTCGCTTATACGTGAGCTATAGGTGGGAAGATCTTCACTAATGGTCGAGAGCTGGCCCCATGCCATTGCGATCAGGAGATAGCCCAGGACAAAAGCAACACCGATGACGATAGCGGTGGCGGCCGCGCGCGGAACGCGCAACTTCATTACCAGAATCACAGCCGGGTTCAAGATCAACGCAAAAACAGCCGATATGATCAAGGTGACGATGAGGTCACGGCCATAATAAAGGAGTCCGACGAGTGCTGCGAGCGCAATGAGGCCCGTTCCGACGGCAATGGATCTTTGGACTTGAAGTGGAGGGGTAAAGATCGCCAAAGGAGACAGCAGCCCGGTAACCGCCACTGTAACACGCGAGGGCGGCCTATAATCCAACCTTGACGAACTCCGATGAACACCAGCGCGCCTCGCGCATTATGGCTCTCGATGTGGGCAGGAAAAGGATCGGCATTGCGGTTAGCGATGAGCTCGGTGTTACGGGGCACGGGCTCGACACTCTGCAGCGCACACGGATCCGCGACGATATGCGCGCTCTTAAAGAGACAGCGCGGCGCTGGAACGTCGGAACTTTACTCGTCGGCCATCCCCGGCACATGAGCGGCTCGGAAAGCCGGCAAAGCGAATACACGCGTGAATTCGCAGAGCGGCTGGCCGCCGAGCTAGGGTTGCCTGTCGTGTTTTGGGACGAGCGCCTTACCTCACGCGAGGCGGAGCGCGCCTTGCGCGAGACAGGCGCGAGCCTCGACCAGAGAAAGAAAGCAGTCGACCGGGTGGCGGCTGTGCTGCTGCTCGAAAGCTATTTGGATTCGTTGCGTCTGGGTGGCAGCATCACACCGGAGGACTCGTTTGGGTAAGCGCGGCGGCCTGTCCCGGCCTGTCCTTATCAGCCTCCAGATCCTGCTCGCGGCAGCGCTCGCTCTGGCCGTAACGCTCGGGGGCTACTGGTACTTCGGGCCGTATGAGGGTTTTTCGACCGAGACCTTTGTCGAGATTCAGCACGGCACTTCTACACGCAAGATTGCACGCCAGCTGGCGCATCAGGGCGTGGTCCGCTCAGAATGGGCCTTTCTGGCAGTGCGGCTGCTCCATCCCCGGGCGCCTTTGCAGGCGGGTGAGTACCGTTTCGGCTCCGCGGAAACGCCTTGGCGGGTGTTTAACAAAATTCGCCGCGGTGAAGTCTTTTATGAGGATTTCACTGTACCCGAGGGAAGCAACTTGTTCGATATAGCGGCGCTGCTCGAGAGGACCGACTTGGTCCGGCCCGCCGCGTTCCTGAAGGCGGCAGCCGATACCAGCGGCATCCATGATCTGGATCCGTCCGCACCGGATCTGGAAGGTTACCTATTCCCCTCAACGTACCGGCTAACCCATAGGACGACCGCAAAACAGCTCTGCCTCATGATGACTGCGGAGTTCCGTAAGCAATTCGCCTCATTCAGTCCTTCTCCGCAGACCAATGTGCACGAAATCGTGACACTGGCATCCATGGTCGAAAAGGAATCGGCCATCGCTCAGGAACGCCCTGTTATCGCCTCCGTTTTTCTGAACCGCCTCAAACTGAACATGCCGCTGCAATGCGATCCAACGACCGTCTACGCGGCTTTACTCGAGAATCGTTATCGCGGGGTGATTCACAAATCGGACCTCGCCAGCGCTAATCCTTACAACACGTACACGCACGCCGGCTTGCCTCCAGGCCCCATCGCAAATCCCGGATCGGGAGCGTTGCAGGCGGTTTTGCGACCCGCAGACACCAACTACGTGTACTTCGTTGCCAAGCCGGATGGGTCGGGGTCGCATGTCTTTTCCGCCACGCTGACCGAGCACGAAAAGGCCGTTCTGGCGTATCGCAACGGCGCACATTAGGGCTTCACCGTCGCGGCTACGCGTCTCGGTTCGGGCATGCTGGAACGTTTGCGGGGACGGCTGCTTCATCCCTTTTAAACGTTCGTCTCAGGCGGGGTCCGATTCAAGTTCGGCGGCCGTGTGCCGATGACTTCAGTGTGGGGTTGAGCGGCTCCCGCCAGGTTTCGAAGGCTCGGCGATGGACTGGCTAGGCACCAGGAAGCTCACCTCTCTCGGAGTGTTCTGTGTATCGGCATGGTAAGTTGCTGGCGGTAATTGCTTTCTGCGCGTTCCTTTCACTTTTCGTGAGCTACGGAGAGACCCCTGCCGTCGCTGGTTTGAACGGAGCGGCGGACAACCACGCCGGTCTCGCCGACGCCTCGGGTTTTCTCTCCACGATCGCCAGCGCCAATGACGGGCTCTACAACAGCCTCCAATCCTTTGTATGCACCGAGCGCATCGAGCGCTTCGCCAGCCGCAAACGGACCGATGCGGGTCGCCATCTCGACACTCTCAG
>JAFAMM010000055.1 GCA_019233375.1 Acidobacteriaceae bacterium
AATGACGAGTTTGCTCATGCGGCCAGCACTGCCTCGAGTACCGCCATGCGAACGGCGATTCCGTTTTCTACCTGATTCAGAATCGCGGACCGCTGCGAGTCGGCTACCTCCGACGAGATCTCGCGTCCGCGGTTAATAGGACCCGGATGGAGCACAACAGCGTCTGGCTTTGAGAGTTGTATGTGATCGGGCCGGAGGCCATAGAAGCGGAAATACTCACTCGCCGGGAAAGCCGCTTCATGCTGGCGTTCCAGTTGCACACGCAGCATCATGATGACATCCACATCGCGGAGCGCGGTCTCCATGTGGGTGGTCAGGGTAACGCCGGGGGCGAGCCTTCCCAGTTCGCGCGGCAACAGCGAGGCCGGACCGCAAAGCACGACTTGAACTCCAAATTTCGATAGCAGGAAGATGTTCGAACGCGCCACGCGGCTGTGCGCGATATCGCCGATGATCGCGATGCGGAGCCCTTCCAGGCTTCCGCGCCGGTCAAGAATAGTGCGTGCATCGAGCAGAGCCTGCGTCGGGTGCTCATGCGTACCGTCGCCCGCATTCACGATTGGTACCGGGAGATAGCGGGACAGAAAATGCGGCGCGCCCGAGGCGGCATGCCGCATCACGATGGCATCGGGGCGCATCGCGCCCAACGTGTTCAGCGTGTCTACTAGCGACTCGCCCTTCGTTACGCTGGAGCCTGCCGCCGTGATCGAAACAATGTCCGCTCCGAGGCGTTTGGCAGCTATCTCAAAACTCGTTCTGGTACGCGTCGATGCCTCGAAAAACAGGTTCACGACCGTTCGGCCCCGCAACGTATCGAATCGCTTGAAGGTCTGTCCTGGTGCGGGCTGAAAATCCTTTGAACGAGCGAGAATCGCTTCAATCTCTTCTCGCCTGAGCGACTCAATGTCGAGCAAGCCACGTTTCATTACTGCGTGGCCGCTTCAGTCTCGTCGATTCGCTCCACCAGCAAGACCTTTTCCTGGTTGTCGATCTCCTGAAACTTGACCTCGATGATCTCTCGCTTGCCGGTCTGCACCATACGTCCGACATATCGCGCCTCAATCGGCAACTCGCGGTGGCCGCGATCAATCAGAACGAGGAGCTGAACGCGTGCCGGGCGCCCGTGGTCGAACAATGCATCCAGCGCCGAACGCACAGTCCTGCCGGTATAGAGCACGTCGTCCATCAAAACAATGTCTTTTCCTACGACGCTGAAATCAATCTGTTTCGCATTCAGCACCGGGCGTTCGCCTATGGTCGACAGGTCGTCGCGATAAAGCGAGATATCCAGAATGCCCACCGGAATGCGGATGGTTTCGAGCGCTTCGATCTTCGCCGCCAAACGCTGGGCCAACGGTACGCCGCGCCGCTTGACGCCCACGAATGCGAGTTGGTTCAAATCCTGCGTTTTCTCAAGTACTTCGTGCGCTAATCGAACCAGGGTCCGGTCGATTTCAGACGCGCTCATCAGTTGTTTCTTTTCGCGGACGGTTGGCATGGGTTTGGGGCAAGCGGGCGCTACCGAAACGCCAGAGTATCATGCCAAATGATTCAGCCGGACCGAGTTGAACCCAGGCTGCTTCAGTCTTTCAGGCGTCCCCTGATTTTGCGAGCAAGCTTTTCGATCTCTTCCGTCTTCTTGACAGAGGAAACCGGGACCACGTAATCCCCGGCCCGCTTCAACTCGTCACGCAATTGCTCGGCCATCGCCACCAAGTCTTCGGCATCTTTCAGCGCCTTTTCATGATCGTCTTTTGCAATGGCATCCTTCTGCGATTTCCCGTTAGGAAGTTTGCGATCCTCCGAGTTGGGCGGAAATCCCTCTCGCTCGTGAGGCTCGGGTTGCGGCTGTTGCGCTTGCCTGGCGATCACGGCGGGCGCTGCTAAGGCCATCAGAGCGGCCCGCCTGCTGATGTGATTCGGCGCGGTCGCGGGATTACCTTGTTCCATCTGGTTGTTATGATAAGCCACTTATGACGTCATGCAGGAGCTGCATCGAATGGACGTGACGGTCGGGCTGGTAGGGCTCGGCAATGTCGGCCTCGGGACTCTGCAGATCCTCACCGAGAACGCCAGATCCATTCGCGAAAAGCTCGGTTTTCCGCTTCGGGTCAAGACGGTCTGCAGCCGCAACGCGCATGTGAAGAAGCTTCCGGCTTGCGCGGACCCGCCGCTGCGTGTCAATGAATGGCGCGAGGTAGTCTGCGACCCGGAGATCGATGTAATCGTCGAGGCAATCGGCGGTACCGCGACGGCCGGGCACCTGATCGAGGAGTCATTGCGGCGCCGCAAGTCCGTCGTAACTGCAAACAAGGAGCTGATGGCGTTGCGCGGAGCGGAGCTATGGGATCTTGCCAACCGCAATGGAGTGAATCTGGCAATGGAAGCGAGCGTGGCGGGCGGCATCCCAATTCACAACGTTCTACGCGAAGGAATCGCGGGCGATCGCGTTGTGGAAATCTACGGCATACTGAACGGCACCAGTAACTTCATTCTTACCGAAATAGAAAAGAGCAATGCCAGCTTTCAATCTGTGCTCGCCGAGGCACAGCAGCTCGGCTACGCGGAGGCGGACCCTTCTGCTGATATCGACGGCCTGGATGCACGGTCGAAGCTCGCTCTCCTCGCTGCCTTGGCCTTCGGGGAGGAGTTGAGTCCTGAAGATATTTACACCGAGGGCATCCGTCGCATCATCCCAATCGATTTCGAGTATGCGCATCAGCTAAAGCACACGATCCGTCTGCTCTGCCTGGCGCGCCAGACGGATGAAGGATTGCTGCTCTCCGTGCGTCCCAGCCTCATTCCGCAATCGGCCATACTTTCGCAGGTAAAAGGCGCGTACAACGCCATCTGGATTCGCGGCGTGTACGGCGAGGATACCTTCTATTACGGTCGCGGCGCGGGTTCGAAGCCGACCGGGGTCGCGGTGGTGAGCGATCT
>JAFAMM010000139.1 GCA_019233375.1 Acidobacteriaceae bacterium
TGGTGAAGTTCGCATCCTTATCGACCAGGTGAACCAGCATGAGATCGTGGGCCGTGTGGATGATGAAAACATCCGCCGCCTCCTGCTGGCTGCAGCGAAAGATCCCGCGGACCCCGGTATCCGGGCAGACTCGGTGGACCTTCTGAAGAATGAGGGCGGGAGCGACGTTCGCGATGCCCTGCTCTATAGCGCACAGCACGATTCGAACGCGGCCGTGCGCATCAAGGCTCTGGAAGGCCTGCGCCGGTTTGCAGGCGATGCGGAGACACGCAATGTACTGAAGTTCGTTTTGCAGAATGATGCAAGTGCCGACGTGCGCTCGGAAGCGATCGATGTCCTCGCGCCGGCGAATCAGACGGTGGAGCTTAGCCCGGATATGATTACCACGTTGCAGCTGCTGGTGCGCTCGGGCCAGGACGTAGACGACTACACGCGTGGGCGCGCACTGCAGTTGCTGCGCCAAGTAAACGCGCCGGGCGATCTTTACTGAGACAAAGCTGTGCTTCCGACCAATCGATCTGCTGTCGCGACCGTCTTACTGCATAGGAAGTAGATAAACCGGTCGGCCGGGGCCGCTCCGGGCAGGAGATTTGCAACATGCGATTTGGCCCAAAACTGCTTGTGATAGTTGGGAGTGCGGCGATCGCTGCCGGACCCGTGCTGGCGCAACCGCAGGAGTTCCCTTTCTCACAAGGCGATGTCCGCCTTTTACCGGTGCAGTTCCAGCCCCAAGGCAGTTATATGGGTGTGCGGCTGGCCGATATTGATGCGGACCGGGCGGCCACGTTGAAGCTGGGGGAAGCGCGCGGCGTTGAGGTGGTCCAGGTGCAACCGGCGAGTGCCGCCGCCATGGCGGGCCTGAAGGCCGGTGACGTCATTCTTACGTACAACGGTGAGGGCGTTCTGGGCGCCCAGCAGTTGGGCCGCCTTGTGGCAGAGACTCCGCCCGGCCGCAAAATCAAAATCGAGTACTGGCGAGCCGGCAAGGAGGCGACTACCGTTGTCACGACACGTAGCGCGACACAGCCAGCTTCCAACGTTCCACCAATGATGAGCGGCTTTCCTTCAGAGCAATGGCCGCAGGACAATCCGCAGTTTCAGACAGAGGTGAAACGCCTGCGAGACTCCACCCTCGCAATGGAAATTCCAGTGCCGATTATGGTCTGGAAGAATTCCGTTCTGGGTTTATGGTGCGAGCCTATCGATTCGCAACTCGCACAATATTTCGGCGTAAGCCGCGGGGTGCTTGTACGATCCGTGGATAAGGATGGTCCCGCGGCGAAGGCCGGAGTGAAAGCCGGTGATGTTTTGACTTCCATTGGCGATCGCAGCGTCAGCGGCCCGCATGATGTTACATCCTACACGCGCGGCCAGAGGCAGCCGGTGAGGTCGATGACCGTTGAACTGACGCGCGATCACAAGCCGCTTACACTGCACATTACAGTCCCCGTAGAACAGCAGTAGACCGGCGATTTAGTGCACAGCGCACTCGAACGAAGCCGAGGCTCCCCGTGCCTGTGGCCAGTATTTCTGAAGTTGGGAGCGCAAGCGCAAGATGGCCTGAGACTTAAGCTGTGAGATACGCGATTCGTGGAGGTCGACGATCTTGGCTATTTCGCGCAATGTCATCTCTTCGTAAAAATAAAGGCTTAGAACGGTTCTCTCGATTGCTGGCATCTTTTCCAGGCTTTCGGCGAGCAGCCGTTGCAGCTCGGCACGCTCCAGAATATGTGAAGGCCATTGCTCGTCGGAGTCGGCCAGATACCGTAGCAGATCGCCGCCTTCTTCATCGTTGCCGGCATTCTCAAGGCTGCCGAGTGTCAAACCGCGAATATCGGTGAGCCATTCCTGATAATCGGCAATCGAAAGCCCCAGGTGCTTGGCAATTTCGTCTTCGCTCGGAGTGCGGTGCAATTCCTGCTCAAGAGCAGAAATCGCCGCTTCAATCTGCTTGGAGCGCCTGCGCTGCTGGCGGGGCGCCCAGTCGAGACCGCGAAGACTGTCGAGGATCGCTCCCCGTATTTTGTATTCAGCGTATGTCTTCAACTTCACCTCGTGGCTGGCATCATAGCGGTCAATCGCCGCGATCAGGCCGAGAACCCCGGTTGAGATCAGATCATCCAGGCTGACGGAACCTGGCAGCCTCTCATGGATTCGGCGGGCGATGAGTCTCACCTGCGGGAGATGTTCCAAAATAAGTTGTTCCCGCTGTTCGGCGGTTATTGGAAGAAACTCGGTCGCGTAGGGCTCTGCGGCTTGAACGGTCATTAATACCCCTTATTCGGCGCTTATCAGGGCGCTGTAAGTGCGCCCTCTACTCCTTTCTTCGGCATCTATTCGCCAAACGTGAGGGGTGGCTAGGTGATTTTTGGGAGAATCTCGCCGCGCTGCGGGCACGTTAGTTCTCCGTGCAAGTTTTCTTGGATTAGGGCGAAGTTTGGCTAAAACATCGGAAGGAAGTTACGATAAGTTCTATGGACCCCGAAACGGACGGAAAACACCGAGGAGGAATATCCGTGGGACTAAGTACCGCTGCCGCAACTGCCCCTGCACCCGAGCAGATACTCTTAGAGATTGATCCGGCTCGTGCGGCTAAGGTGGAGGCGCTTCGGGAGCAGTATCAAAGCGGTAGCTACGAAGTCGATCTTGAGAAGGTCAGCGAAAAGCTGATCGAGGCACACCTGGAGAGCTACTAGCAGCCAGCAGGCGGTTCAGCGTAGATGGTTATAGCCGCGATATGCCTGATTTTCAGAGTGCGAGACGCAAGCCGCCGCTCCAGATTGATACGGAACACATTTGGCGTCCGGCCTAATGGTTATGCCGGGCGAGTCGCCCAAATCCTTTCGGACCAGTGAGGAAGGCGAACCCGGCAGCCCTGGCGACCTGGCCAATTCTTGACACGACCTCCGCCTGGAACTGCGGATGGAACCAGCGCTCCTCGTGATAGCGAGCAGCTACTTTACGGGCTGCTTCGCGTGTGGTGGCACCATGCGCCTTAGTGGCGCGAACGTGCAGCGGGTCCCCGATGAGTTCCCGATGAGAGGCGTCGAGAGCCGCGCAGGCGAGCGTTTCCGGATCGCAAGGCAAGAGCGGCGCGAGCGTAGCGTACACTTCGATGCCGGCCTGGCGAAGCTCTTTTACAGCGTGGAGGCGCTCACTGTTCGGCTCGCAATGCGGCTCGTAGCGGCTGCGCACTTCATCACGATTCGTGGTGACGGAGAAGCTGACGCGGACGGTCGTTTTGGCGGCCAGAGCGCAGATGAGGTCGAGATCGCGGAGGATTAGCGGCCCGCGGGTCTGGATCGCGAGAATCGCCGGCGGTCTCTTGAGAAATGCCGTGAGAATGGCCGGCATCAGCGGGCGCTCACGCTCGGCAGGCTGGTACGGGTCGACCAGTGGTGAGCAGTAGATGATCTGACGCGCGTGACCGCTGCGGGCGAGAAGACCAGCGGCATTCGTCTTCAGCGTTGTGAACTGGCCCCAATGGGTCCAGTCTTCCGGCCGGAGACCGCCATAGATTCGCATGGTAGGCACGTAGCAGTACAGACAGCCATAGGTGCAGTTCCTCGCCGGCGTGAGAGAGTGCGTAAAGCCCGCTTCTTGCAAGAATCCACTTACACGCGTCAGGATTGAGCCGGCTTGAGTTTGGCGGATTTCCACATGAATTACCAGCGCTGGTGAACCAGCGGCGCGATGCGCTCCCGGTACACGCGCTCAACCGCTTTCATTGCATCCGGGGGAAGCGGCGGGAGGTCTGATGCTTTGCAGTTCTCTTCAACCTGCTGCGGCCGCTTACCGCCGGGTATCGCGCAAGTAACGGCGTCAAACATCAAGATCCAGCGCAGCGCGAATTGAGCCATGCTGACCCCGTGCGGGACGATGCGCCGCAGCTCTTCTACGGCGGCGAGCGCGGTTTCGTAATCAACACCCGAGAATGTCTCCCCTACATCGAAAGCCTCGCCATGCCGGTTGAAATTGCGATGATCGTCTGACGCAAAACTCGTTTCTGGCCGGAACTTTCCGGTAAGCAGGCCGCTCGCGAGTGGAACGCGCGCCAAAATGCCGACCCGGCGCTTTTTTGCCTGATCAAAGAACCCATCTGCCGGCCGGAGGCGGAAGGAATTGAAGATGATCTGCACAGTCTGGACGTTGGGGAATTCCGTTGCCTTCAGGGCTTCTTCAACGCGCTCGACGCTCACCCCATAGAAGCGAATTTTGCCGGCCCTAACAAAATCGTCTAGAACTGCAAAGACTTCGGGCCGGTAGTATACATCCGTCGGCGGGCAGTGCAGTTGTAAGAGATCAAGGCAGTCGGTTTGAAGGTTACGGAGACTTTCATCAATCCAGGCCTGAAGATTCTCGCGGCTGTACCCCGCAACCGTTTGGGCGGGCAGCCGGCGTCCGGCTTTCGTCGCGATTATGATCTGCTCTTTTCGATCGCGCTTGAGCTGCGCAAGCAGTCGCTCACTTCTACCATCACCGTATACGTCGGCGGTATCGATGAAGTTGACGCCGAGATCAATTGCCTTGTTAAGGGCGGCGAGCGAGGTGCGGTCATCGACTCCGCCCCAAGCGCCTCCGATCGCCCACGCTCCGAAGCTGATCTCGGAAACTTGCCAGCCGGTTCGCCCGAGTGATCGATATTTCATCTCGCTTCACAGGTATCACACAGAGCCGAAGGCCTGCTGATCCCGTTCACCGGGCTTTCACATTCGACGATACGGGATCATGCCGTTATCGATCATCGGCTCGGCTAGCAATCCCGAGCGGGCTTATGTTGACGGTAACAGGTGATTTACATAGCTCAATCTGTTATAGACTCTATCCGTAGTTTCAGCACCAAACTTACAACACCAGGAGGGTTATACCGCATGCGTACGCTAACGATCATCGCGGTTTTGGGTTTACTTGCAGGTGCCGCAACTGCCCAGGACCCATTTGTCGGCAAATGGAAACTGAACCAATCCAAGAGTAAGCTTGCCGGTGAACAGGAAAAGATAGAAGACCTGGGAGGCAACAAATACAAATTCACGTTCGGCGATAATTCGGAAACTCTGGTCATCGACGGGACAGACCAGCCGCTGCACTTCAGCGCCGGAACCTGGTCGGTCAAGCAACAGGGGCCAGACACATGGAAGGAAGTCCGGAAACATGACGGGAAGGTGACCTCGGAATCGACCTGGACCCTGAGCGATGGAGGAAAGAGACTCAGCATTGCCACCAACGGGACGCGCCCCGACGGGTCTGCCTTCTCGAATGAAATGGACGCCCGGCGCATCGGCGAGGGAACTGGCCTCGCGGGGACCTGGCAAAGCACGAAACTGAGCCTGAGTCAGCCGGCGGAATGGGACATTCAGCCCTATGAAGGCGACGGGCTTTCGTTTAACTTCCCGGCCGAGAAGGACACCCTCAATATGAAGTTTGATGGGAAGGAGTACACCGAGCAGGGGCCGAATGTCGCCCCGGACTCGACCTCATCAGGCCGGAGAATCAATTCGCGCACGCTCGAAATCACCGACAAAGTCAAGGGGCGCGAGATGGACAAGACGATGTTCAAAGTCTCGCCCGATGGCAAGACATTGACGCTGACGGTACATAATGCAGGCGAGAAGAACCCGCAGACGATCGTGTACGACCGGATTGCGGAAGGGACAACACCATAACTTTGCCGTTTTACACGGCCTTGGCGGCACGCCGGTCTGGAAGGAGCGTGTGATCTCCAGGCTGTCTCTCTGCTGTTATTCGTGCCGCAGCGCATCCATCGGCTGAACTAGCGCGGCGGCGCGGGCGGGCAGCAAACAGGCCGCGAGAGTTGCCGTCATCAGCACAAGCGGGGCAAGCACAAACAACGAGAGGGAGGGAGTTCCCATTCCCTCCATTCGCCCTGGCAGTTGGCGGGCGGCAAGGATACTGAGCGCTAGCCCTGCAACGAGTCCAATAGAAAAGACGCGGCCGGAGCCCGTCAGCACGAGATGCAGTACGTCACGCGTGGTAGCACCCATGGCCATACGGATGCCGAACTCGCGCGTTCTCTGGGCAACTCCATACGACACGACACTGAACACTCCGGCACCGGCCAGGAGCAGTGCCACAACGCCGAAAACGCCGAATAGAAATGCGGCGAAGCGCGGATATGCCGTAGCGAATTGCAGCCAGTATGCCAGGGGATGCACTTGCGTGATGGCCTGATGAGGATCCAGATCTCTGATAACCTTGCGCACGTCATTCGTAAGCGCCATCGGATCAGAACGCGTACGCGCCAGCATAAAGATACCCGGCGAGCAGACGAATGTGTATGGAACGAAGGCCGCCGGCAGAGAAGGATCGCTGAGACCTCTGTTTCGCGCCGTCCCCACAACACCGACAATCTCAAACGAGTTGCTGAAATTCGGAGGCTTCAAAATGACGGCTGGTAACGGCTGGTTCAGCAGATCTACCTGAATGTGCCGGCCGAGAGGACTCATGTTCGGGTAATACCGCGTCGCAAATTCCTCAGTGATGACGGCCACCGGGCTGACGCGGAGCATGTCGTCGTGAGTCAGGGCTCTGCCTCTGAGCAGCGCCTGCCGGACAGTCGAGAAATACTCATCGCCGACGATGTTGAACGCTCCCTGCACGGGTTCGGTAACAGGCCTGTTATCGAGTATGAAGCGCGTTTGCGCGCCGTTCCATGGAGGCGTCCCCTGCTCACTGATCGCAGCGGATTCCACTCCCGGCAGGCTGCGCAAACGGCTCACGATGGAATCAAAGAAATTCCGGCGCGCGCCGTATCGCAAATAGTTTCCTTCACCCAGCGGAACCTCGAATGTAAGAACGTGCTCGGGATCGTAGCCCAACGGTGTCCGCTGCAGCGCCATAAGTCCCTTAAGAGCCAAACCCGCGCCCGTGAGCAGCAGCAACGATAATGCGACTTCGCAGACAACGAGCAGATCGAGGAGCCGCCGGTGTTTCACGCTCCCACCCGCGCCGCGGCCGCTGCCCTTGAGCGCCTCCGCCTGCGTTTTTCCGGACACCTGCAGCGCAGGCACGATGCCAAATAGGATGCCGGTCAGGATCGAGACCGCCAGTGCGAACCACAGGACGGGCCAATTGACGGAAATCACGGCCTCATGCGGAATCGAGTACTCGGGCATTAGGGCAATGACCGCTCTCACGCCGGCAATCGCGAGCAGGACACCGAGCACCCCTCCGCAAATCGCGAGCAGGACGCTTTCGGTTAATAACTGGCGGATAAGCCGCCGGCGGGTAGCGCCGATAGAAATCCGAACGGCCATTTCGCCTTCGCGCGTGGTGGCACGCGCTAACAAAAGGTTCGCGACATTTCCGCAGCCAATGAGCAGAAGCAGAACAACGGAGGCGAAGAGCACGATCAAAGTTGTGGCAAACCTGCCCAGAATGCCATCGTTCACGCCGACCCATTTCACTCGAAAACGTTCCGGCGGGTAGTACCAGGCCGGCACCTGCTTCTGAAATACGCGTATGAGCGGCTGCACCTCGGCTTGAACCTGCTCAGCGATTACACCCGGACGTACTCGAGCATAAATTTGCACGAACTCCGGGCTGCCTGGCCGCATTGCGATCGGTGTGTAAAGCTCCGCATCGTTCCAGGTGAAGCGCGGCGGCAACACACCGGTAATCGTGTATTCCATGTGATCGAGCACCACTTTTCGCCCGATGGCGTCCGGACTGCCCTGAAACTCGCGCTGCCAAAATTTATAACTGATGACGGCGACGCGCTCAGGCTCGGTGCCCGGGGGGAAATCGCGGGATGTGAAGGCGCGGCCAACAAGCGGAGGGACACCATAGAACTCGAAGAAGTTCGGCGACGTTCTTTCGTGACTCACGATTTCAGGTAACAGGCCGCTGCCCGTGAGAATCGGCTGTCGCAACTGAACCGCGACCGCGCCCTCGATCGAATGCGCGCGCTCTAGCAGTTCCAAATACTGAGCTTCCGTGAATAGCGGGTTCCAGGTCCGGCCGGCGCCTGTCTGAGCGCCGATCCAGCCGATACGATCCGCGGCGCGGTATGGGTACGGATCGATCAAGACGGCGTAAACCACGCTGAAGATGGTCGTGGTAGCCCCGATACCGAGCGCGATCGAAAGCACCGCGACGGCCGTGAACCCTGGCTTGATGCGCATCATTCGACAGGCATAGCGCAGGTCCTGCCGCAAACCGTCCCAGAACCTAGTCACGGCTCTCCTTGGCACGGCGTGGTTCGCCGCTTAAGCTCCCGACGCCTGCCGGGGACCGCTCGTTTCTGGTTCCAGCTTTACGCGGATAAATTCTTCGACATCGCCGATTTTGTCAAAGAGCAGATTCACCTTGCGGGAGAGCCCCTGTATCTCAGACTCGGCTCGCCGGTTTACGGCATAATCCAGCTCACTCCGTAGCCGGTCTTTTTTGTCCTGCCGGTTCTGGCTCATCATGATCACGGGCGCCTGGACGGCTGCGAGCATGGACAGGATGAGGTTGAGCAGGATAAAAGGGTACGGATCCCATGCGCTGCGGCCGAGCGTTACATTCGTAACTGAATACGCGACCAGCACAACGCCGAAGGTGGTGATGAACGCCCATGAGCCGCCGAAATGAGCAACCGCATCGGCCACCCGCTCGCCCAGGGTCTCCTCTTCCTCGATCACCTCGTTCGGATTTCGCATGGAACGAATGCGCACGAGTTGCTGCGCACTATGGAACTGCCGCCCAAGCACTCGCAGCATATCCATTCCCGCTAGCGGCTTCCGCTGGAGAAGAACGGCGATATCATTGCGGTCGACTTCGATGCATGAGGTCTCTTCGAGAGCGATCGCGGAGGTCTGATGCGGTGTCTGATCGAGCATGGAAGCGAAGCCAAAGAATTCGCCGTGGTTCGGCTCATCAACGATCACTTCCTGCTGATCTTCGTCGACGGTTGTGACGCGAACCTTGCCTGAAATCATGATGTAGGCTTGTCCTCGCGTATCGCCCATCTTGTAGATCCGCTGCCTGGGCGCGAACCTCTTTAGCTCCACCTCGCTCGCAAGCACTGCTCGTTCATCGTCATCGAGCAGGGCGAAAAGGGGCACATGCTTCAACTCTTCCGCATTGCAAGCCATTCATCTCACCTCGTTAGAACTCACGATAAATGGTTAGCGCGGAATCGGCAATGGCCGAGGTGAGCCCCGATCAAGCAACTCCGGCTGTTCGCGCCCTCAGGTGGCGCTTGGAGCCGTAGCGTGCGGCAAAGGCTCGAGTGAATTCGGCGCCCAGAAAGAAAATCTGTCCTGAATAATAGATCCAGGCGATCAGCACGACGACGGAAGCCGCGGCGCCGTACGTGGATGTGTAGCTTGCGCGGCCGAGATATAAGCCCAACAAGAACTTCCCAATCGTAAAGAGCACGGACGTTACAGCGCCGCCGAAGAGAACATCGCGCCATTCGATGTGTACGTCCGGCATGACTTTATAGATCGCCGCGAACAAGAATGTCAGAACAACGAGCGAAAGGATGAAGTTTCCTATGTGTAGCAACACCGCCTGACCCGGCAGAAGAGAGGCGGAGAATTCGTCTACTGCCGAAATCCAAGCGCTGACGACGAGCGAGACGATGAGCAAAAAGCCGACAGCGAACACGATACCGAAAGAGAACAAGCGCTCTTTGATATAGCCGGTAATCATCGTGATGGTGGTTGTCTCTCGTACCGGGACATCCCAGATGAGGTTCAACGCGGCCCTGAGTTCAACGACAACACCCGACGCGCTAAAAAGGAGCGCTACTAATCCGAACATCGTCGCGAGCACGCCCTTCCCGGTGTTCTTGGATCCCTCGAGGAATGCCGCAACGGCCTTTCCGGCCGCAGGGCCCACGAGCGATTGGATCTCACTGGATGTTTGGCGCTCGGCAGCGCTCGGGCCGAACACAATGCCGACAATCGAGACTACGATGAGCAGCAAAGGCGCGAGCGAGAGAAGCGAGTAGAAGGCGAGCGATGCACCGAGCCGGGTGGCATTGTGCTTGTTCCACTGCACAAAAGCCTGGGCGAAGATTTTCTTAAAGTCAGCCAAACGGAACTCCTGCAGTGGCTTGGGGGGCGGGAGATTGAAATGGGGATGGTGCGGGGAATCGACCGCTCGGGCCGTTGCTCCTTCCATTGGATCCGGCGGCTGGCCACTGCTCAACGACATATTCTGCTAATTGATGGACGACACCGTGGGGAAAATTACGAGCAGCGAAAACCTACTAGGCTAGGACGCATCAGTTCACCGGCTGCAAAGTGACCCACGCACGGCGGCGCCAGGACTCCAAGCCGGCCTCGGCCAGTTGTACACCTTTGGCCCCTTCGCGGAGATCCCACGGAAACGGGGCATCCTTGACCACGTGCAACAGAAAGAGCTCCCATTGACGTTTGAACGCATTTTCAAATGATTGCTGCTCAGGCACCCGCTGCCAGCCTTCGAAGAAGTTGAGCGGATTAGGAACTTCGGGATTCCAAACAGGACGAGGGGTGGCTGCATATGGCTGGATCCAGCAGTCGCGCAGCCCGGCCACAGCGGAGCCTTTGCTGCCATCCACCTGCACGGTTAGCAGATCATCGCGGCGAACCCGCGCGCACCAGGATGAATTGAACTGTGCCAGCACCCCGCCGTCCAGTTCGAAAGTAGCGTAAGTGGAGTCGTCGGCCGTGACTTGATATTGCACGCCCTTCTCGTCCCAGCGATCGGGTATGTGAGTCGCACCGAGGCAAGAGACCGCGCGCACAGGCGCGATCACGTTGTCCAGCAGATAGCGCCAGTGGCACAGCATATCAAGAATGATGCCGCCCCCTTCTTCCTTCCTGTAGTTCCATGCCGGGCGCTGCGGCGGAATCGCGTCTCCCTCAAAGACCCAGTAGCCGAACTCGCCCCGGACTGAGAGCATGCGGCCAAAGTAGCCGAGCTCGCGGAGTGTTCGCAGCTTCATCATGCCCGGCAGCCAGAGCTTGTCCTGAACGATGCCGTGCTTCACGCCGGCGCTCGAGGCCAGCCTGTAGAGTTCTACCGCGGTTCCTAGATCAGTGGCCAGCGGCTTCTCGCAGTAGATGTGTTTTCCGGCGGCTATTGCTTTTCTCAGAGCATCGGCGCGGCGATCCGTGGTCTGCGCATCGAAGTAAATATCGAATTCGCCGTCCACCAGTGCGCGGTCAAGATCGGTGCAAAAAGGTAGGTCCTTGAACTCACGCGAGATGGCCTCGAGCTTTGCAGGATTTCTACCCACAAGCAGAAGGCGCGGCAGGATGGTTTCATCATCGCTGACACGGATACCGCCCTGCTGAATGATGGCCCACAAGGAGCGCCGCAGGTGTTGGTTCAGACCCATGCGGCCGGTAACGCCGTTCAGAATAACGCCGGGGCTGTGCGTGGTTATCAAAGGTGCTCCGGGGCGGCGGTGCATTGAGGTTGAGCCCCTTCCGGAAGCGGCGGAGCTTCTCCCCCGGCACGGGGCAAGGTGCCACTCAATTCCTGGCGCCAGTGCGCCACGTCGCCTGCCGGGCCGTAGCAATAGATCATCCGCATGGCAGTGGTGCCGGTGTTGGTGAGCTGATGAAAGACAAGCGGCGGAATGTAGACCGCCTGGCCGGAATGCACAGTCTGGCGCTCAGTGCCGAGGCACATCTCACCCTCACCCTCGAGGATGAAATAAATCTCCTCCTGGTTCTGGTTATGCCAAGGGACTTGGCCGCCGTTCGGCTCCAGCGTGACATGGCCTAAGGCGAAATGAGAAGCCTGGATGGGGCTAGCCCCGCCTACCACGTTCTGAGTTCTACGGCGTGCCGGATAGGTGCGGCCAGTTATTTCGGCAAGGTCCGCAATGATCATCTGCTCCAATCTTATGCGCAGGGCAGAGATGATCGCCCGGGTGAGCTTCAGTGCTTCTTGCCCAACTGATTGAACAGCGAATTAAGCGGGTTTTCGGGCTGCTGCTTATTCTTCTGGCCGGGTTGTTGTTGTGCGCCGCCTAACAGCGAGTTGACAAGTGAACTTGGGTTGCCCGTGGTCGGCATCAGGTTTTTCATCTTCATCTCAGCGATGGCCTGTGTGTCCGGCGTGACCACGGGATGAGACATGTTGCCGGTTATCGTAACAGGAATCACAAGCTCTCCCTGTTTATTGGCGAGAGCCGTATTCAGGAAACCTCCGACACCTGTTCCCCCGACGGATTTGCTGATGGAATTCGCCAGCACCGCGTTCACGTGCATGTCGACGGCATTGCTGGCCAGGTTCAGCGAGCCCTTACCTGAGAGAGAGCCCTGATCGAGAACAGCCGCCAAGTTATTCGTGGTGGCGACGCCGTGATTGATAGTCAGAGTACCGCTGAACTTTTTCAGGTCTGTCCCGCCAGCGGCCTGTACAGGGGCGGCATTCAGAAATTTTCCGATACGGGAGACCTCATTGAGAATGTTTATGTTCTTCAAATGCCCGTTCGTCACATCGAAATTCACCGTTCCATTCAAAGTCCCGGCAAGATTGGCGCTGGAATCTACGATGAAACTGAGATTCGCCTGCGCCGCAAGACTCCCGTAAAGTGTATCCTTCGCGGAGCTGACTGCCGAGAGGAGCGCGTTTGTATCCACTCCGGTGAACTGCATGTTAATAGAGCACGGTGGGCGCGCGGGCTTGGTGTCGATTGTAATTGTGCCGGTTTCCTGACCGCCAAAGATTCCTGCCGTCAATGGAGCGAGCTGCGCGACGCCGTTATTCATCTTGACCGTCGCGTGCACGTTAGTCAGCACCAATTCCTGCGCCTGGATCTTATTCGAGGCGACATTGCCCTGCACGTCAGGACTCTTAATAGAGCCGGTCGCCATCAGGTCGGCCGTGATATCGCCGTTGATCTGCGTGTTTGTGTTCGCCTTGCCCCCCGCTAAGCTCGCCAGCCGCATAAGCTCCGGAATGGATGCGTTGTTCGTTCTGAGCCGCAGATTGATACTTGACGGAGTTACACCGGCATTTACCGTGCCGGCAATGGCAACCGCGGTAGGGCCGGCTTTCACCGTAGCCGACGTCACATTGATCTGATTGGTGATCTGGTTGAAGGCCAAATCGTATTGAGATTCGATTGGATAGTTCAGCCGGGCGCCCTGGATTACCGCGTTCGTCAGCGTTAGATTCCCTTTGCAAGACACGGTTCCGTTCGAGGAACGGACATCGGCGTTGCCGGATGTGACGGCGTCGGTATTGGGCGGAATGGATCCGCCAGTGACGCTATTGAAGCCTGCGAGCGAGACCTGTTCAACAGTCAGACGGCCGTCAATGGGCGTTGCTTCAGCGCCGCTTGCAGCGACCGGGCCGGCTTTGCCATGAAAGCTGAGCAGTTCTTTCCCCTGCCCAGGAAAGTGTACGGCGGCATCAACATCGAATTGCTTCCCCGGCGCAAATCCGGTCACCGTGAGATCGATGTGATTGTAAACGGTGCGCGGGGATTTTGTACGCTCGTTCGTGACTGCGACCTGGCCATTGAGGATTTTGAGTTGATTCAGCGTGAATTCGGCTTCGGCGGATGAGGGCTTCCCGCTAGCCGAAGCCGCGGTAGAGCTTCCTATGTCAGAGAAGTTCCACACTCCAGCAGCATTTCGAATCAACTCAACTTGCGGATCCTGCAGCGTGAGACTCTCGATTTTCGGCTCACCGTGCAGGATTGAGCCCAAGTCCGCGCTGCCGTAGACCTCTTTCGCGCTGGCAAATGGAGGAGCTGAAGCGAAAGCAGGAGACTCGCCAATCGTCAGGCCATCCACTTTGATCGAAAGCGGGAACAAGTGCAAGTGAAGCTCACCCAGCGTTACCGGGCGATTCAGCTTGCTCTGCAGTTCAGCCTGAATACGAGGCCGAAATTTGTTGATGTTGAAGAAACTGACAACGACAACTAAGAGCACCAGAATGACCCCAACGGCAATGCCCAGAACAGTCATTAAACGGCGCATAACAGTTCTCCGGTGCTATTATCCTGTAAATTTCAGGCCTAAGCTCAGTGATTCGTAACGGCGTCCTTCACGCCTTTGGCGGCATCTTTCACCGCGTGTCCTGTGCCAGCGCCAATTTTTTCAGCTCCATGGCCGACACCTTTGCCGAAGTCCTTGGCGCCCTCGATTGGATGCCCGTGAGCTACGTCTTTGCCTAATCCCTCACTGCCTTTACCAATGTCTTTGCCGCCGGTGCCATACGAAGTTTTCAGAGTGGACCCGGCCTCATGGAAGTTTTCCCCTGCAGTCCCTTCTTTGATCTGCAGGCTGTCGAGCGTCTTGGGGCCGAGGCGGCCATCTGCAGTTAGATTTTGCTGCTTCTGGTACTCGCGAGTCGCGGCGCGTGTGTGAGGGCCGTCGATACCGTCGATCGGGCCGGGATCAAAGCCTTTGCTTTTGAGAGCTTCCTGTGCTGCCCGGACAGTCTGGTCGCCCTGCGCCATCGCCAGTGGCGGACCGAGCGCGACAGCCAAAAGCGAAA
>JAFAMM010000172.1 GCA_019233375.1 Acidobacteriaceae bacterium
TCTTCCGAAGGTCTTTTCCGACATTCACTCGAAGTTCCGCACACCGTACAAGTGCAACATGATCCTGTTTGTCTTCGTCGGAGCATTCGCGGCCTTCCTGCCGGAATCGCTCGCCGGCGATTTAACTTCTATCGGAACGCTTTTCGCCTTTTCCCTGGTTTGTATTGGCGTATGGATTATGCGTCATCTTGAACCGGATTCACCACGGCCGTTCCGAACGCCACTCGTTCCGTTGGTTCCGATACTGGGCGTGATCGTGTGTGGCGGCATGATCGTCTCGCTTGACCGGCGCACCCAACTCACTGCTCTGGCCTGGATGGTCATCGGCCTGTTCATCTACTTCCTGTACGGGCGATCCCACAGCAAGCTGAGTACGGCTGCCGTCGCGGAACTCGAACCTAAGCCAGTTCGCTAAATCGGAGAACGCTAGCCGCGCGACCCCGCCGCTAAGTTGAGCTATGAACCTGTTTCAGACAAAACCGCTCGAGCGGCTGTTACTGGAATCAGAGGGCGGAGGGCACGGCGCCACATTGAAGCGTACCCTGAGCGCAACCGCTCTGGTCGCGCTTGGCATTGGAGCAGTGATCGGCGCGGGCATCTTCACCCTCACTGGCGTCGCTGCCGCAAACCATGCAGGACCCGCGCTGGTGTATTCATTTATCCTGGCCGGAGTTGGTTGCGCCTTTGCGGCTTTCTGCTACAGCGAATTCGCCACCATGATCCCGATCGCAGGCAGCGCATACACCTACGCGTATGCGACTTTGGGTGAACTAGTCGCCTGGGTAATCGGCTGGGCGCTTGTTCTCGAGTACGCCGTGGGCGCCGCCACGGTGGCGGTCAGTTGGTCGGCGACCATTGCATCCATCTTGAAAGATTTCGGCATCATTATTCCTGGTTCGGTCACGGCATCTCCGTTTGATATGAACCCGGGCAAAGTCAACCTGATTGCAGTCGTGGTTGTCGTCGCCATCTCATCGATTCTGATCGTGGGCATTCGCGAATCGGCGCACTTCAATTCCTTTATCGTCTTCGTGAAGGTCAGCGTCGTGATCCTGTTTATTGTGCTCGGGTATTTCTATATTCACAGGGCCAACTATCACCCGTTCCTTCCGCCCAATACAGGAAAGTTCGGGGCGTTCGGCTGGTCGGGAGTACTTGCTGCCGCCGGTCAGGTATTTTTTGCTTATATCGGCTTCGATGCGGTCTCGACGGCCGCACAGGAGGCGAAGAACCCAAAGCGGGACATGCCGATCGGCATCATCGGCTCGCTCGCAGTCTGCACCGTACTCTATATCTTGTACTCACTGGTTCTTACCGGAGTCGTGAACTATAAAGCGCTCGCCGTGCCTGATCCGCTGCCGGTGGCTGTTGATCGCATGCGCGACTACCCGTGGGTCGGCGAGTTGATGAAGGTGGGCTCGCTGCTCGGCCTTACATCCGTCATTCTCGTGATGCTGCTCGGCCAATCGCGCGTGTTTTACTCGATGTCGCGCGATGGCCTGCTGCCCATCGTCTTTTCCCGCATCCACGGCAAATTTCAGACGCCTTATCTCTCGAACATTCTGTTGATGATTTTTGTTTCTCTCGGAGCAGCACTGACCCCGATTGAACAACTTGGCAAGCTGACCAGCATGGGTACGCTGTTTGCCTTCGTGGTGGTCTGTATCGGTATTATGATCATGCGCAAGACGCGCCCCGAGTTATCGCGCCCGTTCCGCACGCCTTGGGTCCCAGTGGTTCCGGTCCTCGGAATTGTTGTAAATCTTGGGCTGATGGCGGGTCTCGACCGCCTCACTTGGGAGGCGTTCTTGATCTGGATGGGAACCGGTCTCATTGTTTATTTCGCCTACAGCCGGTTCCATAGCCATCTCAGGAGCGGGCAGATAGTCGAACAGACTTGACCGCCGCCTCCTCTCGAAGCTAGATCGGAACCAGGCCGCGCCGGATGCCTGCAGCGACAGCCTGGGCGCGGGTCGATACGCCTAGTTTTCCTAAAATCTGCGCGACGTGAAACTTTGCGGTATTTTCGGAGATGCTGAGGCGATCCGCGATTTGCTTATTCGCAAGGCCTTCGGCGAGCATGCGGAGGACCTGCAGCTCGCGGGGCGTCAGCGATTCGATAAGCGCGCCGGCGCCACGGCCCGGCTCCGAACCCGGCAGCCAGCGCCGCGCTTGAGCACCGGTCAGCACCGTCAAATCAGTGGCGGCGGCTATCACCGCGGCGGCTATCTCGGACGCAAGCGCGTTCAATGGCAGCCAAGCCCGCACCCCGGGCGCCCACGTGGCGGGTTCCGGCTCTTCACTTAGAACAATTACTTGGGCCGGAGTGTCCGGGAGTTGGTCGGGCGCAACTCCCGCTCCAATGACTACATCGGCAAACGAACTCATGCCGGGTTCGAGAATTTCGAGGCGCTCTTCTCCTGCAAGCAGAGCCGTCAATCGGCGCGCGCGGCTGGGCGAATCCGCGGCGATCAGGACACGAATGACGTCAGGCTGCGTCGCGTGTCCTCTCCGGCTGCAAACGGGCAGTCACGTGGCGCAAGGTGTCCTGCGATCCGCGATAGAAGTCCAGGTGCAGAAGGCCGCCCGCGCATTCTTCCATAGCCACCAGCAGATCCTCCGGCTCGGCGAGGCTTTTGCCATCGGCGGCGATGAGGACATCACCGGCAAGCAGGGACGCTGCCTGCGCTGCACCCTGCTCGACGAGTTCCAGGATCAGCATGGCTGGGCGCCCGCTTCGCAATGTCACTTGCCGGACCACAACGCCGAGCTTGGCCGGACTGCCTGCATGGGCGACGAATCGTTGAACGGCGCGGCTGGGCACCGCAAATGCGAGACCGCCCGCCGCAATCATGGTATTGATTCCGACGACGTGCCCATGGAAATCTGCCAGGGGGCCGCCCGAATTTCCGGGCGCGAGATGGACATCCGCACACACCCACTCTGCCGTACCGCCATTCGGTCCGCGGACGTGCACGCGGCCGACAGAATGAACGACACCGCTCGAGAGCGCGCCGACAAAGCCAAATGGATTGCCGATCGCGACAACCGGCGTGCCGGCACGGAGCAGGCTGGAATCGCCGAGAGTTACCGAAGCGCCGTTCAGATCTGGAACGGATAGCAGAGCAAGGTCTCTACGCCGGTCACTCCTTACCACGCTCGCATTGCAGCGCTTGCCTTCCCAGGATTCGATAGTAAGGTGCTCACTTCGCACCACGTGCGCATTAGTGACGACCTGCGCGGGCCCAATGATCACGCCGGATCCATGCCCGTTGTGAAGCCTGTCGCCGCTCAGTATCTGAACCGTCGATTGACGAAGCGCGTCAGCGAGACGCCCCGGAACCGGAATAGGCATCTCAGTTCTCCTTCGTGATCCGCTCACTGATCGTGATCGTCACTTCCAGCGGTTCGCCGCCACGCAGCAAAGTAGCAGGCACGCTACGACCGACAACATCGCCTCGCAATGCCATCTGCAGCTCTTCAACATCCATTACGGGCTTTCCTGCGAGCGTTATGAAAATATCACCGATCTGCACGCCAGCGTTGTCTGCCGGCGAATCGGGTTCTACGCTCAGCACAATCAGTCCCGTCGATGGCACGTTTTGCAGTTTGTGCCTGGTGCTCCGCACCGCGACGGGCTGCAAGCCGACGCCCAGATATCCATAGCGGATGCGTCCTTCTTTTAGAAGCTCATCCGCTACGCGGCGGATGGTAGAAACCGGCAGCGCCACGCCCGACTGGCGCAGCAGCGCTCCGGTTGCCATGCCGATCAGCTTGCCTTCTGCTGTAACGACGGCGGCTCCTGCCTGCGAAGGATAGAGATTCACATCCAGCCGCAGAAAATGGTCGAGCGTTCCGCCGCGCCAGGTGCGTCGTGAGGGACCGACCGCGCCCAGAATGCCGAGGCTGGCAGTGGGACCTACATCCGCGGTTAAGCCGACCACGGCCGCGAGAGTTCCCGCGTGCAAGGTAGTTACATCGGCAAGGGGCAGCGGCGATCCTCCGCCCGAATCGATTTTCAAAATGGCGACGTCGACCGAGGGGTCGCGACCGAGGATGCTCGCGAGTATTTCTTCACCGCCAAAGGCGTGCACCGAAACCCGATCCTCTCGTTTGAGTGTATGGTCCGTCACGGCGATGAGGCCGCCTTCCAGCACGATGCCGCTGACCACGCGATAAGGCGCGGCCTTCACGGCAACGACACTCGGTGCGGTTCGCGTCACAAGGTCCGTCAGCGCTTGCGAAAAGCCGCTGAGATCATTCAAAACTGAGCTACTCATGTCTTCACTTTGCCGCCTCTTTGGACAACGGCACATCCTCCGTTCGGGTAGGTAGCTTTACCAAAGGGTGAAACTCCGTGCGCCGGTTTTTGGTTACACCTCAATGACATAGCTGGCGAATCACGCCCGATTCCTTTAGGCTGAAGCTAAGTCTCGGTCTTTTCTACGACGCTTCTTATGTTCTTTCGCTTGAAACTCAGCTACACATTTATCGTTTGCTTATTGTTGCTGCCGCAGAGCACAGCGACCGCGCAGCAGATCCTGGGCAGCCTCACCGGCGCCGTGACGGATCCGACCGGCGCTTCTCTGCCCGACGCGCAGGTGACCGCGCGGAATACGGCCACGAACCTTAGAGTCACGGTGCAAACCAAATCGAATGGATCGTTTCTGATTCCAAATCTGCCGGTAGGCAATTACGAAGTAACGTTCAGCAGAACCGGGTTCAAGACAGAAACACATCCAAACATCGTGGTGCAGGGAGACCGCACCGCGACGCTGACGACTTCTCTGCAACTGGGTCAGGCATCCACTTCGGTTCAAGTAATGGGGACGCCGCTGATGAATCAAGTCGACGTAACGAACGGGTACGTGGTCGACCAGGCCACGATTCAGAACACTCCGCTCGGAACGGGAAGCTTCACACAACTGGCGATCCTCGCGCCCGGTGTTCATGCGGATTTTCTGGGCGGCTCGGGTTCGAACTCGGGCTTGGGCAATCAGGCGATCTTTGCGAACGGGCAACGTGCGTCGAGCAACAGCTTTTCCCTGAACGGCGTCAGCACGAACAATCTCTTCAACGGAAACTCCACTAGCCAGGTAGGGGAGAACCGTTTTGTTTTAAACACCGGTGAAAGCTTCGGACCTGGCGGCGTGATCGGAACAAGTACGTCCGTGTACTCAGCCATCGGGCAGGCGCTCCCGACGCCCGCGCCGGAATCGATCGAAGAGATCCGCGTGAATACCTCAATGTATGACGCATCGGAGGGCGCGCACAGCGGAGCGCACATCGGACTCACGACGAAATCAGGAACAAACGAGTTTCATGGACAACTATTCGAGCGTTTCCAGAACAATTTCTGGAATGCGGCGCCGTTTTTCTATAACGCCTCGCCGGCCATTCCGGCCAGCCAGAAGGTGCCCAAACTCGATCGCAACCAGTTTGGCGCGACCTTCGGCGGACCAATCATCAAAGACAAGCTCTTCTTTTTCGTTGCGTATCAGGGCATTCGGTCCGCAGACGCGCTGCTTGGCACCTCTGAAGCAACGGTTCCGCAAGGCTTGACAAATGACCGCAGCGCGGCGGCTCTGGCAAATGTTGTAAATGCGGATTTCGGAACCAGCATCACGCCGAACCAGATCAGTCCCTCGGCGTTGAGCATTATGCAGGCCAAGCTCTCGAACGGTCAATACATGATTCCGAGTTCCAACGTTTCGCCCGACGTCGCGACACAGGTCGGATATAACGCATTTGTCCAAGGTCCTGATGCGACTTTCAACATGGACCAAGGCTCGGGGAATGTCGATTATGACATCAGCGCGAAGGACCGGCTGTCCGGCAAATACTTTTATCAAAATGATCCGACGACAAGCCCGTTCGGCTCCAACAGCGCAACACTGAGTTTTCCGCAGGTGCTGAATGCGGGCAGCCAGGTTGCTTCGATTGAAAACACGGTCGTCGTGTCGCCCTCGATCACGTGGGACCAGCGGGCCGGTTTCACCCGGTTGCGTGCGTATTCGGGCACGTCACAGCCGTTGACACCGGCGGACGCCGGTATCTATTTGTTCGGGTCCACGCGGTTCCCGGCGATATCAATCAACCTGGCGGATCCGAGTGTAGGCTATGGTCTTTCGTTCGGGCCGGTTTCTAACTTTTCGAACGCGGGCATGTTCCAGAACCAGTGGGAATATGCAACCAATGTCGGCTGGGTAATCGGCCGGCATACGCTGTCGTTCGGCGCCAGCTGGGATTACACACAGCTCAATATCCTCAACCGGAACAACGAAACGGCGAACATCGCATTCGGCGAGTTCCCGGATTTTCTTCTTGGAAATGTTCAGCCGGGGAGCAATAGCACGTACTTCAATGGCAACAGCAACCGCTACTATCGCAGTAACACCGTAGGCACCTATGTGAACGACTTAATTAAGGTCGGAAGGAACCTGAACGTAACGCTCGGTCTGCGCTGGGACTACAACGGCCCGCTCTGGGAAAAGTATGGACGCCTAACCAACTTCTACGGCAACACTTATCAATACAATGCCGCAACCGACACCATCGTCAGCTCAGGCCTGGTATTTGCGGGCAACAACCCCGATTTCCACACTCCTGGTGTGAGCAACTCGACGATGCTTGCGAATCAGTGGGGATTGGGCCCACGGGTCGGCGTTGCTTACACGCCATATTCCAGACTGACGGTACGAGCGGGTTTCGGACTGTACTACGATCGCGGCCAGTTCTTCAGCGAGTTCTCGCCGAGCGCCGGCGGCGGGTTCAACGGACCGTTCGGCGTAACGCTTGAGCCTCCTTTCGTAACACCGGTTCTCGCCCAGCAAGGAGCGACGTTAGATGCGCCATTCGGAACAACTCCCCCTGCTGCGCCGCCGGTGAACGCGGCAGCTTTTACGGCGCTGCTTCCGAATATCTCTCAGCTCTCAGGCAACACGCCGCTGCCTCCGGGCAACCAATTCGGTCCGTTTCTCTACGGCGGCTATGATCCTCGCAACAAGCTACCCTACACGGAAAACTGGAGCTTCGACCTTCAGTATCAGGCCACTAACAGCCTTCTGTTGAGCCTTGGGTACATCGGCAACCATGGCGTCCACGGCGTTCTGCCGATCCCTTTCAATCAGCCGCGAGTCGCAACGCCGCAGAATCCCATTAATGGGCAGATCTATTCCTATGGCTACAACGTGAACGCCTACGAACCGATATATTCATTCACGGGCGGCAATACCGACCTTCGCGTTCCCTACATCGGCTACAGCCCGAACTCAGTGTCTTACGAGGCTGAGGGAGTCTCTTCATATAACGCATTGCAGCTGGAGGCGAGAAAGCGGCTTTCATTCGGGCTGCAGTTTACAGCAGCCTACACGTGGTCGCACAGCCTGGATGAGCAGAGCGGGCAGGGCCTGTTCTACACGGGGAACAATCCGCTCGATCCGAAATCGGCGTATGCCAGTTCGGATTTCGATCAGCCGCATACGTTCCTCTTGAACTACACGTATCAGCTTCCGAATTTCACGACCCGCCACGGATTCCTGGGCGCGTTGGTGAACGGCTGGACAATCAGCGGGCAATGGGTGGCGCAGAGCGGGACGCCCTATAGCGTCTACGATTTCTCGGGGTCAATCGCGAGCATCTATTACGGTCTGAACGACTACATCACGAATCCCATTGTGCCGCTGAAACCGGGAGTAACGGCGGGCGAGGCCCAACTGCAGGGAACCACCGGCGTGAATGCCGGGAAACCGGTGCTGGACGCCAACGCGTTCACGATTCCGACGCTCGCGCCCGGACAGATGGGCGTGCCGCCGTGCGATGCGGCGGGCGTTTGCGATACCTATGAATCAGCTTACGGCGATAGCGGGAGAAATCTGTTCCGAGCGCCATTCCAATTCCGCGTAGATCAAACGATCGGCAAGGAATTTGTTATCACGGAGCGAGTTCGTCTTCGGTATGACTTCGATGCATTCAATGTATTCAATCATCCGAGCTTTGACGCGCCGAATAACAATGTTTCGTTTTACAATTACGGCAATCCCCCGACCATCAATAATCCACCGGCTGGATCGCTCGGCATCATTCAACACACCATTGGCAGCCCCCGGTTTTTGCAGATGGACCTGCACTTGACATTTTGAGGTCCGGGGTAGAACCCCGCCGCGTCTAGGAACGCCCGGCTTCGTCCCGCGGCGTTTCATGTTCTGGGGGATAGAGACGTTCCTCGGCTGCGTCGTACTCGAAGAGCTGGCCATAGCGTCCCCAGGAAACGAGGGTTTCGAACTGGCGTTCGGCTTCTTCTTCGGAGAAGTGTTCGTCGAGGATGTCGACAAAAAATTCCTTTTTGATGCCGGTATTCTTCTCGCGCAGTGCGTTCAACACCGTTGAGACGAAGGGGACATGCTGGATGAGCGCTTCGCGGAAGATACGCCAGCTACGCTCTACATCCGCCTCGGCGAATTCTTTGCCGGTCGGCGTGATGGTGACATCGCCGCCTGAGACTTCAGCAAAGCCGAGCATGCCGGCCGCGTCGACGGTGGGAAGGAGGTCGTCAATGTCCAGGCGGAGACGGTCGGCCAAAAGAGGCAGGTCTTCGCGGCCACCCTGTTCGGCTATGATCTCGAGAAGACCGCTGATACCACCAACGCGCGCGTGAGGCAGCATGGGGAAGGTGGTGCGGGCCGCGGGAAGAGAAGCCTGATCGACGGCCGCTTTCGGATTGGTCATCACTGTATAGATGTAATCGACGAGCGCGGCAAAGCGCGGGTCTTTGCTTTTTCTGGGGCGTGGTATGTCAACGCGCAACTCGCCACGTACCGCACCCGGATTGGCTCCGAGAATGATGATCCGATCTGACAGCAGGACGGCTTCCTCAATGTTGTGGGTAACGAGGAGAATGGCACGGGCCGGGAATTCGCCACGCTCCCATAGATCACTGATCTCACCGCGCAGATTTTCGGCCGTAAGCACGACGAGGGCGCTGAACGGCTCGTCCATCATCAGCACGTCCGGCTTCATGACGAACGCGCGAGCAAATCCGACGCGTTGTTTCATTCCACCCGAGAGTTCGCGCGGATAAGCGCCCTCGAATCCTTCCAGGCCAACCATGCGCAAAGCGTGCAGGGCAGCCTCTTCGGCGGCGGCAGGATCTGTACCGCGCGCGTAAAGGCCCAACTCGGCGTTTTCCTGAACGGTGAGCCAAGGCAGCAACGCGAAGCTCTGAAAGACCATGGCGACGCCGGAATTGGGGCCGCGCAATTG
>JAFAMM010000178.1 GCA_019233375.1 Acidobacteriaceae bacterium
TTGGTTCGGTCGTAAAATGCCTGCAGTTGAAAGTTATTGCGCTCATTCAACGTTCGTGTCCAGTGAAAGAGAAGATTTCCGCCAGACAGATCTGCTTCGCCGTTCACAATTTTCGTCAAAGGGGGAGTGTAGGTAGTGAGTGAAACCCGCTCACCGTCCTCCTGCTTATAAACGTCACCTTCGAGGGTAAATGCGTCGCGTGTGCCGGCCGGCCAATCTATTCGGAATCCGCTTTGACCGCCGCTCCAGGAATCAAAGTTGTCGTGGTTGTAGTGATATTCCGGGCCATAGCCGTAAGCTTTCGCATAGAAGCGATAACTGAGCCCCTTGCCATTAGTACCGCCATAGCGGAAGTTGAAGAACCCGAGGGCATAATTACCCCCGCCGCCCGACGCGTATGTGCCCTGCGTGTCTCTGGTGGTTTTCGTGATGATGTTGATGACGCCATTGATCGCGTTCGGCCCCCAGATTGTGCCTCCCGGGCCGCGGATCACTTCGATCCGCTCAATGTCCTCAAGCAAAGTGTCCTGAACTTCCCAGTACGTGCCGGCGAAAAGGGGAGAGTAGACTGTGCGCCCGTCGATCAAGACGAGGACGGATCGCGACAGGCGCGTTCCGAAGCCGCGGATTCCGACCGACCACTTACTCGAGTCGATCTGTGCAACTTCGACGCCGGGCACCAAGCGAAGTGCATCGGGGATGGTGGTCACTCCCGACCGGCGGATGTCCTCGCCCGTAAGTACGTATATCGCCGTTGGCGAGCGAAAAGCGGACGTGGGCTCTCGGGTCGGTGAAGTGACCTCAATCTGGGAAAGCTGTTCCAGACTCAGGTTCTTGAGTGTCGATGGTGTGATCTGTGGAGTCGCGGCAGCAGGTTGCGGCGTCTGCCCCAATGCCAGCGGGGCCAGAAAAGCCAGCGCGACGGGTAGGTGTAACGTACGACGGCGACCGATGTTCTTCGTGAACGAAGGAGGTGTCATCCGCTAGGTGTAACCAAGATTTCGCATGATCCCGCTTGGCGGAGCCGCGCGCAAAAGGCCGCGTCTAATTGTAAGACAGTTCACTCATAAGATCACTCAGACGATTAGCGTTCACTGGATCGGTGAGCAGAGTGACATCCATAGACTCACGCTTTCGAGCCTCCCGGGGCGTCTCCGGTGCATAAGATGTTTGTCAGCCCAGTTACGAATTTCATCGCCGAGTGACTACAACGTACGCTTCGATCCGATGATGCTGCAACTAGGAAAAGTGATCGTTCGCGCTTGCCGGCAGTCTGAAAAATGCAAGTGCCGCGGGCGCTGCATGTGGGAGACGGTTCCCGCAGAACCCGATTACTATACGATGAGCTTGCGATGACGAAGACCAGTGCGTTGGCCCAGCGATTCCGTATCACGGAGGGAAAGGATTTCCGTCTCGAGCAGATTCACGCCGCAGAAACAGCGGGAATCGAGTCAGAGAAACAGGCGAGCGGCATGTTGGCTGAGAGCCTGGGCGAGCTGCGGGATCGGCAGCAGAAGCTATACGCGCAGCAGGAATGGGCCTTGCTGTTGATTTTGCAAGGGATGGACGCCGCGGGCAAAGACAGCGTCATCAGTCACGTAATGTCGGGTGTGAATCCAAGCGGGTGCGAAGTATTTTCTTTCAAACAACCATCAAGCGAAGAGTTAAAGCATGATTTTCTGTGGCGGTCGACGTGCAAACTGCCGGAACGCGGACGAATCGGCATTTTCAACCGCTCATATTACGAGGAAGTGCTGGTGGTGCGCGTTCACCAGCGGGACTTGCAGGCTCAGCGTCTTCCGCAGTCACTCGTAACTGAGGAGATCTGGCGGCAGCGCTATGAAGACATCGCGGCGTTCGAGCTGCATTTGGCGCGGAACGGTACTTTGGTTCGCAAGTTTTTCCTGCATGTGTCGAAAGCGGAGCAGAAGAAGCGCTTTTTAGCCCGGCTGGACACGCCGGAAAAGAACTGGAAGTTTTCAGAGGATGACGTAAAGGAACGCAAATTGTGGCCGCATTACATGGCAGCGTACGAACACGCCATTCGCCATACTGCCGCGCCACATGCACCCTGGTACGTGGTACCGGCGGATCATAAGTGGTTCACCCGGCTTGTGGTTGCGTCGGCTGTGGTGGAGGCGCTTGACGATCTGAACCTGCAGCTTCCGGAGATAACTCGGGAGAGGCGGAAAGAACTCGAGGCGGCCCGTGCCGCGCTCGAGAATGAATCGTGAACTACGAATCCAGGATCAGTGCAGAATCCAGGATCAGTGCAGAAGAGAGAATCAAGTTATGGCACGAAATGAAATTACCAGACGTCACTTTTTCTACGGCAGCCTCCTCGCAGGTGCTATCCCGATGGCGGGATTCGGCAGTCAACCATCGCTTAAGATGCTGGGATACAAATCCCCGAATGAAAAGCTAAATATTGCATCGATCGGCGCTGGAGGAAAAGCGACCAGCGATATCGCAGCGTGCGCACAAACGGAGAACATTGTGGCGCTGTGCGATGTCGATGAGAATCGCGCCGCTGAAGTATATCAGAAGTATCCAGCGTTGCCGAAGTACAAAGATTACCGCGTCATGCTGGATAAGGAGGGCGCCGGGATCGACGCTGTAATCGTAACGATTCCCGACCATATGCACGCGGCTGCGGCATTGGATGCCATGCAGCGGGGCAAACATATCTATTTGCAGAAGCCTCTGGCGCACTCGGTTTGGGAATGCCGCGAGCTGCAAAAGGCCGCGGCGAAATACAAAGTTGCGACTCAAATGGGCAACCAGGGTTACTCGAACGAAGGCACACGGCAGTGCGCGGAGATGGTGTGGTCTGGCGTAATTGGGAATGTCACGCAAGTGCATGCATGGACGAACCGGCCCGCCTGGCCGCAGGGGGTCGCAACACTGCCGCCGCCCACGACTCCCATACCGAGCTATCTCGACTGGAACCTGTGGCTGGGCGTTGCTGAAGACCGGCCGTACAGCGAAGACTATCTGCCTTTCACATGGCGTGGTTTCTATGACTTTGGCTCCGGCGCACTGGGGGACATGGCATGCCACATTCTGGGCGCTCCGAACATGGCACTGAGACTGGGCGCGCCGACAGCGGTGGAATGTGTCAGCCAGGAAGGGAGAAGCGAGTATTATTATCCGGCGAAGTCAGTAGTGAGGTTCGAGTTTCCGGCGCGAGGGAATATGCCCGCCGTCACGGTGTTCTGGTATGACGCCATGCGCGACGAGCAGCCCACATTCTCCGGCGCACCGCATGATCAGATTCTAGGAGATGTTCCGCGCTCTCGAGTGGGAAATCAGCATTGGGACATTGAGCCGGCGGAGAAGCAGGTAATCGGGAGAGTTTTCAACGAGGGATACTTCAAGCCCACAAGCGCTGCTGCGACCACGCCGGCCAAGCGGGAGCCGCAGAAGCCGATGACCGAGCACGAGAAAAAGCTCACGGAGTGGATGGCGCTGATCGGTAAAGGCACGAACGGCAGCCTGTTCGTGGGCGATAAAGGTATGATCACGACCGGAACGTATGGCGAGTGGACACGCCTGATTCCAGTCGAGAAGATGCGCGATTATGAGTTTCCGCCGGAGGTCCTGACACGCTCTCCCGGGCATTATCGCGATTGGATTCGGGCCTGCAAAGGCGGAGACCCCGCATGTTCGAACTTCGATGTGGCTGCACCGTTCACCGAATGGGTGACGCTGGGCGCCATCGCGATCAGGCTGAATACCCGCCTCGAATGGGACGCGGAGAATATGAGCGTGACGAACAATAAGGATGCCGACGAGCTGCTCAAGCCCAAGTTCCGCAAGGGCTGGGATGTGAGCGTGTAGGCAGCGGCCTGAGTCACGGGCCGGATTTCATAATTTCGATCGGCCCGTTGTTGTTGGTCAGGCGCAGCTCGCAAGCGCCGCTTCCGATCTTGCCGCTTATCTCGCCGCCAGAAACGCCGTCCGAGCCGGAGACCAACAGCGGGAAGTCTGTGTGGATCTTTGCGAAGGAGGTCTTGGCGAATACGGCATAACTGGCATCGCCGGGAAGACGAACGCGAATGGGCGCGAAAGAGGTATGAACGATGACAGGTTGGCACCGGCCCTGCGCAGCGCTTGACGCCTCCACCGCCCCGTTCTGATTCTCGATCTGGATCGGGCCATCGATACCCTGGATGATAACCGAGGCAAAACTGGTGGCGATCTGCGCGCCTTTCGCATGCGCTGCTTCTACGGACCCGTTTTGATTACGTACGGAGAGAAGGCCGCCGACCTCATTGATATGGACTTCACCGAATGAGTTCCTCACCGTAACCGGGCCGCCGGCGCGCTCCCCTTCGACTTTGGAATTGTTCGTGTGGACGGAAACCTGGCGTCCGATGTCGGCGAATGCGACATGGCTGAAGGTCGTGTTCAGCTCGGCAGCGCCGCTCACGTGAGCGGCCTCAATCGAGCCGTTGCCGTTGTTGACTGTCAGGTCGCCTTGTATATTGTGCACGGAAACGCTGCCGAACGAGTTGCGGACGCTCGCAGGACCGCCGCAGTCATTCACCTCCACGGAACCGTTGTTGTTAGCGATCGTCACGCCTTTGGCGATGTGCGCGGTATTGATGCTCGCGAACCGGTCACGTACGTTCAACATGCCCTTGATATCTGATGCATCGATCGAGCCGTTTGTATTTTCAATCGAGACATCGCCCGCATTGCCTTCCACGCGCACGGACCCGAAAGCATTCTCCAGATGCTCGGTTCCGGCGCCGTTGCGGCTTTCAACATTTCCGTGCGAGTTGGTCAATTGCGCGCCGCCTTTGACGCCGGTAACCGAGATGCCGCCGAACGAATTCCGCACCTCGAGAGGGGCCGTTTCGGGCATGGTGATCTCGTACCGCATGGAATAGGAGCAGCTACGGTAATTGAAGAACCCACCGCGTGAAGTGTCCGGGTAACGGGTGCGGATGGAAATTTCGCTCGATGACGGTTCAACAAGTATTTCCACGCGATCGGCATAGCTCTTCGCCTGATTGGCGTCGGCCGCTGAAACATGGATCACCGCATGTATCACGATTTCGGCCTGGGGATGCGTGCGAACAATGACGTCGCCGAACTTATGCTCTACGAATACGCGCTGGCCCGGTTGCAGCGTAAGTGTTTTGTCAAAAGTACGGACATACTCGTCGCGTGCAAATGCCGTGGAAGCAAGCAGCACGCCCAATATCATCCAACTAATTCGTTTGATCACGGGGGAGTAACTCCTGGAGAGTCTCTTTCTTTTCGCGGTACAAGTCGGCGAGCGCCGTTTGGAGATGGATGTTGTATCGGTTGCGATCCAGGTTTGCCCGGGTTTCGGCGATGGCTGCATCGAGCAGTTTCAGCTTTTCACTGTAGTTCATTGCGACTGCATTATGCGGATTGCGGAGCTCGGGCGCGGCGAGGTGAGAGAGTTTGTCGATCGAGTCGCGATAGGCGGACTCGGTACGCTCCACTTCAGCAAGGGCCTGCTCGGTCAGGAAATCGCGATCTGTCGTCTTGCTCTTGTCAGCGGCTGGCGCGGCGATGCTTGCCTGCTGGTTTGCGGTGGGCGCGGCCTGGTTTCGCCAAGGCCCCAGAAACAAGACAACAATCCCCGCGCACATAGCGAAAGCCGCGGCGATCGTCCACGTTTTGGCCCCCGCCCACCACGGACGTTGCGGTCGAGGCTGAGGCTGCTGCTTGAGCGCAGTCTGGATCGAGCCCCACAGCTCAGGCGAGGCCCATTCCTCATGGAGTTCCCGACCGACGGTGCTGATATCGTTCCAAAGCCGGTACTCCTTTCGGCAGGCCTGGCAATGCTTGAGATGATCGCGGGCCTCCGGCATAAGCTGTCCTTGTTCGAGAGCGCGATCCAGATCTCCGCATTCGAACTTCATACTGCGGACTCCGTCAAAAGACGCTTCAATTCGCGTTTCGCCTCGAAGAGCCAGCTTCGCGACGTCCCTTCGGGCACTTGCAGCACGGCGGCGATCTCAGAGTGCTTCAGGCCCTCCACTTCAAACATGAGAAACACCAGCCGCTGCCGGTCATTTAATGCAGCAAGCGCACTCTTTAGAGCGATTTTGAGAGCAGGATCCGAACGGGAAGGACGTTCGTGCGAATAGCTGGCTTCGGCCCGCTGACCTCGTTTGCGCAAAGCGTCGTAACAGCAATTGATCAGGATGCGATAGATCCATGTCGCGAGCGAGGACTGGCCTTCGAAGCTGTTGAACGCCTTGTGAACCTTCAGGAAGGCCTCCTGAACGGTGTCTTCTGCATCGGCGTGGCTGCCGAGCAGGTGAAAAGCAAGACTCTTCATACGCGACGCATGCAACTCATAAAGGCGCTCGTAGGCGCGTAGGTTGCCACGCCTGCATTCACTAACAAGCTCGGCGTCGGTCGGGTTCTCTGGCAGACTAGCGGCGAATCGGAGCGGCAACCCGATCTCCCACACGTTGTAATCCTCTAGGTCTTCGTCGCGCTTTAGACGTTGACTAATACCAAAACGTTGGGAAAGGGCAAAAAGTTCAGTAGTAAATGCGGTGTGAATTGTGGCCCAGGTCAAGTGAGGTGGTGGTGTGGCCGTACGGACCGGTAATCTTAAACGGAATGATCTTGACCTTGTCGTGATGTTTCAGGAATGGGGTTAGCGCTTTGAGAAATAACGACTTTGCCCCGGTTTGAGTGTCGGAGACGTTGCCACTCGTCATCAGTGTGCCCGCGAAATCAGCCTGAAACGTCCGCAGGCTGTAAGTGCCGGAAAGCCGTGCGTCGGCGCCAGGTATATGAAATTCCACGTGTGACAGGTGAGCGATCCCGCCGGTAACGGTTGCTTGACCCCGAAGGTCCGAGAGAACCATAGCGACATTGTGCTGAGATTTCTCCTGCTTCCCTGCCTCCGACGTTTGACTCAGTTTAGTGAGCCCGGCTTCAGTCGACTGGTTGGTAAATTTGCTGCCCGCAATTCCGAAATTCCCGCTGAGCTTCATATCCCGAATGAACGATTGATACTCAGGAGGCAGGCCGAAGTGAGCTCCGAAGGAAACGTCGCCTGTCATGGGCGGCTCTTTAGAGGAGATGAACAGCTCGAGCAGGTCCTCAATGCGCGCTTGATTGGAGCTGAGCTGGATGGAAGCAATTTCACCATCGTGGGGGTGCGCCGCTGAAATCGAGCCGGACAGCAGGACCCTGGAACGCTCGAACGCGGCGGTGATCGTCTCTAAGCCGATGCTGCCATTCGTCGCGTTCACGGTGACCTTGTAATTGACCGCGAGGGCCCTGGCGTGACTGCTGCCATGTACTGCGAAGTTCTGAACTTGCGCACTGCCGGTTATGCGAATTGCTCCGAGAGTTCCGTTGAATGCCCCGCGCGAGAACAGCGTGCCAGAGACGGCCTGAATAGGCGATAGGTCGCCGTGATCATACGTGAACTTGCCGCGTACCGGAGTGTTTGCCGTCTGCTTTGCGTCCCATGGCCCGAGCAGGCCTTGCAAACGGATGAGACCAGGAACCTCTGAATTCGACAATTCCGCTAGATAGCGAATGGTCGTTCTGGTGCTGACGTGCTGCGCGGACAACCTGTTGAAAGCGACGCGCAATGGTTGAGGGTCATTACCGCGGTAGAACTCAAAGAGGCTGCCAGTCGCATCTAAGCGCCCGATCGGCAAAGATGATTCGGAAGCACTGGGCGTTAGCAGCAGCATCGGACTCGGATTGCCGGGTGGCTCGTTCGCAGGCACGATCAGATGCAATCCCCTCACGCGAACGGAGTCCAGACGGTGCTGGAACGTCAGCAGCGTGGGATAAGTGACCGAAATGGCGAGCTGCTGGATGGTGATGAGCGGCGGCTGGTTCTTGTGCTTGTACCGCAGAAAAGTGATTCCTTCGGCGACGCAGCCCGGAGGCAAGTAGGTTACGCGGAAGCGCGCGATCGTGACCGAGCGATGAGAGCGCTCCTGAAGAACGTCAATGAGGGCCTGCTTTTTGAACGGCCAATGGATGCTGAACACAATCGCGTAAAACGCCGCAACCGCAATCAAAGCGAGTCCGGTGATGATCCATAGTTTGCGCCGTGAGCGCGTGGCCCGAGGCGGATGAGCAGTGGTCTTCACGACCGGTGCCTGTGGCGCGGTGAACTGATCGAATCCCAAGGCCAGGGGCTCCGTTTGAAAGGACCGAATGCGGACGGAAACGTTTCTCGCTACTTAAATGCGAAGGTATACTGCTACTTCTATTGCTGTCACCGGGAGGGACGATTGGTGAGAGGTACGTTCGTCTTCGCGAGCACGATGGGGCTGCTAACGTTCGCATCAGTGTTCATTACAAGTGCGCAGTCGATCGATCCGAAACTTTTTTCCGACATGCGATGGCGGAACATCGGTCCGTATCGGGGAGGCCGCACACGCGCCTTAGCCGGCGTACCCAGTCAGCCGAACGTGTTCTACATAGGCGCAGTGAACGGTGGTGTCTGGAAGAGCGATGATTACGGGCGCACCTGGGATCCGATCTTCGATCATGAGCCGACAGGATCCGTGGGCGCCATTGCGGTTGCGCCAGATCCGAACATTGTGTACGTGGGAAGCGGCGAGGGCCTTCAGCGACCGGATCTCTCGACGGGCGACGGAATCTACAAATCCAGCGACGCAGGGAAAACATGGACGCATCTCGGTCTGCGCGAAGGCCAGCAGATCGCGCACATTGCGGTAGATCCGCACGATTCGAATCGTTTGTTCGCCGCCGTGCTGGGGCATCCGTACGGGCCCAATTCTGAGCGAGGTGTGTTCCGCTCCACCGATGGTGGCCAGACATTCGAAAAGGTTCTCTATAAGGACGAGAACACGGGCGCCAACGATGTGGAGATTGATCCGGCAAACCCCAAGGTTGTGTATGCGTGTTTGTGGGAATCGCGGCAAGGACCATGGGAGAACGCGGAGTGGAGCGGCACCGGTGGCGGAATTTTCAAATCGACCGACGGTGGTACAACCTGGAACAAACTTGGGAAAGGTCTGCCGGCTGATGGCGATCAGGTGGTAGAGGCGAATCTCGCAATCGCGCCGAGCAATTCGAACATTCTGTATGCCGCGGTGGCGGCGAAAAACGAACTCGGCATCTACCGCTCAGACGATGCGGGCGCGACCTGGGTTAAGACGACCAATGACGAACGGTCGGCGGCGCGCATCGGCGGAGGAGACGCGCCGGTTCCGGCCGTTGACCCGAAGAATCCGGACGTCGTTTATACCGCGAGCGTGGTGACCTGGAAATCAGTCGACGGTGGAAAGACATGGACGGGAATACGCGGAGCTCCTGGGGGCGATGACTACCAGAGCATCTGGATCAATCCGAACAACCCGCAGGTGCTGTTGATTGTGAGTGATCAGGGTGCGATAGTCACCGTCAATGGCGGCGAGACCTGGAGTTCCTGGTACAACCAGTCAACTGCGCAGATGTATCACGTCAATGCCGATAACGCGTTCCCGTACAGAGTGTGCAGCGGCCAGCAGGAAAGCGGGTCGGCGTGCGTTGCGACACGTGGGAACGATGGCGCGATTACTTTTCGTGATTGGCATCCGGTGGGTGCGGAGGAGTATGGTTATGCGGTGCCGGATCCGCTAAACGCGGACTTGGTATACGGCGGGAAACTAAGCCGCTACGACCGGCGAACCGGGCAGACGACGCAAGTAGGTCCGAAGCCGTTGCGGAGTGCGGATTACCGTGTTGTGCGAACGGCGCCCGTGGTGTTTTCGCCGGTAGATCCGCACATCCTGTATTTCGCCGGTAATACCGTGTGGAAGACGCAAAACGGCGGCCAAAACTGGCAACAGATCAGCCCAGACCTCACGCGAACGACATGGGAGGTGCCGGCGAGCGTTGGAAAGTATCGTCCGGACGCAAAGGTCACCAGACGCGGAGTGGTGTACGCGCTGGCGCCTTCACCGCTCGACAGCAACCGCATTTGGGCCGGTACGGATGACGGGTTGCTGCACGTCACCACCGATGGCGGCGCGCACTGGACGAATGTTACGCCTCCGCAACTCAGTGCCTGGGACAAAGTGTCCATTATTGATGCCGGACACTTCGACAAGGACACGGCGTACGCGGCGATCAACGCATTCCGCCTGGACGATCTGCGGCCTCATATTCTGCGCACACACGACTGCGGAAAGACGTGGACCGAGAGTGTGAAAGGCATCCCCGACGGCGCAGCCGTAAACGTGGTCCGCGAAGACCCGAAGCGTAAAGGGCTGCTTTATGCGGGAAGTGAGCGAGAGGTTTACGTCTCGTTCGATGACGGTGATCGCTGGCAGAGTCTCCGCTTGAACATGCCCGCGACTTCGATCCGCGATCTGCTTGTCAAAGGTGATGATTTGATCTCGGCGACGCACGGCCGCGGGTTCTGGGTGCTGGACGATGTGACTCCCTTGCGTCAAGTGAGTGAGTCGATGGCATCTAGCAACTATCTGTTCGAGCCGGAGACCGCGATCCGTGTGCGCTGGAACACGAATACCGACACGCCCCTGCCCCCCGACGAGCCCGCCGGCCAGAATCCGCCGGATGGCGCGATCCTCGATTACTATCTGAGTTCGCCGGCAAAGGAGGCTGTAACGCTGGAGATCGTGAACGCCACCGGGGATGTCATGCGGCGTTATTCGAGTGCGGATGAAATGAGACCAATCGACCCGATGCTCGATATCCCAAAATATTGGGTTCGACCTCCGCAGGCGCTTTCGGCCGAAGCCGGCATGCACCGGTTTGTGTGGGACATGCATTTGCCTCCGCTGCCGGGTCTCGGAGGCGAAGAGGAGTTTCCGATGACGGCCATTTATCGCGACACCCCGCCTGCGCCAACTTCGCCCTGGGTTATGCCGGGCGCATATACCGTGACGCTGACCGTGGATGGCAAGACGTACAAGCAGCCGTTAACGTTGCTGAAAGATCCTCGCGTGCAAACGACCGAAGAGGGCTTCGAGCAGCAGTACAGGATGTCGAAGGAGTTGTACGACGACATCAAGGCGACGCTCGCCGCAATGGATGAGATGAGGTCGCTGCGCGAGCAGTTGGGCGCGGCCAAATCCAAGACCGGTACGAGTGAGGCAGCAGCGGCGGCCGCATTAGATCAGAAAGCGGCGGCGCTCGAAGGCAAAATCCCGCCGAAGTTCGGCGGGGGCGGCCGGGCTCCCTGGACCGGGCCGGATACGATGAATCGCGTTTCGGGGTCGTTGCGAACACTGATGCTGATGCTGCAGGAAGCCGACGTAGCGCCCACCAGCCAGGCCCAAGCCGCGGTCCGGGACGAGGAGAGCAAGTTCTCCGCTGTTATGGCGCAATGGAATTCAATCAAGATCGCCGATATTCCGAAGCTGAATGCGCAGCTCAAAGCCGCGGGTGTGCAGCAGATCACGCTTCACTGACCTTTGCTTTGATCGCGATCGCAACAGCCGTGAACCCGAAAGCGTACGGCGTACGTATGATTCTGTGATAACTTTGCTTATCCCCAATTAGTACGTTCCAGAGTCCATCGCGGAGGTGGAAGTGTGGCGCTTACGATTCGCGGTCTTTCGAAGACTTACCCCAATGGCGTCAAAGCACTGAGGAATTTGAACCTTTCTATCGGAAACTGCATGTTCGGGCTCCTTGGCCCGAACGGCGCCGGCAAGAGTACTCTGATGCGCACCATTGCGACTCTGCAGGATCCCGACGACGGCAGCATCGAGCTCGACGGCATTGATGTGCTCCGTGAGAAAAATGAAATCCGGCGCATTCTCGGCTATCTGCCGCAGGAGTTCGGCGTCTATCCCAAAATCTCCGCCTTCGAGATGCTCCAGCATCTGGCCATTCTGAAGGGGATGACGCAGACCGGTGAGCGCAAGGACTTCATTGATGCGCTGCTTCAACAAACGAACCTCTGGGACGTTCGCAACAAAGCGCTGACGACGTTTTCGGGCGGCATGAAGCAGCGCTTTGGTATCGCGCAGGCGCTGCTTGGAAACCCGCGCCTGATCATTGTCGACGAGCCGACGGCCGGTCTCGACCCTGCTGAGAGGAATCGCTTCCTGAACCTTCTCTCTTCCGTCGCCAGCGACCGGACCGTCATCCTTTCAACCCACATTGTCGACGATGTGCGCCAGCTCTGTCCCCGGATGGCCATCATTGTTGAAGGGGAACTGCTCCTCGAGGGTGCGCCCGCGGAGACGATCGCCGCCCTGAACGGACGTGTTTGGAGCAAGATCGCCGGTAACGATGACGAATTTCGCTCGCTTGAATCGCAGTTCCGCATTCTGAGTACGTACCTGGTGGCCGGCCAGCGAGCGGTGCGCATTTATTCTGAGAGCGATCCCGGGCAGGGCTTCCATGCGGTGGAATCAGGTCTCGAGGATGTGTATTTTCTCCATCTGCGGCCGTTCCCTCACGCACGCGCCTCAGCAAGTGGAAATGGATCCTCGAACGGGCAGCCGGTCCAATAAGAGAGTGCACCATGGCCCAGTTCCTCGAATTCTGCTTTTTTGAGCTGAAATTCCGGTTCAAGAGCATCTCCACCTGGGTTTACTTCCTGGCCTGGTTCTTATTCGCCTTCCTCTCCGTTGCGTCGGAGAGCTTTGGACCGATCGGGTTTAACAACGGCAAGGTGCTGCTCAATTCTGCGTATGCGAACGCGTTTAATGACGTCGGCGCGGCGCTGTTCGGGATCATCATCGTCGCGGCGATTTTCGGCACCGCGATGCTCCGCGATTTCCAGCGCGACACCTATCAAATTCTCTTCACCAAACCGATTTCGAAGCTCGCTTATCTCGGCGGACGCTGGACCGGCTCGTTTCTCACCACAGTCTTTGTGTTTTCGGGTTTGCTGTTTGGAACGTATTGCGGCACGTTCGCGCCCTGGGCAGATCACACTCGCATCGGGCCGAACCATCTCTGGGCGTATCTTCAGCCGTTCTTTTCGATCGTTGTCGTACAGATCTTTTTTGTCGGCTCGGGCTTCTTCGCCATCGCCGCTCTAACGCGAAAAATCTTCATTGTCTATCTGCAGGGCGTCGTGCTGTTCATGCTCTACGTCATCGGCATCACCGTCTTTTCGGCGACCCGCTCGCTCGAACGCTTCTGGTCAGGGATTCTGGATCCGATCGGTTTCATCCTTATTGACGATGTCACCCGCTACTGGACGGTGGTGGAGAAAAATACGCTCTTCGTTACCTGGGCGCCCTCGCTCGTCAATGGGATCTTCCTCTATAACCGCCTGCTCTGGATCGCGGTGGGAGTGGTTGTCCTGGCGGTGTTATGGATGCTGTTCCCGATGTCAGCCGAGGCGCTCACCGCGCGCTCGCAGGGCCGCCGCGCCGCCAAAGCCAAGCAGCAGGAAGTCGCAGAGAGCCTTTCTGTCCGCTCGTTCATCAGCGCGAGGCTCCCCTCAGTGCACCAGGCTTTTGGTCGGGAGACATCGCTTGCGCAGTATCTCTCGTTATCACAACTCCGAACCCGCAGTATCTTGCGCGATGTCCCATTTTGGGCTCTCGTGGCGTTGGTAATTGCGTTCGGAGTGAATAATGGCCACTTTGCCGGACGTATCGCAGAGAGAAACGTCTGGCCGGTTACCTATCTCATGGTGCAGGCTGTCGAGGGCAGCGCTACTTTATTCCTCTATATTGTCGGGGCGCTCTATGCGGCCGAGTTGCTCTGGCGCGAACGCGATACGCACTTTGACGGCATCCATGACGCCCTTCCGCTGAGCGAGTCAGTCGATTGGCTCTCGCGATTCACGGCGATTGTGACTATTGAGCTGATCCTGCTGGCCGTTACGATGCTCACCGGCATCTTCATGCAGACGATCGCCGGGTACTACCATTACGAGCTTCTCCAATACTTCAAAGAGCTGTATCTGGTGACGTTCCCGCAGATACTCACTTTCACCCTGCTCGCGATGTTCGTGCAGACTATTGTCTCGAACAAGTTTCTCGGCCACGGCATCGTGATCGGGCTGTTTGTGCTGATTCCCATCCTCTTTAACTTCGGCTGGGAGAATACCCTTTACCTGGTCGGCCAAGTTCCGGCGTACACGTACTCGGATATGAACGGCTACGGTCACTTTGTGCCCGCGCTGTTCTGGTCGATTACTTACTGGCTTTCGATTTGCGCGTTGTTGGCCGTGATATCCATTGCGTATGCGCGGCGCGGAAGTGACGATTCGCTGCGTGCCCGCACTCGACTGGCTGTGGCTCGGGCTCCCCGGCTTTTACCCGCCGCAGTTCTGTGTTTCGTCATTGCGATTGGTTCGGGCGCGTGGTATTTCTACAATGCCCACGTTCTGAACGAATACCGCAACGCGCGCATCCGCCGCCAGATCCAGGCGAGCTACGAGCGGAGTTATAAGCGCTATGAAAACGTTCCACAGCCAAAAGTGACCGCGGTTGACGCCACGATCAACATTTATCCCGATCGCCGATCGTTCGACGGCAACATCCGGATCACGCTTCAGAACAAGTATTTAAAGCCGATTGCGCAGATCCACATCACGGATCAACACCAGGCGGTATCCAATGTGCGCCTTGACCGCCCATCTCGCCTTCTCAGTTCCGGGCCGCGCAACGTTTACTCGATCTACGTACTGGAGCAGCCGCTGCCGCCGGGCGAGACTGTTACCCTCACGTGCGATATCGGGCATCAGACTCGCGGCTTTCGCGATGGCGACGAGCCGGCGGAGTTCGCGTACAACGGAACGTTCTTTGATTCGAGCTATACACCGTATATCGGATACGACCGCTCAATTGAACTGACGGATCCGAGGCGCCGCAGGGAAGAGCACCTTCCGAAATTGGAGGAGATGGCCGAGCGCGGCGATCCCGTTCAAACGCTAAATAATCTCTTTTCCGCTGAATCCGACTGGATCACGTATCACACGGTGGTCAGGACGTCAGCCGATCAGATCGCGCTTGCGCCAGGCTACTTGCAGCGCGAATGGCAGACCAACGGTCGCCGGTTCTTTGAATACAGTATGGGCTCAACCCATATACAGGATTTCTTTGCCTATGTCTCGGGCCGTTATAAAGTTCGCAAAGAGACATATCACGGCAAGGATGGCGATGTGGAGCTGGAAGTTTATTATGACCCGGCGCACACCTATGACATCGATGATATGCTGGCGAGCACGCGCGCGGGTCTCGATTACTTCCAGCGTATCTACAGCCCGTACCAGTTCACTCAATTCCGGATTCTCGAGTTCCCGCGTTATCGAGCCTTCGCTCAGTCCTTTCCCAATACCGTTCCCTATTCGGAAGGCATCGGGTTCATCGGACGCATGCTGAAGTCCACCGATATCGATTTCACGTACTTCGTCACAGCTCACGAACTCGGCCATCAATGGTGGGGGCATCAACTGATCGGCGCGCAGGTCCAGGGCTCGAACATGATGTCTGAGAGCCTTGCCGAGTACTCCGCTTTGCAGGTAATGGCGCACAAATACGGGCGCGACAATATGCACCGCTACCTGCGGCACGAACTCGATACCTACCTGCGGGGGCGAGGAGGAGAAACGCGCCGCGAGCCGCCTTTGGCGCTAGTACAGAACGAGCCCTACGTCTGGTATCAGAAGGGCGGACAGATTCTTTACACGCTTGCCGACTACATTGGGGAAGACAAGCTCAATCTCGCCCTGCACAATTTCCTGATGGAATACCGGTACGCGAATGCGACCAATCAAGTGGATGCGCGCGATAACGCCCGCGGGTCTGAGGCGATGGACGATCCTTACCCCGATACACGCATGCTGGTAGAAGCGATCCGCGCACAAACGCCGCCCGAGCTCCATTATCTGGTCGACGACGGATTTAACCGCATCGTTCTTTATGACAATAAGGCTCTATCCGCGACCTCGGAGAAGACCTCAAACGGCAAGTACAAAGTGACGCTCGATGTTCAGGCGCGCAAAGTGCAGGCCGACGGCAACGGCGTGGAGAGTCCGATGCCGCTTGCCGATTACATTGAAATCGGGGTTTTCAAAGGCAAGAAGGATGAAGAGAAGCCTTTATATCTGAAAAAGGAAAAACTCACACGCGAGCGCGAGACCTTCACGATTGTGGTAGATGAACCCCCTACGCGCGCGGGAATCGACCCCTATAACAAGCTCATCGATCGTATTTCCGACGACAATATGATCGATGTGACGAGACGGTAGTAAGCGATTCCACGCTGACCAAACTTCGATTGTAAGCGCTACCACGGTGCTCTCCAGGTTTTACGGCTCCCCGAACTGCACTGCATCAGTCCTTAAGAGTTTAACGACCCGGTCCCCGAACCGGCGCCGCCGTGAACGAAACCACCATTTTGCACTATCACATCCTCGAGAGATTGGGCGGCGGCGATAGCGAATCATCAAAAAAGCGCTAGAGAAGGATCGGAATCTCCGTTATCAGCATGCTGCCGAGATGCGTGCCGACCTGCAGCGTTTGAAGCGTGATAGCGATTCCGGACGCTCGGCGGCGGTTGTCACGGAATCGGACGAGATCGAAGCGCCACCTGTAAGGCCATCCTCCAGAAAAGCGAAAGCCGCCCCGTCAAACCAGCCTCTAAGTGCCAAATCCCCACGCCGCTCGCCCTGGAAGGTTCTTCTGCCTGTTGCTGCCGTAGCCGCTGCGTTGATTGCAGGTGGCTATTACTACTGGCGTTCGCGCGCTACGACGATACTGACGGATAAAGACAGCATCGTCCTCGCCGACTTTACGAATACAACAGGCGATCCGGTTTTCGACACCGCCCTGCGAGCTGCGCTGGCGGCTCAGTTAGGGCAGTCTCCACTGTTGAACCTCGTTCCCGACGAGCAGATTGCTAACGCTCTGACGGGGATGACGAAGCCCAACGACACTGGGCTCACTCATCAACTGGCCCGCGAGGTATGCCAACGTCTCGGTGGTAAGGCAACGCTTGAAGGAGCTATGGCTTATCTGGCTGCTCAACAGGGCACTCCTGCGGCAGCACAGTTCCAAAAGATCCTCGATCATCCTGGCGTCTTCCGCAACGAGCCCATCGGCGCACTGGCTCGCTTAGGTCTCGGCCGCGCTTACGCGATGGCAGGAGACAACGCCAAAGCAAAAACCGCCTATCAGGACTTTCTCACTTTATGAAAGGACGCCGACCCTGACGTTCCCATCCTCAAACAAGCCAAAACGGAGTACGCGAAGCTGCAGTAACTTCGGTCTGTTGCGCCGGGAGGTGCGAAACTGATCGAAGTACATTACAGGTAGAGGATTCTTAGAGGGAATCACGGGCTGGGGCGCCCAAAACCATGGCCATAAGCAACGTCAGCAGTTCCACTGTAACTGCTACCAGTACGACTGCCAGCAACACAGGCGCGATGGCGATTGTCACGACGCTATTTTTCATGTGGGGCTTTATCACGTGCCTGAACGATATCCTGATCCCCCATCTCAAGAACATCTTTGATCTCAACTACGCGAAGGGGATGCTGGTGCAGTTCGCGTTCTTCTCCGGGTATTTCATTTTTGCTTTCCCGGCGGGCAAGATCGTAGAGTGGGTCGGGTACAAGCGGACGATGGTCATCGGCCTGCTCACCATGGCGTTGGGAGCGTGGCTGTTTTTGCCTGCTGCCAGCGTGCCATCCTTTCCATTTTTCCTGACCGCACTCATTATCGTCGCGGCGGGGATGACGGCCCTGCAGGTCTCGGCAAACGCCTATGTCTCGGTGCTCGGGCCGGCGGATAAGGCATCCAGCCGGCTGAATCTGACGCAGGCGTTCAACTCGCTAGGAACCACAGTCGCTCCTCAATTTGGGAAGGTGCTGATTCTTGGCACGGCGGCAGTGGCGATCGAAGCGGTTCGCAAGATGCCTCCTGAGCAGTTACACGCCTATCGTCTCCAGGAAGCCGCAAGCGTGAAGCTGCCTTACACGCTGATTGCGGTCACGCTGATGCTGTTGGCGCTTGTGATCGGCCTTTATAAGCTTCCGAAAATCGCGACGCTGCACGATGTGGCCGATCATGGCAAGAATCTCGGAATTAGCATCTGGAAGCAGCGGCATCTCCTACTCGGGGTGGTCGGAATATTTGTCTATGTTGGTGCGGAAGTTTCGATCGGCAGTTTTCTGGTGAATTATTTCAGCCAGCCGTATATCGGAGGAATGACTGAGAAGCAAGCCGCCGGATATGTGTCGTTCTACTGGATGTTCGCGATGTTCGGGCGCTTCATAGGCGCAGCCGTATTACGCAAAGTCAAGACAGGTACGCTGCTGGGGCTCGTGGCGGTGGTTGCATGCGGGCTGGTGATTTCATCCATGCTCAGCCTGGGCGCTGTCGCGATGTGGACCATTATCCTGGTCGGGCTCTTTAATTCAGTGATGTTCCCGAGCATTTTCACTCTGGGAATCGCCGGACTCGGTCCGCTGACGGGCGAAGGATCGGGCTTGCTGATCGCCGCCATTGTCGGCGGCGCGATTATTCCTGAAATTCAAGGGGTCCTGGCGGATCACATTGGAATCCACCGCGCCTTCATTGTGCCGGCACTGTGTTACTGCTTCATCGCGTACTACGGATTCAGAGGATCTAAGCCAGCAGGTGCTGTTGCCTGAGGTCAGTCCCGGTACTAGCCAATAGGAGAGGCGCACTAATGGCGCTGATCGCTAGCGTTCTGACGTACTAGAGCTGCTCGAACCCCTTCATTTATCTTCCATTTAGCGCGTCCGGCAGACACTATTAAAAGCCCGTTGAGATTGCTCCTGATTGAGGATGAGGAAGATGTGGCCCGGTCGATTGCGAAAGGCCTGCGACAGGAATCGTACGCAGTCGATACGGCGGGCAACGGTCAGGAGGGGTTGGAGAAGGCCCTTGCACACATCTATGACCTGATCATTCTCGATATCCGTCTTCCCGGGAAAGACGGCTGGACGGTATGCCGGGAACTGCGCGAAAGCGGCAGCCAAACGCCGATTTTGATGCTCACGGCGAGCGACGCCACCGAGGATCGCATTAAGGGTCTTGATCTGGGCGCGGACGACTATTTGGCGAAACCGTTCGACTTCCGCGAGCTGCTCGCACGCATACGGGCGCTGCTTCGCAGGAAGCCGCTGATTCAACACCCGGTGATTCGTGTCGATACCCTCGAAATCGACACGCGGTCAAAGACGGTCACGCGCGCTGGAAGCTTTGTGCGCCTCACGGCCAAAGAATATGCCTTGCTGGAGTGCTTGGCGCGGGATGCGGATACGATTTTGGGCCGCGAGACAATCTCCGAGCGCGTCTGGGATGAGCGCTATGATCCGTTTTCGAATCTCATCGAGGAGTACATCAAGCGGCTTCGCAAGAAAGTGGATGTCGAGGGACAGAAGCCTTTGATTCACGCGCGCAGAGGTGAAGGCTACATTCTCACCGCGAAAGAGTTTGCGTGATCGGTCTGGGACGGATCGGGCTCTTCGCTTGAGGGTGTCGAAAGTTCAAAAACCGTACAGCCCGGTCTCGATTCGACCAGAACCAGGCTGCCGCCGTGGCTTTCCGCAATGGACTTTGCGATCGGAAGTCCGAGGCCTGCGCCTGCGGCTATCGATTGAGTATTGTCTGCCCGGAAGAAGCGTTCGAAGATGTGGGGCTTCGCCTCCGGCGGTATACCAATGCCCGAATCTGAGACGCGGCAGACCCAAAAGCGACCGTCGCGCCGCAGGCTGACGCCGACCTTGCCTTCCGGCGGCGTGAACTTGATCGCATTGTCAAGCAGAATGAGCAGAGATTGCTTCAGCAGGTCCTGATCCCCCCGGCAGCGGGCTTCGGGCAGGGGATCCACGGCGAGTAACACGCTGCGGGCTTGCGCCAGGCTGCCCGCGATCGAAGCGGCATCGGAGACCACGTCGTCCAGATAGAGCTCAGAAAATTTCGAATTCAGCCCGGAGCCGTCCGTTTGAGCGAGCAGCAACAGATTGTCGACCAGCTTCTTGAGCCGGAGCATCTGGTTTTCAGCGACAAACAGAGCCGCATCCGAATCCTGCGGCGTCCGCTTCGGGTCGCGTTGCGTCACCTGTATGGCCGCAAGGGCGATCGTAAGAGGCGTTCGTAATTCGTGAGACGTATCCGCCATGAAGCGGCGCTGCGTATCGAAGCCCTGCTGTAGTCTGTCGAGGAGGGAATTGAAGCGGGCCGCCAGGCGGCTAATGTCGTCAGAGGCGCGTGAAACGGGCACGCGAGCGCTGAGATCGGATGAGGTAATTCGCTCTATGGTTCGGGCGAGTGCTGCCAGAGGGGCAAGCGATTTGCGCGCGAGAAAATAGCCGCCAGCAGAGGCGGCAATGAGACCAAGCGAAACGAGTAGCCAGAGCGCGCGGCGGAGCGAGGCGAGCTGTGCGTCGGTCGCGGCCACCGATTTCGCCGCGTAGATGTTATAAACCGTTTGAAACTTAGGTACAGCGAGTTCGCGGGCCTGAATACGCCATTTTTGCACCACTGCGCCGGAGCGCAACTTTGATGCGGGCACAGAGCGGAGGTCCAAAGCAGAATCAGATGTATCGCGAAACGCAATTTGCCGGCCGCCTTCTCTGACGAGGATCTGAGTGCCGGGGAGCGTTGATTCTTGCGCATGCAGTAACACGTCGCGCACGTCTTCTTCGCCAGCGCCTTTTGCTGAATGTTCCTCCATTTCATGCTGCGCGGACATGGCGGTCGCGTCCACCGCGGCACGCAGCCCGGAATCGAGTTTGGAATACGCATCCTGCCGGAAGAGGAGATACGTCGCGACCGCGAGGCACACCACGATGCTCCCGAACAAGACCGTGAAGATGAGTGTGAGCCGGGCTCTGGTTGACATTACACTGTTACTCCTACTTTAAGATGAGTCCGGCGGAGCAGTCTCGCTCTACCGCCCGTTTTATCTTTCGGTTAGGATTTGTCTGCCACACGGGGGCAACCGCGGGCGTTCTCTGAAACGTCCAAATAAGAATAAAGCGGCGACGGTCCAGCCTTGCGCCGTTTACCCGTGACTTTCTTCGGCGACATGTCTTCTCTTTTACCGGAACTGAACCACGAATTTCACTCCGAAGTCTCCATAAGCATTTCAAAACTGCTCCAGACGAATGTCGAATACCTGCGATGTGCCGGTGTCGGGCCTCTGGCGATGCTTGTCGGTGTCGCGGTGCTTGAAAAGTCGGAGATAGAACGGGTGACGAAGCGTGCGGCATCCCTCGGAGAGTATCTTCGGGCGAGGCTGCGGGAGCAACTGGGCAAGCGATGACAGACGTGTGTGTCGTGGGAGGCGGACCGGCCGGCTTGGCCGCGGCGCTGGCGTTGCGGCGCGAAGGCGCAAACGTGACTGTCGTGGACTGTGCGCAACGCGCCACGGACAAAGCCTGCGGGGAAGGCATGATGCCGGATAGTGCGCAAGCCCTAGGCGCTTTGGGTGTTCACTTGCCTGCCGCCGCGGGGTTCCAGTTTCAGGGCATTCGCTTTGCGGATGGCCAGTCTTCAGTGTACGCACGATTTCCGACCGGGTTCGGAATGGGTGTTCGACGGACCACGCTCCAGCGGATTTTGGCAGAACATGCGGAGGCCGCGGGCGTGCGCACCATCTGGGGCGCGAAGGGCGTGCAACTCCATCATGAGGGGATCAGCATCGCTGGATCTTCACTGCCGGCAGGTTTCGTTATCGGCGCGGACGGGCAGAACTCAGCTATCCGGCGGCAAGCAGGTCTCGAGCGCACGCGCATGGAGCGGCGCCGATACGCGTTCCGCCGGCATTACCGGGTCGCACCGTGGTCTGATTACGTCGAGCTATTTTGGGGTCCGCGTTGTCAGGCCTATGTCACCCCTGTTGGAAAAGACGAAGTGTGTCTGGTCGTCATTTCGAGAAAATCAAAGCTGCGCCCCGATGAGGCCATGGGCGATTTTGCCGAGTTACGGCAGCGCTTGCGCGGCGCCGTGGTCACGTCGACTGAAATGGGCGCGATATCTCTCTCGCTTAAGCTGCGGCGTGTGTATCGGAATAGGGTTGCGCTGGTGGGCGACGCAGCAGGTTCGGTGGATGTGGTGACCGGGCAAGGTATGTGTCTGGCTTTCAAGCAGGCGAAAGCGGTAGCGAGCGCGCTGAGAGCAGATAACCTCGAGCAATATCAGGCAGAGCACGAGCGAATCAGCGCGCGACCGCACGCGATGGCAGCGCTGATGCTGATGCTCGAGCGTCACCAGGGACTACAGAGGCGTGCGCTTGCGAGTCTGGCGTCGCACGCCAGCGTGTTTGAATCCTTGTTGAGCATTCATGTGGGTTCGTCTTCTTTCCTGGACCTGTTTTCATGGAGACTCTTGCCCTTTGGCCTGAAATTTCTAGCGGCCTGAGGGAGTTATGAGACGGATTTTCGCAGGTAGCGCGCGGGCGGGTCTGGCAGCGTTCATTTCGGCCACGGTTTGCGCGGCCGCGCAGCCATTAACGATCGAAATGGACCCGGCAAAAACCCAAATCGAGTGGACGCTCGGCGGCGTGCTCCACACCGTTCATGGAACCTTCCATATGAAGGAAGGACGCATCGTTTTCGATCCCGCGAGGCAGAGCCTTTCCGGCCAAATTATAGTTGAGACCGCCACCGGTGACAGCGGAAGCGGAGCGCGCGACCGCCGGATGAAGAAGGAGATTTTAGAAACGCAACGTTTTCCTCAGGCGACATTTGCGCCGGCGAAGATCGACGGCAACATTGCCCCGAGCGGTCAGTCAGAGGCGCGCGTCATCGGTACTTTCGAGCTCCACGGGGCAAAACACGACGTTACGATTCCAATGAAATTTGAGATTTCAGGGACCGAAGTCGAAGCAGCGGGGAATTTCGCGGTCCCCTATGTGGCCTGGGGCATGAAGAACCCGAGCACATTAGTGCTGCGTGTGGACCAAACGGCGCAAGTGCAGGTACATGCGGTCGGCCGCGTGCTGTCGGCTAGCGCTGGCGTTTATTGATGGTTTAGGGAAAAACCGGATTCGGGTATAAAACACCTCCGCGTTCCTCGATACGGAAGCAGGAGAAATAAGCAATGATCAGCGCGATTTCGAATGTTGCAGACCATTACACTCAGGGGGTACAAGCATCACAATCGAATTCTTCCACGAAGGCAGCCCCTCAGCAGGAGGATTCGGTACACCTGAGTTCGCAAGCAGCCGCCGCGGCGGGTGATGTGGACCACGATGGCGACAGCCATTAGTGAGTTTCCAGTCACAAGTTTCATCTTCGTGGTCAAAAGCGCGGCTCAAGCTGCGCGGCCTGAACTCCACGATGCACAGGCGCTCCGATGCTCATGTAACCGGCAGCTTGATTAGAGTCGCCGACGCCAGCGCAAGACACGCCTCGAACCCGCAACGATGGAGCCAGCAAACGTATATCCTTCCATGAGGAGGTTGCGTGCTCACTCGCCTACTGCTGATCACCTTTGCCGTCCTGCTGGGGGCGCCAGGCCAAATCGCACCCGAATACGACCAGCCGTACCGCCCGCAATTCCACTTCTCGCCGCGCGAGAACTGGACGAATGACCCGAACGGGCTTGTCTTTTTCTCCGGCGAGTACCACCTCTTTTTCCAATACAATCCGTTCGGAGACGAGTGGGGGCATATGAGCTGGGGTCATGCCGTAAGCCGCGATTTGCTGCATTGGGATCAGCGGCCCGTCGCAATCCCGGAGCAGGACGGGATCATGATCTTTACCGGGAGCACCGTGGTGGACGCCCGCAATAGCAGCGGATTTTGCACGAAGCCGGAGGGCTGCATGGTCGCGGTGTATACCGGACACACGCCGCCCGAGGGCTCGCGGCCAGCACTGCAAACCCAGAACCTCGCATTCAGCAATGACCGCGGGCGTACTTGGACGAAATACCCGGGCAATCCGGTTCTAAATCTGCACATGACTGATTTTCGCGATCCTAAAGTCCTGTGGTCCGAGGAAACCGGTGAGTGGGTGATGGCGGTTTCGCTGCCGAACGAGCACAAAGTGCGGTTCTATACATCACCTGATCTGAAGCACTGGACACACACAACCGATTTCGGGCCGGAAGGCGCAACGGGCGGCCAGTGGGAGTGTCCTGAGCTTTTTCAATTGCCGCTGGAAGGCAGCACAGAAACGCGCTGGGTCCTTAAGGTCGGCCTGAATCCCGGCGGTCTGCAGGGCGGCTCCGGCGAACAATATTTCGTCGGCCGCTTCAACGGCCGGCGTTTTGTGAATGACAACCCCGCAACCTTGCAGCTATGGACCGATTACGGCAAGGACTGCTATTGCGCGCTCACGTTCAACGGTCTGCCGCGCACCCAAAGCCCCGTGATGATCGGCTGGATGGACAACTGGCAATACGCGGCGAAGCTGCCGACCAGACCTTGGCGTGGCCAAATGACGTTTCCGCGAAGTTTATCGCTGCGCAAAACCGCTGATGGAATCCGGCTCATACAGCAGCCTTACCAGGGTATCGAGCGCCTGCAACAGAAAAGGCTGGAAGCTACGTCCGGCAGTGATCTGGATGCGGTAAATCAGGCACTGCGGGCGCAGCCGCTCTCCGGCCATTCCTTCCGGCTCCGGTTCGAAATTCAGCTTGGGGATGCGCGTGAAGCAGGCGTGCGCATGCTGGCGAACCACGGATCCTTTACTCTGATCGGCTATGATCGGGAAGCCAAGAAGCTGTTTATCGATCGGCGGCATTCCGGTGTGACTGGGTTCAGCGGGGATTTTCCGGCGCGGATTGATGCGCCGCTTCCATTGACGGCTGACAAATTGGTGCTGGATGTTCTGGTTGATCGCAACTCGGTAGAGGTCTTCGCGGATAACGGAAGAATTACATGCACCATGTTGGTGTTCCCGTCATCAGGCGCGAACGGTATAGAGTTCTACGCAAATCGGACGGGACGAGTCAGCGCCAGCGTGCGGAGCGTGGAATCAATTTGGCAGGTTAAGTAGACCGGCTTACGACGACTTCCGCCGCGCCGTCGTGGACCCGGCGGAAACGCCTAGCGCGCGGAGTTGTGAAAGCGCCTTTCTCGCGTCCTCGGTGTGAGGATAGTTCTGCACGAGCAGACGAAATTCCTGAACAGCGCGGCTGCGCTCGTTAGCCTTCAACAGCGCCATGGCCTTCATGTAATGAGCGTCGGGTGTTTTGGGGTTTTCGGGATAATGTTCGAGAACCGCGTCGAAGGCTGTAACCGCGCCTTGAAAGTCACCGCGATTGTAAGCAATCTCGCCCAAATAATACTGCGCGTTTGCCGCCAGTTCAGTATTCGGGAAATATTGAAGATATTGCTGAAACTCCTGTTGGGCAAGGTCGGTTTTCCCGGTTTGTAAGTCACGCAGAGCAGAGGTATAAGTCTGATCGGCGCTCATGCCAGGCGGCGGGGCGGATTGTCCTTGCGGACCGCCGGGGCCAGCAGATCCAGGCGAGGCGGCGCCGGGCGCGGCAGGCGGGTTCTGCATGATCTGCATCTGGTTTTTGAGATCTGTCATCTTGGCGTCCATGCGCTCCAGCCGCGTGCTGAGATCGGAGATGGCGGCCTGCAGTGCTTGCAGGTCGTTCGCCATGCTCTCCACCTTGCTATTCAGGCCAGCGACGGGCCCGAGAGATTTCGCGACGCCATTCGTGACCTGGTCTTGCAAGCTCGCGACCTGATCGGCGGTCCGCCGCGAATCATTCTGCATGGCCGTCACCATGCCATTCAGCTCACTCAACTTCGAATCCACGTCGTTTTGAAGAGAGTTGAGCTTATCTTCCAAATCCCGCTGTAACTGCACGAGATCTTTGTTTACAGCAAACGAGAAGCTGGAAAAGGTCAGCAGAAGGGCCGCAAGGCGCAGAAATTTCATTGGCTTAACTCCTCAACACAAGGGGACGGACCAGATCCGCCCCCATTTTCGATGTGCTTCCAGTTTACGGGACTGATGCCACTCGCGGGTGCTACTGTCCTGCGGAGAAGTGCGCACGCCGGTTCCGGGCGTAGCACTCTTCGGTAGCATCGGTGCACAGCGGCCGCTCTTTGCCGTAACTGATGGTTCTCAGCCTGTCACCAGGAATACCGAGCGCGATGAGAGCATCTTTCGTCGCCGAGGCGCGCCGGTCACCCAAAGCAAGGTTGTACTCGGCCGATCCCCGTTCATCGCAGTGCCCTTCGACAGTAATGATGAAATTGGGATCCATCGAGAAGATCGTCTTGAGTGCAACCGCATCGGCTTGTAGGACGGGCTGATCCTCCGGACGGATATCACTCTTATCGTACTCAAAGTGAATGTCGTGCACCTGCTGAGTCAGGATCTGTTGGGGCGAGGCCGTCTCCTGCTTGGGTGCGGCCGCGGGAGGAGGCGGCGTGCTGACCGTAATGGTCGCGGTTGCATGTGCGCTTCCACCCCCGCCGCTGGCGGTGAGCGTATAGGTAGTGCTGCTGGTCGGGTAGACCGCGCGACGGCCATCCGGGCTTACGGAGCCGATGCCCTGATCAATCTGCACACTGGTCGCATTGCTCACGGACCAACGGAGCGACGATGGCTGTCCGGTGCTGATTGTATCGGGTTCAGCAGTGAAAAAGTTGATTGCAGGCTGCGGGGCAGGGGGCGGAGGAGCAGGCGCCGGTGGAGGCGGCGGGGGTGTCGTCTTCTTGTGGCAACCGGCGGCCACGGCTAATAGAAACGCTGAAGTCAACGTCAGCGCTAGCCTGCGTCTTTGCGTCATCGTGTAAGTCCCTCGCAAATTCATACTTTATTTGTTAGTTGATAGTTATTGAATCGAATTACTGCTCGGCGTTCACCCAAACCGGCTTTTCATTGCTGCCCGCGGTGGTAAGAGCGTGCTTGCCCGTGCCGTCCGCGTTCATAACCCAGATCTGGGATTCGCGGCTCCGGCGCGAGCCATACACGATGTGCGCGCCATCGGGGGCCCAACTCGGGTTTTCGTTGCGTCCTTCATTCGCGGTAAGCTGAACGGTCTGCCGCGAAGCAACGTCCATCACGAAAATATTGTAATTTCCGGGCTCAAATCCTTTAGTCCAAGCGAAGGCGATGTGATCTCCGTCCGGATTCCATGCCGGATTGGTGGCTTCGCCCGTTCCTGCGGACAGGCGCTCCTGGTTAGCGCCTTCCATATTCATGTGATAGATCTGTGGCAACCCGGTCCGGCCGGATACGTCGACTAGATCCGCGCCTGTTTTGGGGTTGATCTTAGCTTCCACCTCAATGTACCCGGACGAGGTCAGCCGGTGCAGACTCCCGCCGTCTACGCTCGACATATAAAGCTGCGCGGCGCCTCCGGCGAGGGTAGAAGAGAACACAATTCGTTTGGAGTCCGGTGTGAAGGTAACGAAGGCATTCATGGATGCGCGCTGATTGTAGAAGGGTAGCTTGCGGGCGGTATCGAGAGAAAACATTTGAATGGCCGGATAACCCGGGGCATAGGTCGTGAACGCGACGATGCGGCCGTCGGGTGAGGCCGACGGAAAAGTGGAAATCGAGCGGTAGCGGGTGATTTGGCGCTGATCGGTGCCGTCCCAATTCATTACCCAAATTTCCTTGCTGCCGGTACGATCCGACACGAACACGATGCGCGTCCCTACCAGACTCTTTCCGCCGAATTGAGACAGGATATCAGCGGCGTAGCGGTGGCCCGCGTCGATCGCGCCCGCCTCGTCGAGAGAAGCGGTGTAAACCTTGCCGAAGATCTGCGCCTGTTGCAGAGCCGGGATGTTCGGAGCACTGGTATAGAACCACCCGAAGACGACCAGCATGCCTTTGTTCTCCGCTCCATAGCCGATTCCGAGATAGTTCGCTGAGATCGGGGGCAGACTCCAGTCACTCAGCCGATTCCCTTGGGGGTTCGTTGGACGGGCTCCCGGCTGCGCAACACCTGCTACTAAATCGCTGGGCTGCTGCGGGAGTTGCAGAGGATAAAGTGTCTTCGGAACGAAGTTGATAAGCGGCGATGCCTGCAGATCTGCCAGGACAGTAGAGTTGAACGCTGTCATCAGCGGAGAGGCGCCGCCTGCACCCCGGAAATCAGGTACCGCGATCAGCGGCTTGCCGGGATGCGCCACGATGTTCCCTTGAATCTGAGATTGCTGCCCGGCATTCAGCCAATAAAAGCTACTTAGTAATAGGGCAAGAACACTAATTATTCGCATCAGCGTAAGTTGAAAGTGAACTGAGCCGAGATATAACTCTCGGACACCTGCGGCGGCAGCGGCGGCAGCGGACTGGAGTCATAAACCGAGCGCAAGGCGGTATTGTCTATATTCGGGTTTCCGCTGCTTTCAATAATCTTCGGGTCACGAACGGTACCGTCTCTCATGATGAAGAAACTCACGATCGCGGGCGAGGTCTGGCTGCGCATATCGAGACCGCTGGTATGCCAGTTCTGAGCGATTCTCTGCCGCACGAGCTCCGCATACCAACCGAGGCGGCTGCCCAGCGGCGAATTCGGCCCGATTCCGACCTGGCCTCCCCCGCTCTGCGGTGCGTACATCGGGTTCGATAACGCCTGCCGTGAATGACTGAACACCTGGTTTGGCGGAGGCGGCTGCGTGTACTGCTGCTGCTTTTGAGGCCGCTCCGCCTGCTTCTTAAGCTTGTCCGGAACTTCGAAGGCGTTCTTTTCGGGGGCTACCTTTTTCTCCACCTCCTGTTTGGCAGGGGCGCTGGGCACCATCGACTGAGTGTCGTTAGCCACCGGATTGGGCGTCGCTTCGCGCTGCGGGATAGGAACCGTGTGTACCGGCGAAACGGCGTAGGCGGGCCCTCCGGCCGGATGGATATCCCCGAGCGTGCTCTTCGGACGGTTCATCCAGAACCAGCCAAAGAAAAGCAAAGCGACGACGCCCGCATGAATCAAAAGTGCTCCCAGGAACGGAGCCGCGAGCGGATCGCGCTGGTCAAGAATGTCAAGCGGCTCAGCCATCACATCAGCGGCGGCGGCGCGTAGCGGAATCAATCGGCGCTGTGACCATTCTTACCTCAAAATGCGCATCGCCGAGCTCCGCCACCACCTGTGCGATCGGGTCCCACGGGGTTTCTTTATCGGCACGAACATACACCGCCGTCGCAGAGCGGAAGCGCTGATGGATGCCCTGCGCGAGTAAGTTGATGTTAATGGGTTTGTCATTCAAATAAGACTCGCCGCTCTTGGTGATGCTGATGACCGGCAGATCCTGCGCGGTATTCTGCACGCGCTTCACTTTGGGGACCTGAATATCCAGACCGAACTCCATGACGTTCGCCGTGATCATAAAAATGATCAAGAGTACCAGCACGACGTCAACCAGCGGAACAACATTGATGTCAGACATGGCATTCGGGCCGCCGAAGCGCCGTCTCGGAGTGCCGTTGCTGAATGAGAAAGCCATGTAACTAACTGGTTTTTATTATTAGCGGTTGCTCGATTCCTGCTATCCACCGAAATCACGTTCGGCCAGGTTCTGAAATTCGATCGCAAAATCTTCCATACGGGTTCCCATCTCTTTTATTCGCGCTCCGTAAACGTTATAGAAGATAGCTGCGGGGATCGCGGCGGCAAGACCGATTGCGGTAGTAATCAGCGCCTCTGAGATACCAGGTGCAACGGCGCGCAGACTCGCGCTCCCGGCATTGCCGAGACCCTCAAATGCGTCGATGATACCCCAGACTGTGCCGAATAGTCCAATAAAAGGCGAGACGGTTGCCACGGTAGCAAGCCAGTTCATATGCATCTCGAGCTTTGTGACCTCTTCGCTGATGCCGAGCTGCAGGCTGCGCTCGATGGCTACTTTGTTCACGAGAGCGCCGCGCTGCTTGATCTGTCGTTCAATCTCGCCGTACCCAAAATCGAACACAGCCACGAGCGGCGCAGAATTGAACTGCTCGCTGGCGATGGCCACGGCTTGCAGGCTGTTCGCCTTGCGGAAGGCGCGCAGGAAGTTCCGATTTTCACGGCGTGCGCGGCCAAACACGCTGCCCTTTGAGAACACGATCGTCCAGGAGAAGAGAGAGAAGAGGATCAGTATGACGATAATCGCGAGGGGAACCGGCCGAAGATTCTGGATGAGGTCCCACAGACCGATATCCGCGGGAAACAGCACAAAAATCAATAGAGAGATGTCCTTTCGTTACCTCGTTACTCATTATAGGGAGACGGCCTTTGAAGGCCGTGCGAAACGGATCGCGTAACAGTAATGAGAACCTTATAATTCGGTCACATGCTGCTGGAATTGCTTGTGGAGAATTACGCCGTCGTCGAGCAAGCGCGCATCCGCTTCCAGGAAGGATTGAACATACTGACGGGTGAAACCGGCAGTGGCAAGTCCATCGTGGTGGATTCCTTGAGCCTGCTGCTGGGTGCTCGCGCCTCGGCTGAAATGGTTCGTACCGGGGAGGCCCGCGCCCGGGTTTCAGGCATTTTTGCAGTTGCGAGGACTGCCGAGGTTTCAACCTTGCTCGAGGAAGCGGGGATCGATGATCCTGAAGAGGACCTTATCATCGAGCGCGAGATCTCCGCGAATGGCAAGTCGCGCGCCTTCGTGGCCAATCGTCCGGTGACCACTGCCTTTTTGCGGCAGCTTGCGCCCGCGCTTGGCGATATCCACGGCCAGAACGAGCAGCAACTGCTCGCAGCGCCGCAACTGCAGCGCGATCTGCTGGATGATTACGCGAACGCGGCCGGCTTGCGAGCCAGTGTGGCTGCGGCATATGCAGAATGGCGCGATGTGAGCAGAAGACTCGAGGAGCTGGAGATTAACGAGCAGGAGAAGCTGCGATTGCTCGACCTGTGGAGTTTCCAGCGCAAAGAGATCGAGGCGGTACAGCCGGAGCGTGGCGAAGACGAAGCGCTGGAGGGCGAGCGCAAGATTCTGCAGAACGTGACGCGCTTGCAAGAGAACGCGAATGCCGCGTTCAGCCTGCTCTATGATTCATCCGAGAGCGCTGCCACGCAAGTCCGGCAAGCCATAAAAAAACTGGATGAACTGCTTCGCATCGACGGGACGTTTGAGGAGACCGCGGCAACGCTGCGTCAGGCTGGCGTTCTTATCGACGAGGCAGCATACGCGCTGCGCGATTACCTGGGTAAGCTGGAAGGCGACCCGGCGCGGCTGGAAGATGTCGAAGCCCGGTTGGAAGCGCTGGACCGCCTGAAGCGTAAGTATGGGCGGACGCTGGAAGATGTGATCGCGTTTCGGGAGGATGTGGCGAGGCGCATCGAAGAGGTGGAAAACGCAAGCGAGCATCGCAGCGCGTTGGAGCGGAAGCGGGTAGAAGCCGCGAATCGTTATGAGAAGCTGGCCAGCGAGCTGAGCCGGAAGAGAAAGGAGGCTGCGGCCACACTGAGCAAGCGCGTCGAGAGTGAGCTGAAAGGGCTTGCCATGGCGGGTACGCAGTTTCAGGTTTCAGTGAACGAGAGCGAATGGACAGCGGCGGGGATCGACGAGGTGGTGTTTCTAGTCTCGCCGAATCGCGGCGAGGAGTTAAAGCCGCTACAGAAGATTGCCTCCGGCGGCGAACTCTCACGTATTGCGCTGGCGCTAAAAACGGCCATCGGCACAACTGTGAGGAACACCGGTATTCCGACCCTGGTCTTCGATGAAGTGGACGCAGGTGTGGGTGGCGCCGCCGCTGCAGCCGTCGGAAAACGTTTGAAATTGCTCTCGAGGGCCAGCCAGGTTATCTGCGTAACCCACCTTGCGCAGATTGCGGGCTTCGCCGATCACCACTACGCCGTTTCAAAGCGTGAGAAAAAAGGACGGATTACGACGCAAATCGAGGAGCTGGAGCGGGAGCAGCGGGCGCGTGAAATCGGGCGGATGCTTTCCGGCGAACAGATCACTGCCGAGGCTCTGCGCCACGCGGAGCAGTTGATACAGGCTGGGATGAGTTCTTCGTAGCTGCTTGCTTTCACGGCATTCACACGGCCACACATGATGCGTCAGGAGAAAGCATGGCTGAAGGCTTAAGCCCGCAAAAAATCGCGGCAGAACGCCGCAATGTGCTGGCATTGAACTGCGGATCTTCTTCCCTGAAGTTCGCAGTCTATGCCTGTCACGCGGCAGGCGCGGAGCTTGTCTGCGATGGCATGGCGGACGAAGTGGGAGGCGACTCGGCACGCTTCTGGTCTCGCGCCGCAGGCGGCGAGAAACGCGAAGAGCCTGGGCCCATTCCTGATCATCGGGCTGCCTTGCTGCGAACGGCCGAAGCGTTAGAGCGACACGGACTGCCTGAGCCCGATGCCGTGGGACACCGGCTGGTTCATGGAGGTCCGAAATTACGGGAGCACCGGCGGCTCGACCCTGAGATCTACAAAGAACTGCAAGCCGCAGCGGACTTCGCACCCCTGCATGTGCCGACGGCTCTTTCCGTCATCGATGGAGTGAGCAAGAAAATGCCCGGGGCACCGCAGGTGGTGTGTCTCGATACCGCCTTCCATCGTCATATTCCGGATGTGGCCATGACCTTTGCCCTGCCGCAGCACGTCCGCGACATGGGCGTGGAGCGCTACGGGTTCCACGGAATCTCGCTCGAATCGATCGTGGCGCAACTGGACCCGGTTCCTGAGCGTCTCGTCGTCGCCCACCTGGGCAACGGTTGCAGTATCACTGCGGTGCGCGGCGGCGTTTCCGTGGACACGTCGATGGGCCTGACGCCCACGGGTGGGATCATGATGGGCACGCGTTCGGGCGATCTGGACCCGGGCATCATCGTGTTTCTCATGAGGAATGGGTATAGCGACGCCGCGAAACTGGAGCAGATGCTGGATCACGAGTGCGGCCTGAAGGGAGTGTCCGGCGAGAGCAATGACGTGCGGGACTTGATGCGTCTTGCCGGTCAGGATGGACGCGCCGCGTTGGCCGTCCGGATGTTTTGTTATCAGTCGCGCAAAACCATTGCAGCCATGGCGGCAGCGCTCGGCGGGATCGATATGTTAGTGTTCACCGGCGGGATCGGCGAACACGTGGACCAGATCCGCGAAGAGATCTGCGCAGGACTGAGATTTCTGGGCGACTGCCAGATTCGCGTCCTGCCTGCTCGAGAAGACCTGCAGATTGCACTCACTACCGCAAGGCTTACAGTTTAAGCCTCAGCCCGCGGAAGACAGCCGAAAGAGTATTTTTCGATTCAGGGATGCCCGCATATGCAGCTACCGCGAAGTAAACGATCCCGTAAGCGGGTAAAACCACTGCCGCGACGACAACCGGATGTGCTGTTTCCACCACAGTTTTGAGCCAATAGCCCAAAGCGGCGGCGAGAACGGCCGCGCTCCAAAGCTTCAAGGTGAAGGCGACCGGAAGAGGGGTGCGGCCGATGCGCCGGCCAAGGGCATGGCGCAAAAGTGTGAATTCGACCCAGCCCGCAATTCCCGCCGACGCGGTCAAGCCTGCGACTCCCCACCGCTGCTCGATTCCGAGCCACCGCGGCACCCAGAACGCGAACATCAGGCCGAGTGCTGTCGTCAGCGCTACGCGGATAATAGCGAAACGTAATGGCGTGCGCGTGTCAAGCAGCGCATAAAACCCGGACGAGTACAGCCGTCCAAGCGAAGTAGCAAGCAATCCGATCGCTGAGCCCGCAATCACGGACCAGACGTAGACGGAGCCGGCGTGTTGGAAACGGCCGGTTTGATATAGAGCCGCGACAAGAACATCGCCCAGCGCAAGAAACGCGACGGCCGAGGGAATGATGAAGAATGCGATGCGGCGAAGCCCGGCGGTCAGGCGCGATCGCAGCGTGGCCGCGACTTCTTCTTCATTCCCGATCGCGCTCGAGAGCGCGGGTAACTCAGCGGCGGATATCGACATGCTGAACAGGCTGACAGGCAGAATCGAAATCACCTGGCCATAACCTAACGCGGCCACCGCGCCGGTCGGCAAGTTGCTCGCGATCATCTGGTCAATGTAGGAACTGATCTGCACAACGCCGCGGCTGACGAAGATGGGACCAAAATTCTGCATCACCGTGCGAACATGCTCGGAGTGCCAGTCGAGCGCTGGACGAAAGTGAGGTAACAGCCTTAGCACTGAGGGCAGCTGCACGAGAAACTGCAAGACGCTGCCGGCGACGTAACCCCACGCCACATAAAGCACCAGCGGATCTTCCGGCACGTGGCGGCCGAAATAAATCGACACGGCGATAATGGCGGCATTCAGGGCAACCGGAGCGGCGTAAGAAAGCAGAAAGCGGCGGTGGCTGTTCAAAACCCCCAGGCACCAAGCGCTCATCACGAGCAGGCCCGTACCGGGAAACAGGATTCGGACGATGTGAATCGTCAGATCGCGCTTATATCCGTGGAACCCGGGCGCAATGAAATCGATCAAATACGGAGTCGATACCACCCCGAGCGTCACGAGCACGGAACACAAAAGCGCTAAGATCCCGAAGACGCCGGCGGCAAGATCATCCGCGTCTTCATCTTGCTGGCGCGCCCGCAACTTAGCATAGACGGTAACAAAAGACGCGGACAGAACGCCCTCTCCGAAGAGGTTTGCCAGCAGATTCGGAATTCGGATAGCTGCTCGAAACGCATCGGCAACAACGGAATCAACGCCAAAATAATGGCCGATCACACGTTCCCGAATGAGGCCAGAGATGCGGCTGACCAGAATGCCCGCTGCGACTCTGGAGGAGCCGCCACCCGTCCGGCGAGCGGCTGCTCGTTCTGTTTGGGCTGTCGCAACGGCAGCCGCTGTTTGCTCCGGAGCAGCCCTGTCAGAGCCGGCTGATTTGCGGCGATTGGGGATTCGGATACGAACTTGCAATAGCGATCTTCTGTGAGGTTAGCAAGTCTTGCGAATTTTACGTGAGGTGGTTAGCATCCAAGCAGTAAAGGAAGGCAGGATGAACTTGAGAGCCGTCTGGCGCAGTGTGTTGGCGCTGACTATCGTGGGATTTCCTCTTACGGCGGGACAGGCGAGCGGAGGAGCAAGCCACCCACAGACGGATGCCGGACCGGCCGTGCCGAGGCCGGAGAAGATGGATGTTCTGAAACAGTTCAGCAGCTCGTTTGAAGAGTTGTCACAGCGTTCAGGACGGGCCGTCGTGCAGATCTTCGTTCGCAGCTACAGCACCGCGGGTGATGAAGGCGAAAACAACGGCCAGCTTCTGACTGCCGAAAACAGCAGCGGGTCAGGGATCATTCTCACGGCCGATGGATACATTCTCACGAACGCGCATGTAGTCAAGAATGCGCATGCGGTGAAGGTTCAACTGAATGTTCGGGCCGAGGCGGAAGCGCGGGAACTCGGAGACCGAACGCTGAAGCGGCCGCTCGCCGGGCACATCGTCGGAGTCGATCGCGATAGCGATCTGGCCGTGATCAAAATAGACAAAACGAATCTGCCGTACCTGTCGTTCGGGAACTCAGACGAATTGAAGCAGGGCGAGATTGTGCTGGCGCTCGGGAACCCGCTTGGCCTCGACAACTCCGTCAGCATGGGCGTGGTGAGTGCCGTTTCGCGGCAGGTCAAGCCTGACGATCCCATGGTCTACATACAGACTGACGCCCCGATCAACCCCGGCAATAGCGGCGGCCCGTTACTCGATACAGACGGGCGCGTGATCGGCATCAACACCTTCATCCTCACTCAATCGGGCGGGAGCGAGGGCATCGGCTTCGCCATCCCGAGCAACATCGCCAAAGACGTCTACACTCAGCTGCGGACGCAGGGGCATGTGCATCGCTCACAACTCGGAATCGTCGCCGAGACAATTACGCCCGCCATGGCGGACGGCCTGTCGCTCGAAACGGATCACGGTGTCATCGTTTCCGACGTATCGCCCGATGGCGCTGCGGCCCACGGCGGACTGAAAGCAGATGACATTGTCGTTGGGCTTAATGGCAAGCCGGTCACAAGTCTCCATCAACTCGAAGCGAACGTGTACCGCATGACGCCCGGTACGAAGATCACCATACGCGTCCAGCGCGGAGCAGAGCAGCTCGACGTACCGATCGTGACGGAAGAGCAGGAGGGCGCGCAGTTGGATGCGCTGGCCGACATGATGGACCCGGTGCAAAACGTCGTGCCACAACTGGGCATTGTTGGCTTAAATATCACGAAAGAAGTGCTCGCGTTGATGCCCGAACTCCGGCGCCCGTCCGGCGTAGTTGTGGCTGCAAGACAGGCCAGTGCACCATATTCCGGCCCGGCGCTTCAAGTGGGCGATGTTGTTTACGGCGTGAACCGCCAGGTGGTGACCAGCGTTGCAGCCTTGAAACAAGTCTTGCAGAACTTGAAGCCGGGTGCGCCGGCGGTGTTGACGGTCGAACGCGAAGGCCGCCTTCTATACGTGCCGTTGGAACTTGATTAGCGCGTGGCAAGTGCTTCAATCACCCACTGCGCTAGGGTAGAAGCAGAAGAATGAGCACCGGTCCTGTTTCCACCTTCATCAAGCATCATTTTCGCCACTTCAACGCCGTAGCTCTTGTCGAGGCATCACAGGCTTACATCGATCACTTGGGGAGAGGCGGGACAATGTTTCTCACGCTCGCGGGAGCGATGAGTACGGCGGAGCTGGGTGTTTCTCTTGCCGAGATGATCCGCCGGGATAAGATTCACGGAATTTCATGCACCGGGGCCAACCTCGAAGAAGACGTGTTCAATCTAGTTGCGCATGACTTTTATGAGCGCGTACCGCACTGGCGCGATCTGAAACCCGAAGATGAGCAGCAGCTGCTCGATCGTCATATGAATCGTGTGACCGACACTTGCATTCCTGAAGAAGAGGCCATGCGGCGCATCGAGAGTGTCATTCTCGAGGAGTGGGTAAACGCGGATAAGAAGGGCGAACGTTCCTTCCCACACCAATTCTTCTATCGCATCCTCCGCTCCCCTGATTTGCAGAAGAGCTTCCAAATTGACGTGAAGGACAGCTGGCTCTACGCTGCTATGGAGCGGAATCTGCCAATCTTCGTGCCCGGATGGGAAGATTCTACGCTCGGCAATATGTATGCCGGCCATTGCATCGCGGGCGATGTAAAAAACGTCCATACGGTACGCACGGGCATTGAATATATGATGGCCCTGGCCGAGTGGTATCAAACTGCGGTGAAGAACAGTTCTATCGGCTTCTTTCAGATCGGCGGCGGCATCGCGGGCGATTTCCCGATCTGTGTCGTGCCCATGCTCCGCCAGGATCTCGCAAGACGAGATACGCCGCTGTGGGGCTATTTCTGCCAGATCAGCGATTCAACGACCA
>JAFAMM010000477.1 GCA_019233375.1 Acidobacteriaceae bacterium
CACCGAAAACGAAAAACCGGAATCCGAGGCTTTATAGAGGCTTTATAAGAGTGCGCCTCATCTCGGAGCTGGAGCCGGCGCCCGGCTGGGAGACCTCGCATTCTTGCCGTCCAAAGCGGACAGCATCCCGGCTTGACTCGCCGCGAAGGAGAGCAAGTCGGCATCGAAGTCGAGCTGTTGATCGACAGACCGGCCGCCGCTGTGCCCCGTCAGCGTATCGTAGCGGAGAATGATCGGCCTTCCGGGAGCTGCGCTGGCCTGCATGAGTGCCGTCATCTTGCGGGCGTGCAGCGGATCTACTCGAGTATCGCCGTCGCCGCTCCAGAACAGGACTGCGGGATAGCTTAACCCGGCTTTCACGTGCTGATACGGTGAGTATTTGAAGAGATACTGAAACTGCTCAGCGTTATCGGAAGAACCATACTCGGGAACCCACAGCTTGGCGATTTTGAAGTTCTGGTAACGCAGCATATCGAGCAGCGGCGCACCACAAATAACAGCCCGAAACAGCTCCGGACGCTGCGTCATGGCGACGCCCATCAGCAGACCGCCGTTTGACGTGCCCGTGATGGCCAGCTGTGAAGCTGTCGTTATGCGTTCACGGATGAGGTACGCGGCCGCCGCAAAAAAGTCGTCGAAGACATTTTGTTTTTTCTCCAGCATCCCCGCTTTATGCCAGGCTTCGCCGAATTCTCCTCCGCCGCGCAAGGATGGTAAAGCAAAGACGCCTCCCTGCTCCACCCACCACGCGGCAAACGGCGACCACTCAGGCAGTACAGCTATGTCGAAGCCGCCATAGGCGGTCATCAGTGTCGGACGAGGGCCCTCAGAACCTTTTCGCCGCACGACATACATCGGGATCTTCGTTCCATCCTTAGACGGGTACCAGACCTGCTTAAACAGTATGTCGTTCGGTTTCACAGAGGTTTTCGCTTGCCACCATACAGCCGTGGAGTTTGAGGCAGAGACCTTCAATATCGAGTCCGGATACGCAAACGACGAAAAGCTGAAGAACGTCACATTGCCGTCCTCTTGTCCCGATATTTCATCTATGGAACCTGGAACGGGAGTGCGGATCTCGCCTATCGTCTTGCCCTCGGGCGTGAATGCGTACAGGTGGTCTGATACGTCCTCGACGCGCGTCGCATACAAGCGCCCGGCGGAAGTGGCAATATCGGTAATCGCGCTCTTGCCTTCGGAAACCACCTCTCGCCACTCGCTCGGGGCGGCTCTGGCCAGGTCGATCTGCATGATCTTGTGATTTGGAGCGTGTTCCGCAGTCAGCAGATACATGCGGTCACCCAGGGTTGCATAGGCTAATGCCTGAATGTGACGTGCGATCGCTTTCGGCTCGCGATCCTGTCCGATGCGCATCTCGTACAGGTCTGCGTCCACCGTCGCGGCGCCCCGCTCCGCTGTGCAGAACAGGTAATTTCCGGTGATCGTAACGTGGCAGCCGGTAACGTACTCCGGGCCGTATGCGGCCCCGAGGATCTCGACATCCGAAGCATGAGGCCCGGTTAACGGATGACGGAAAACTCGCGTTCCACCGGTCACAAGCCGAGAGTAATAAAGCGCCGTCCCATCGGGCATCAGGGAACTGCGGAAATACCGGGCTCGGGGAAGGGTAGCGCCCATGTCCTTCCCGTTGTCGACGTCCATGAAATGAATTTCTGTTTCGTCCTCGCCGCCCTTGCGAAGCCCGTAAACCAGGATGCGTCCGTTACGGCTCACGTCAACGATGGAAGGCGATACGGATTGGTCTCGAGACAACTTGCGCGCTTCCACGAGCACGCGCGGTCTTGCATCAGCTCCGTTCTGTACATAGATGCTCGGCTGCTGCTCGTGCGCCAGCCGTTCTCGAAAAAAATACTTCCCGTTTGCCACGCTCGGCACCTTCCGGTCTTCGATACGCTCCAGCGGTTCTAATTGAGCGCGAATCTTCGCCCGCTCCGGAATGCCGGCAAAGAATTGCGCAGCGTATTTCTGTTGTGCTGCAATCCAGGCCCTGGTCTGCGGGCTGTTCTGATCCTCCAGCCAGCGGTAATCGTCCGTGACGGTTTGTCCGTGAATCGTCTCGCGCGCAGGCACTTTTTCCGTCTTCGGGGGACTATTGAGTTGTTGCCCGGCCGCAGAACCGATGAGGCAGATAGCAAGCGCAGTCGTGTGCAGGCTAAAGCACATGGTTTTTCCAGGCTCGAAGTCGGCGACGAGTATACCGCAAATAATGCTACAGGCTCGGAATACCCTTTCATGGCGGCGAGTTGAGAAACTGTCAGCGCCGTTAAAGGTGAGTTCACTTCCAAGAAATTAGATCTGCGGGATTGAGTGAGCCATCTTTCGCATGGCTTACGACCCTCAACGTAGCTGGCCAGGTGGGTGGATGAAACATTCCATTCTTCGCACTCTCATTCTGTTTCTTTGCATCCGTGAAGCATCCGTCTGGGCTCAGGCGCCGGATCTCGGCCAGCTCAAAAGCAAGCTCGAACAACTCGAGCAGGAGATGCAGGAACTCAAGCAACAGATCGCGGCCGCGCAAGCCAGCCAGCAAATGACGGCTAAACCGTTGGTCGAGACTCCAAAGCCGGCGCAAACAATGCAGGTGCCAACCCCTCAAGCGCCCGATTACATAGGAAAACTGACCCGAACCCGCGTGCTTGCAAACCAAGACCAGTACGGAGCGCCGCGTATCGACAACGACGAGATGGACCCGTCGCTCCGTGGATATTTCCGGCTACCGGGAACGGGCACTCTGATCAAATTGGGCGGATTTGTTAAGACCGATCTGTTTGTCGACACAAATATGGCCGGATCGTATTACGGCGGGTACGTGCCGTCCAGCTTTCCTTCGAGTCCGCAGCCGCATACCGTCAACGCTACGGTTTCGATGCGGCCCTCCCGCTTCTCTGTCGAGTTCCGCCAACCGGTTGGCGATGCCGGCGACGCGGATACGAATAACAGTGTGAAGGCATATCTCGAGACCGACTTCCTTGGCAATTACGACCGGACATCGCTCAGGCTCCGTCAATTCTACGCTCAATACAAGAACATATTAGCTGGCCAAACCTGGAGCGCATTCGGTGATCCGGACGTGTTTCCAGACACCCTGGAGTTTGAAGGACCGCCCGGAATCATCGGGCTCAGGCAGCCGATGCTCCGCTACACACAGCCGCTCAATAAGTCGAACAGCATAGGCGTTTCGGTTGAGAAATCGGGAACAGACATTCCATTCAGCACGCAGTATGGCACGCCCGTGGGATCGTCCCTGCGGCCGGACCTGATCGGGTTTTACCGCTATGAGAATAATCACGGACACCTGTACTTTGCCGGTATCTCGCGCTCGGTGGGCGGTACGGTCCCGAACTCGACGGTACCCAATCTTGAGAATCACGTCGAGGGATACGGAGGCTCGCTCTCAGGGGCATGGGGTACGTCAAAGAACAACGTAGTGTTTCAGGGGATCATCGGCAAGGGAATTTCGAACTACTATAACGACAATTTCGGCTTAGGCTCGGATGTGGGCTTCAACGCCGAAGGCAAGCTTGTGGCTACTCCGAGTGGTTCCACAACGTTCGGCTTTCAACATTACTGGAACAAGCTCCTGCGATCCACCGTCAGCTACGGTTTTCTCAAGATCAACAACACGGCCCAAGATCCTGGCACTAATTATCACTTCAGCAATTACGCGACCGTCAACTTGATCGCACAGCCTTCCCCCAGCCTGCTCTTTGGCGCCGAATATGTCTATGGATCGCTCCAAAGGAAAGACGATTTTAAGTGGGTTGCGCCCCGCATCCAGGCAAGCGTCACATACTACATGAATAGATATAGGGAATAAATGTAGGAAGAATTGAATGCTTACTGAGAGAACGCTCACTGCGGCATTCCGCATGGCGATCGTATTCACGTCGACGATTGCCACGCTCCCGGTTTGGGCCCAAAGCCGCAGCCCTGTCGCACCCAGAGAACAGCAGGTAAAAGCGGCTGTGCACGATGCCTATGAGATGTATAAACATGACATGTCCGGCAAGAACGCCGACTATATCCCGTATCTGGCTCATGTCGATTCCAAGCTTTTCGGCATTGCCGTCGTGACCACCGATGACAGGTCCTATACGCTCGGAGACACTGATTACTCGTTCTCTATTCAGTCGATCTCAAAGGTATTCACGCTGGCGCTTGCCATGAAAGAGCAGGGTAGCGAGAAGGTCTTCGAGAAGATTGGCAACGAGCCAACCGGAAGGGCATTCAACTCGGTAGTAGCGGTGGTAGACATGCCGACACACACCGCCAACGCGCTGGTAAACGCCGGGGCAATTGCAACCACTAGCCTGATTTCAGCGTCCAGCGCGGATGAAAGGTGGAATAAAATCCTCGCCTTTTACGGTGCAGCCGCGGGAGAAAAGCTCTCGCTCATCGATGAGGTATATAAGTCGGAGGCAGCGACTAATCAGGGCAACAGAGCCCTCGCGGCGCTCCTGCTGAAATACGACCGCATCTACTCCGATCCCTTAGAAGCGGTGGACGTTTACACCAGGCAGTGCTCGGTTGGCGTCAATGTGAAGCAGTTAGCCCGAATGGGAGCAACCCTGGCTAATAACGGCGTAAATCCGGTCACTCACGAACCCGTAATTCAAGCCGGGGACGTTCCGGAAATTCTTTCCGCGATGACGATGGCCGGTCTGTATGACGGATCGGGCGGCTGGGCCTGGCACGTCGGCTTACCCGCGAAGAGCGGAGTCGGTGGGGGCATTCTGGCCATTGTCCCGGGAAAGGGCGCCATAGCGGTGTTCGCGCCGCCGCTGGATGAGGCCGGGAACAGCGTAAAAGCGCAGAAAGTAATCGCGTACGTTGCGGGCAAGCTCGACTACAATCTCTTTTCTCCACGCTCGGTCGGCCTGCAGCGGTAGGCGTGGCGTCTATTAACTTGCAACACTCGCGGATGCGAGACATAACATGTATCTACAACGCCCCGTCTTTGCCGCGCATGTAGGCGGACATGATTGTGCCGAACAGATTCGAGCTGTGTACTGAGGATGTGATTATGAAAAAACGCTATGTATCGCGGTGGCATCATTTCGCTCTGAGCGCCGCCACCGGTTTACTGCTCAGCGCGACGCTCGCGCAGCCGCAACCTGGCGATTACGAATTTAACGACTCTCATTTCCACCTGACGAATTACGTCCAGGAAGGAACGGAGATCCACGATTTCCTGAACATTATCGGTAATCGAGTGGGCAGAGTTGCGATCTTCGGAATTCCATTGCAGCAGCAGTGGTCGTACCGAGTCGAAGCTGACCATCCTCCCACTTACTACCTGAATTCGGATGCTCCGTTATATTACTACTCGTTTACTGATGCCTGGATTGCCATGGCCTACAAGTCATTGAAACCGGAGCAGCAGGCGCGGCTCGACCCGATGATCACTGGCTTCAATCCGACTGATATGTATGCGGCAGACCATATTCGCCGCGTGCTCCAGACCTTTCCAGGCGTCTTCACGGGCATTGGTGAATTTTCTATCCACAAGGAGTTCGTATCTGCGAAAGTCGCGGGCGGAGTAGCAAGCCTCCAGGATCCGGCGCTCGACCGCATTTTGGACTTTGCCGGCGAGGTCGGGCTGCTGGTTTTGATCCATAACGATATGGATGTGCCTTTTGCAAAAGAAGGATCGAAGCCGGCCTATCTCGATCAAGCCAAGGCGGTCTTCAAAAGGCATCCGAACACGACGATTATCTGGGCGCATACCGGTATGGGCCGCGTTATTCGGCCTATCCAGCATCACGCAGCCAACATTGAGGAAATCCTTCGAGACCCCGGCTTCAATCACCTTTATTTCGATATTTCTTGGAATGAAGTCGCAAAGTACATCGTCAGCAGCCCTGAGGCGACAAAGATAACAGCGGACGTGATCAACCGCTACCCGGACCGGTTCCTATTCGGCACCGACGAAGTAGCGCCTCGCGACTGGGCCTCTTATTCGAGAGTGTTCTATATGTATCAGCCCTTGTGGAACTTGCTCGATGCGGACGCGAGCGCGAAAGTCCGCCGGGAAAACTATGTACGCCTCTTCGACGCGGCTCGGCAGAAGGTCAGGAACTGGGAGAGGGCCCACGCCGTTCC
>JAFAMM010000301.1 GCA_019233375.1 Acidobacteriaceae bacterium
GGATCCGAATCCGGAAAAGGGACTGGGTCTGGGGCTGAGCTTCGTTTCCGCCATCGTCAAGGCTCATGGAGGTGAAATTCACGTCTCAAGTGATGTCGGGAGGGGATCGCGTTTTGAAGTGATTCTGCCTGCCGGAGCCGTGCGGGCACACGCCGAAACGCCCGTTTTTTCAAGTTGACGTTCAAAGCGGTTGCGTTTCTTCCCGTTTGATGGCCGGCTAACGCCAGCGGCGCGTCTCGCAGCCTATTTTCTGTTAAAGACCAGAGTCTCGTCTTTGCCGGCAGGATCAACGTGAGAGAACGTCAGCGTTAGCGTCTTCTGGTCCGGCGAGAGCTGCAGCACCCATTGATTCGCGATATCGCCGGGAGGTCCGTCTGACTTGACGATATTCAGGCTAGGCCCGGCATACCAGGCGACTAGCTTTGATTTGTGTGATCCTTCGTTGTAGTCGCATTCTTTGCCCATGGTTACAGAGAACTGCGTTGAGCTCTCTTGTCCGGCCTTCGTCTTTATCGTCTGAGTGATCTTGACGAGCGTGTCTGATGCGTCTAGCACAAGAGTGACGACCCGGCCGTCGGCAACCTGGCTCTTGGCCTCATCCATTTGCCAGGTACCGGTGAATTTGGGTGCGTCGGCGCGCATGATGACCGGAACAAGCAGGACCGCGGCCAGCAGGGGAACACTTCGCCTACGACGGGCGTGAAACTTACACATAGAACCCACCTCCATTGAGAAACGTGCTCTAGTTGAAAGCGTTGCTACATAGCATACGCCAAAATGTGCCGGTTAGCTTGACCGGTTTTTCGCACGGCAGGAGGAAAACGCCGGAATGTCTGCGGCAAGCAGCGCGTGTACAAGAGCGCGGCTGATGAGCGGTTGGGCATCGGCATTCAGGTGCCCGTCCACGACAAAGCAAAAGCTATCGCTATGCGGCGTCTCACCGAAGGCGCGTAGTAGATCGACATAGTGAGCGCGGTGTGCCGCGGCGATACCTCGAATGCGATCACCCCAGGCATACGGATCTATAGCGCGCGAGCGCTTGGAGGAAGCCATCAGGGACGCATCGGCGCGCGACGGAGCCGCGGCCACGAACAGCGGGACGCCCGCCGCGTTGAGGCGTGCCGCCATGCGCCCAGTGATGTAATCGAGATCCTGGAAGCGCTGTTCCCAAGCGCGGGTAAACGGCTGACGGAGAAAATCGGCTTTATCCCCATAGAGCAGATAAAAGCGTGCGTAAACGTCAGGATTCTGGAAAAAATAGTGTTCCAGAACGAGCGCCGTGCGGCTGCTGAGCAGAGCGATCTGCAGGCGTTTGTAGATGCCGGTGTTTGCGCCCACGCCCCCTCCTTTCACGCTTCGCGCCCACTTCTTTGCGTCGGCGCCCTCATAGAGGAGCGCCTCGAGATCCATGGGCGTAAGCATGAACAGCACGGCATCGGGCTGCAAGCGAAGCGCCTCATCCACACGCTCCAGCGAGTTGTAGGGCGAAGAGAGTGGCGCGGCAATCTCCTGAACCTCGACGCTGCAATGGCACAGATCCTGCAGGTGACGAGCAGCCAGTTCGGCGTAGGTTTCATCCATAGGAACAAGTAACGCCTCTGCGGCGGATGAGCCGAGAACAGCGATGCGTATGGTTCCTGCCGGTTTCGGCCCGCAAGCGGCGAGGCTGCGATACCCGCACGCGTTGTACACGTTCCTGATACTGGGGCTCTCCGGCACGCGCTCATAACTCACGCAGTTCGGCTGCATGTGCGGGCCGATTGGCCCCTCCCAGATGACGCACGTGTCGAACTGGGGGTCCGGCCAGAAATGCCTGCTGGCCATCTCGGCGAAGCTGAACATAACAGCAATGGTTGAGAGACTCAGGAGGGGAAGCAGGACCAGATCACGCGCGGGCAGCGTTGCCCACCAGCGATGCTTCAAGTCGCGACCGGAGTTCGGCAGCGAGGTTGCAGATTTCATCAGAACGCCTTGTAGACGACATCAGGCGCGGGCACGCTCAGCAGCATAGCTGTCGCAACGGCTAGAACGGCCAGCGCTGTGCCCCACACGGTACGCACATAGCGGGAGAGCAGAACGGGCTGGCCGCCCCATCGCAAAGAGAGGACCCCGCTCCGCAACCATTCCCAACCTGCAAGAACGACAGATGAGCCAAGGAAGATTGCGGCCCAGACGGCAACGATAACCGGAAACCCGAGACGATTCCAGAGAAAGCCCAACTGCTGCCAGTTCGACCAGAACCAAAGCAGCGTGAAGGTGAACCAGGTGAACGTTAGCCCGCGCGCGAAGGAATTGTACACTCCGTTGTTCGCCCATGCCCGGTACCGTTTCCGCCCCATTCGCTTCGCCATCAGTACCTGGTACAGCTTATTCACGCTCACTCCCAGGCCCTGTAAAACTCCGAAAAAGAGAAAAACCGACGTACGGCCGTGCCAGACTCCGATCAAAAAGAACGTAACAAAGAACGCCAACACACCGAGAAACGGTTCAACCCGGGGCGACGGGAACCGGCGCATCAACGTCATCAGCAGCGGATTGTAGACGTAGGTTTTCAGCCACTCGGAGAGTGTAATGTGCCAGCGGCTCCAGAAGTTCAGAAAGTTGTCTGCAGAGAACGGCCGGTTGAAATTTTCCGGTAAACGGATTCGCAGAAAGCGCGCGACGCCGATCACGATATCGATGTAACCGGAAAAATTGAAATACAGATAGAGCGGGTACACGGCCGCGATAACGATTCCCTTCGATAAGTTGACCGCGAAACCACCGTCCACCGGCAGTGTGTTGAGCGCTCGCGTCTGAAGCATCGATAGCAACAGCGACAACACATTGACTTTGAAGAAACCTATGATGATACGCTCCAGCGCTTCTCCCGCAACCACGACATCCAGAGGCGGCGGAGTAGGCGACAGTTGCATGGAAGCAAAATCCTGGTAGCGCTGGATTGGCCCTGACACGAAGGTCGTGAAGTTCAATGTGTAGTTCAGGTAAGAGACCACACCGACGGGTTCGGCGATGAGACCGTCGTGCGCATCTATCACGACATGCAGAACACGAAAAAAGACATAGGAGAGGCCGAGCGTTACGTATGAGAACGAAAGGAATAGCGGCTCGGGCAAAAAAGTATACTTCTTCAGCCAGACGTACGCGAATATGAGTCCGATGAGGATGGGAGCATAGCCGGCTTTTCCGGTCCCGGATTGCATGGCCCGCAAACTTGCATAGCCGCATGCGAGGAAGGCGACCAGCGGAAGCCAGGCCTGCGGAGCATGCGAGAAAAAACTGAGAAACGCGATGCTCGCGACGAGCAACACGGCCTGTCTCCATAGCACCGAGCGCGCCGCCAGGTTCAACACCAGGATCACGGCGGCCGAAAAGCCGAGGAATTCGAATGAAGCGGAACCCATCAAGGCCTTGAATCGGCGCGCTCCGTTGTGGCGCGGCAGTTTGAGAAGACGGGCATGCGGCTATGGAGGATCGCATCCACGATCGCGCGCGCTACAATCGCCTGGCCCTCGCCCTTGAGGTGCCCGTCTACGACGTAGAACATGAGGTCCGCTCTCGGCACGGCCTGAAAGCGCGACAGAAGGTCAATGTACTCCGCGTCATGTCTCGCGGCTATGCCGGAAACGCTCTTGAAGAACGCGTAGGGATCGACACCGGGAGGAAGCGGATGCATGTTGAGGAGAACCACCTCGGCGCGCGAGGGAGCGGCCGTGAGGAAGATCGGAACTCCGGCGGCGCGGAATCTCGCGGCCATATGCGCAATCACTTCATCCAGCAGATCGAAGCGCTTTTCCCAGGCTGCTGTATACGGCTGGCGCAGAAAATCAGCTTTGTCGCCATAGGCAAGAAACAAGCGGGTGAAAACAGCGGGATCTTGAAAAAGATAATGTTGGGCGAGCACGACCGTACGGCTCTCGCGAACCACTATTCCGGCGCGGCGGTAAATGCCGACCTTGGCGGCATCTGGCGGCTCTCCGGGCTCGAGACCGTTTGGTTCGTGTTCCAGATCCTCGGGGCCGGTGCTCTGTTCCAGATCAAATGGCGTGACCGGATAGAGTACTGCATCGGGTTTCAGCGCAAGTGCCTCGCCCGTGCGGCGATACACGTCGGCGGGTGTTGCGCCCTGCACGCCCATGTTCTGAAACTCCACTCTTCGCGCACAAGCATGGCTGAGCGCCTGCGCCGCCTCAACCGGGAACGTGGCTTCATAAGGCGTGTAATCGCCTTGACTGAAAGACGAGCCCATCAGCACGATGCGGATGGAGTCGGGCGGCTTGACGGCACAAGATGTCATGCTCCTGTATCCGCATTCGTTGTAGTGATTGCGGACCCAGGGGCCTTCGGGTGTCTTAGTAAGCGAGTCACAGTCCGGCTTGAAGCGGGCGCGAACTTTCCCGTCATGCACCAGGCACGTATCTATATAGCGATCGGGCCAGAGGCGGCGCGCAGCAAACTCAGTGGCCACAAGCATGATCAGGATGGTGGCCACACTGAGCAACGGCAGAATGATGTAATCGCGGCGCTTCATCTCAGCGACCGTCACGCTATTCAGGAACCGCGCAAAACGGGCTCGGTTGTGAGCGCTCCGCCCCAGGGGTCAGCGCGTTCCCTTGCTGTCTGGCATCGCGCAGCAGCGCCCTTTGCGCTTCGATCGCGTCGAAGCCGAAGCTGCGAACCGTCATCGGGGCGGCTTCGATGGCGGCTGTTTCCACATCCAGCTCCCAAATTGTGGCCCCGTCCTGTTCGCTCTTGGAAGTGAACCCGAGCTTCGCGTAATGATCCTTTACGAGCTGATTACGGTCGGTCGGAAGATACACGCCGATAAGCGTTCGAATTTGATCCCGCCGTGCGTGCCGCACCATTTCACGCAGTACCATCTGCTCCACGCCGCGGCCCAACACGCGGCAGCTCATCAGCCAGGTGTCGATCTCCCAAGTCGCATATGGCTTGGTGCGGCAGATCACGACGCTGATCATGCCGTTGTCACCGAACCGGTCAGCCAAACGCACCTGCAAAGTAAAGCAGTCGCGTTCCGCCTCCGCAACCTCCGCCTCCGTGTAGCGCCGCGTCGTGAGATTGAACTGATTGGATTTGTTGATGAGCTGCGTGATGCGAGCGCGGCCGGTTGCATCAAACGGCTGGAAAGTAATTTCCATGTTGAGCGACGCGAGATAGGCATTCACATCGCTCGCCTGTTTCAAAAGCTCGACTCGCCGGGCATTGTCCTGATAGAACCCGGCACGCTGCAGGTCTTCCGCGGATAATGCGACCGCCTCAAAGTAGCCCGCGGCGCTCAACGTTCTGGCGTACAGCGCAGGATCTTCGGGCAGTTCCGGTACCGCAACCTGCGGCAAAACGCCGCGAACGAATTCCCGCTCCGCGGGATTGTCATCGAGGAGCACTACGGATTCCAGGCCGAGCGAAAGCGCTTCGGCGATGGATTTTATGTTTGTCGCTTTATCACTCCAATTCGCCTGAAATACGGCGATATGCTCTTCCTTCAGCAGCATCTCCGGGTGTTGTTGAAACGGCAGACGCGCGACCGCATCTTCGTTTTTCGACGACACCGCGAGCACGATACCGCGCTGCCTCAGGTCCAGCGCGAGACGCTGCACCGCGAGGAACGCTTCGCCTGTGGCATCGCCTTGAGCGCATTGAATTCCTTCGATGCCATCGTCGCCGATGACACCTCCCCAGACGGTATTGTCGAGGTCCAAAACCAGGCACCGGCGGCTCTTGCCCCGAACGGCCGCCAGAATGCGCGCCACGTGATCGGCATAAAGCGGGAGAAAGGCATCCGAAAAGGGAAGCTTCGCCAGGTTCCACTGAACGGGAGAATGCCACTCGGCTAACCCGACCGTCGCCGCGAGTCCGGCCACATCGAACAAAAGATCGGGCGTGCCGTACAGGCTTTCAACCAGCGCTGTGTTGAAACGCGCGATCAATCTGCGCGGCGCTCCAGGCACGAGCGGATCCAGGCTACCGAACAACCATTCGGGCTGCGGAGCCACGGTCTGCACAATAGAAACGGCGCCGCTATGGGCGCGAATTCCTTCGCGGATCGCACGCAAATGCTCCGCGGCGTCGCGCAGGGCTTGTTCTTCTGCCTCGCGATCGCCATACGCGCAGCGGAGTGGAAACGCCCGATGATCAAGCGCCAGCAGCACCGCATCCGGTTTCGCGCGATTGACGTGCGATGCGGGCGACAGCGCCTCCTGCATCACCTGATCAAATTCGGGTTTCACGCACTCGAGGGCGATGCCGTGGCGAGCAGCGCTCGCGATCAGTGCCGGAACGACAAAATCAACTGTGGAATTGCTCAGGATCGCGAGTTTGATAGGCGTAAGGGGCGCTAGCGAAACACCGGCCCCGCGCAGCCGCTCGATGGTTTTCGCAAGGCGATGTAGCTGATTCAGGTCAAGCGCAGAGCCTGCGAGCGCACGCAACGCGTCTCCCTGCGGATGCGACGATCCGCCGGCCGGAAGAGCGCGGCACTGGTTGGAAAAGCCGGCCGGCGGTTCGGGCAACCAGGCAAGCTTCTCGTACAGCGTGTTACTCATTTCGACGGAGTCAAGGAGTTATTGCTTCGCTTCGATCAGGTGAACCAAATCGCCCACATTCTTCAGCTTACCGATCTCACCCGCCGAAAACTTGATGTTGAACGCGCGCTCCACCGTCAACATCAGGCGAATATGACTGAGGCTATCCCACTCGTCAACCTGGTCTGCCGAGAGGTCGGGACGTGCGGTAAGTGAATCATCATCAAATACGTCCCGGAAGATGCCGGTCAGCTTGTCGTAAACTTCAGAGTCTTGCATTCTGCCGTCTTGAAACGATCGTAGCGTGGCGGGTTATCCGTTATTCGTAAAAGCCCACATGCGATCCAGGAAACTCGCGGGCACCCTCACATTTCCGTCCGCTCCTGTACCGAGACGAACACCCGGCTTGATGTTTCCGTGGAAATCAGAGCCGCCGGTCGGGAGCAGGTCTAGCTCGGCCGCGAGTTGCCGGTAGTGCGCCTGCAGTTCGGGCGTATGCTCTGAATGGTAAATCTCCAAACCCACCAGTCCGGCCTGTTTGAAACGCAGTAACAAGTCACGTTCGGCGTCGCGCTGCAGGCCGAGGCGAACCGGGTGCGCGATCACCGGAATACCTCCGGCGTGTCTCACGATCGCGATCACTTCATCTGTCGTTTTGCTTTTCCGCTGCACATAAGTCGGAGCGTCTTCGCCCAGGAAGCGGCGGAATGCATCTTCGAAACTGGCAGCATAGCCCTTTTCGATGAGAACGCGCGCGAAATGCGGCCGTCCCGTTAGTACACGGCCGCGCGCTTCGGCCTCTTCGACGGTCACGTGCATGCCCCGTGCTTGTAACGCTTCAGCCAGTAATCTGTTTCGTAGCCGGCGATGCTCACGTTCCTCGTTCAACCAGTCTGTGAACTGATGGCTCGGCTCGCCGTGTAGGAAATACGCCAGCAGATGAACCGAGCGGTGACTTCTGCCCCCGTTGACGTACAGCCGGGTATTCAGCTCAATACCGCGTACCAGCGGTAATCCGGCTGCCTTCGCCTGCGGCAGCGCTTTCTCATAGCCGGAAAACGTATCGTGGTCCGTCACGGCAAGAGCGGCCAGGTCGGAGTTCTTGGCGAGCGCTACCAGCTCAGCCGGCGTGAGACTGCCATCGGATTCGTTGGTGTGCGCATGCAGGTCCACGAAACCGGTTCCATAGGGTGAGTCGAGAGTTTCAGGCACAGATCATCTCCGGCATGCTGATTGATCTGCCATGGCCGTCAATGTTTCTTATACTCCGCGAAGGTCTCAAACACAAAGTTCTCCCCGCAAACGTGCGCCACGAGCCGGCCCGCTCCGAGTCCCTTGTCCTTGCTCCTATTTTGGAAGAAAACCGCGCCGTCGGTGCTATCACCCGGCTTGAGCTTGGTGGCAACAAACGCGATCGCCGACGCTTCGGCCGCAGCTTTGAAACCCTTATTCACGAACTGCGCCATCGCCGCCTCGCGCCGCTTCTCATAACCATTCGTAGAACGGAAATTGGACAACGCGTAAATACTGTTCTCATACAAAAGCTGCAGCTTGATGACGTCGTTCCGATCGGCCCGGGTAAGAAGATTCTCCACCACCTCATCCGCCGAAGCAGTTTGGAGAACCTCGCCGTCTTCACGAATGAAAGTGAAGTCGCTCGGCCGTACCGTCCACGAAACAAGAGAACCATTCGTCACGGTCAATTGAACAACGTTGTAATCCTTGATGTGCGGCGGTAGCGGTGCGAACATTACCGTGATGCCGCTTCTCGTAATAGCGTCGTACTCAAGGCCGTGCGACTCGAAGGTCACCGGGACGTCAGGCCCATTTGCCGCAGGAACATTTGCCGGTGCCGGTTGTGCGGCGTTGCTGTCCGGGTTTTTTCCAGGCGCCAGTTGGCCGGGTGCGCTGGAGGTGCTCTGCGAAGCCTGTGTCTGCGACGGCCGCAACTGAAGTTCCTCCGCTCCTGCCGGACCAGAGGAAAAGAAGAAAATGCCGTGCGCGCACAAACAAGCAATGCGCGCCCTGGTTGAACTCATGAACGATCCACCTACATGATAAACATTGCACCGGCGCTGACTGGCACTGGCGCCAAAACGGTTAATTGCAAGACTCTAATCGTGGCTGCCAGCCAGCTTCGCAGTGAGCAGCCAACGAAGCACGCCATGCGGCTGCGGCGTGAAGCTCTCGACGTCAAGGCGCAGAAACGCTCCCTTTTTGAAATCGAGTTTAAGCGAGGGGCAATTCAGCAGGTATCCGGTCAGATTCTCAAATAACGGATTATGTCCGACCAGCATCAACGAGGTCTCCTTCCGATGCACGCGTATTTCGTCCCACACCTGTTCGACATTCGAGCCAGGAGTGAGCGCCTTCGTTCGCAGAATTTCGTTCTTATATCCAAGAACTTCCTTTGCTATTTCCGCAGTTTGAATCGCGCGTTTCAGCGGACTCGTAAGAATCAGCGTGGGCTGCACCTCCGCTTCAATGGCAGTTCGCAACACCTGCCGCAGCTTCTTGCGCCCGTCGGGTGTCAGGGCGCGCTCAGCGTCGCTCAGTCCAAGGCGACCTTCTTCCGCAACTCCGTGCCTTAAAAGGTGGACCTGCATGTTCGGAAAGGTTTCGCCTTTCATTCTGTCATACTAGTCGCTTCATGCAGTTGAGCCAGCAGGCGCAGGACCGCATCCTGCTGTATGTGGCCGTCACGGCTGCCGCTTTGATTCACGTTTCCATTGCAGGCAGCCAGCTTTGCCTCGGCCTGGGAATTCTTCTACTGCTTATTTTCCGGCGGCAGCTCCCCTTCCCCCGAGTATGGGTACCGCTTGCCTGCTTCTTCATGTGGACGATCCTGGCGGATTGCCTGTCTCCCGACCCCTGGGGCGGCCGCGCACAGATTCGCAAGTGCTTCGTTTTTCTCTTCATCCCGCTAATGTTCAGCGTGTTTGTAACGCAATTCGCCAAAATTTACTATTTGATGGTTGCCTGGACCGTCGCCGCGACCGCTTCGGGCGCGTGGAGCCTGATCCAATTCGTCGAGAAATACCAATATGCGCACCGTACCGGGCGCGAATTCTACGTCACTTATCTCGAACGGCGCATCACAGGTTTTGAAAGCCACTGGATGACGTTCGGCGCGCTGCAACTTAGCGTCATCTCGCTATTGCTCGCGCACTTCTTCTTCGCCCGGCGGCGTATGCCGTTATGGGCCTATTCAAGTATGGCGATCCTCTCGGCAGCGATTCTGTTGGGAATGACTCGCAGCATTTGGCTGGCGACGATTCCGGCAGTTCTTTATCTCGTCTGGTTCTGGCGGCCGAAGATGATGATCGCCGTGCCGGTTCTGATCGCCGTTGCTTTCGCTGTGTCGCCGCATGCCGCGCGCGAGCGGCTTACCTCTCTTTTCGCTCCGAGAGAAAACGTGGATTCCAACGAGCACCGCATCGTCACGTTTCGAACCGGCCTAGAGATGATCAAAGCCCACCCGCTGTTCGGTATCGGCCCGGAGGAGATCGGGCGCAATTTTGACCGCTACGTCCCCGCTGATATTCCGAAGCCGTTGCCGGTCGGCTACTACGGCCACCTGCACAACATTTACATTCAATATGCAGCAGAGCGCGGGATACCGGGACTGGCGTGCATGCTGTGGTTTATCGGACTGACGTTGTATGACTGCGCGCACGGCATTGCCGCCCGTGTCCGGTCCGGCATAACTCGCGACGATAGCCTATTCGTCTTGCACGGCGCGGTGGCGGTGATTCTAGGCGTGCTCGTTGGCGGCCTGTTCGAGTACAACCTCGGCGATAGCGAAGTTTTGATGATGTTTGTGTGCGTCGTCGCGCTCGCGTACTGCGCCTTGAAGCAGCGCATTCATTGCGAATTCACCGCCCCCTTGACACCTAGCGCCGAGACGGTTTCGAAGTAAGGCGGCTCGGCTTCGCGGTGGACAACGGCCGTCTGAACGTCTTTGAAGCACGCGTCAACCAGAAAGCGTCTCAATTCTACTTCGGTGAATCCGAGCCACACGTCTGCGTACAGCTCACGAGCCTTCTCGAAATTGTGGCGCAGCAGATCCAGGATGGCGATATGACCGCCCGGCCTGAGAATACGGTACGCTTCCATGACGGCTCGCTCGGGGTGGAGCGAGTGGTGCAGAGATTGGCTGAAAAACGCGAGGTCCACTTCGCTGTCGGGCACCGGCACGCTTTCCATGTCGCCAACGCGGAATTCCACATTGGTCAAGCCGTGCTCGCGCGCCAGCCGCTCCGCGATTTCGACCATCTTCGGAGAGCTGTCAATCGCAATGACGCGCCGCGCGCGCCGCGCCAGTAACTGCGAGAAGGTTCCTTCGCCGGCTCCGAGATCTGCGATGACCATGGGGCACAGCAGCGAAAGCAAAATTTCGGCGAGACCCTGCCAGGAGCGTCCGGGCAAATACTCACGGCCGAAGCGGCCCGCCAGAGAGTCGAAATAGCTACGAACTTTGTCCTGGCGTTTCGTCAGAACAAGGGCGAGCGCCTCCCGGTCTTCTGCCGCTCCAGGGATATCGCCGGCGGTCTCCTGCAACAACCGGTGCAGCGGTTCGAATTCCGGCAGTTTCTTGGCGCGGTAGAAAATGTTTTTTCCGGTGCGCCGATCTTCCACCAGACCGGCCTGCTTGAGTTGCGAAAGATGAGTCGAGATCTGGCTCTGCCCGCGGGCGAGGATCTCCTGCAACTCCGCAACCGACAGCTCCTCCTCATCGAGCAGCAGCAGCAACCGCGCCCGTGTGGGATCGCTTACCGTGCGAAGTGATTTCAAGAGCCCGCCCGGCATCTTTACTCATCAATATATCAAGATTGATTGATATAATGGCGACCGAGGTTGACCCGAATCATGAGTTCAGCAACGCTTAACCGAGTAGCGGCCGAGTATAAGGTCGCGGATTTGTCTCTGGCCGATTGGGGCCGGAAGGAAATTTCAATCGCCGAGCATGAGATGCCCGGCCTGATGGCGATCCGCGGCAAATACGCCAAAGAAAAACCGCTAGCCGGTGTGCGCATCACCGGATCTCTGCACATGACCATCCAGACCGCGGTCCTGATCGAGACTTTGGTCGATCTGGGAGCGGATGTTCGCTGGGCAAGTTGCAACATCTTTTCGACGCA
>JAFAMM010000485.1 GCA_019233375.1 Acidobacteriaceae bacterium
TCACACACGCGATAATGGCTGTCGCCGTTCTGGTCATGATTGCCGGCGATCGCGTGGTTTGGGCGAACTGCGCGACTGGTTTTCTCTGGCGCACATGGCTGATGCTGTATGTTCTCCCGTGGTGGCTTGTCTCCGCTCGCCGTCCAGAGAGCGGTGATTCCTTTTGACGATCATCGAGGAAATCCGATTCCTTCGGGTTGCGAATGGTCGTTTTTCGCCTTGCATCTTAAGATAAAAAGGTTGTGAAGCTCCTCGAGGCGCTAAAAATTATCAAGTCTCCGCCTGGACCTGAGGCGCAGGCATTTCCTGTAGCGTTGTGCTGCGGGTTCACTCCTCTTCACTTCGAGACGTTCCTGAAAGCACACCTTTTACAAGTCCACCCTGAGAAAGCGATTCACATAAGAGGTGGCCTGTTCGGAGACTTAGCAGGCAACCTTGATCGCGCCGCAAATGATGCGTTCTCCGCCGTTATTGTTGCGCTGGAGTGGTCTGATCTGGATGCGCGGCTTGGATTGCGCTCCGCGGGAGGATGGCTGCCCGAGCAATTGCCGGACATGGTCGCGACAGCCCGGTTGCAGCTGGACCGGATCGCGTCTGCGATTGAGCAGATGAGTGTACGCCCGCTGGTGATTTCGCTGCCGACTCTGCCGCTGCCGCCGGTATCTTACATGAGTCCGAACCGGCTGAGCCCGTTCGAAGCGGAACTGCGCTCGCACGTGGCGAGTTTTTCGTCACGAATTACATCGTGCAGGGCAACAGTGATCCACCCGCAAGCGGTTGATCGCGTCTCTGCTCCGGCAGCGCGCTTTGACGTCAAGAGCGAACTTCTGGCGGGCTTTCCGTACACACTGGAGCACGCCGACGCGCTCGCGGGCTTAGCGGCTGGGGCCACCGCCGGGCGGGCGCGCAAGAAAGGCCTGATCACCGATCTGGACGATACACTGTGGCACGGGATTCTGGGCGATGTTGGCGTTCGCGCCGTTTGCTGGAGCCTCGATCAGCACGCGCAGCTTCACGGAGTTTACCAGCAATTCCTGGCTTCTCTCGCGGCGGCCGGCACGCTCATCGGCGTGGCCAGCAAAAACGATCCGGCGCTGGTGGAAGAAGCCTTCCGACGAGAGGACCTGCTGGTTACAAAAGACCGCATCTTCCCGTTGGAGGTGCATTGGAACGCGAAATCGCAATCGGTTGCACGCATTTTGCGGGCTTGGAATATTTCCGCCGATGCAGTTGTGTTCGTGGATGACAGCCCGATGGAGATCGCGGAAGTGAAGGCTGCGTTCCCGGACCTGACATGTCACCTTTTTCCGAAGGATGATCCAGGGCGGTTCTGGGATCTGCTGGTTGAGTTGCGTGAGGATTTTGGAACTTCGGAACTGACGAATGAGGACACGCTCCGGTTATCAAGCCTTCGCTCGCGGACCAAATGGTTGGAGGGTGCGGGGAACAATGGCGCCGGGGAGCAATTCTTAAGCGGGGCCGAAGCACAACTGACCTTCAGCATGGCGAAGTCGCCTGATGCCCGCGCCTTCGAGCTGCTGAACAAAACGAACCAGTTCAATTTGAATGGCGTTCGTCTCAGCGAGGCGGATTGGAATGCGCTGCTTTCTGATCCCGATCGCTTCGTTTTGAAGGTTTCGTACAAGGACCGGTTCGGGCCGCTCGGAACCATTGCTGTACTCGCGGGCACCACCGGCAATGGCGATATTTCGATTGATCACTGGGTGATGAGCTGCCGAGCGTTCTCGAGGCGCATTGAACATCAGTGCCTGAAATGGGTGTTTGACCGCTTTCAGCCGGAGGTAATAGCATTGAACTTTTCCCCGACCCCGCGCAACGGCCCGACACGGGAATTCCTTGCATCTTTGGTGGGCGAACCCCTTCCAGAGAATCGCCTGCGGTTGTCGCGAAACTCATTCATGGATTCCTGTCCGGCGCTTTATCACGCCGTGGTGGAGAACTGAGGATCGTGCCCGATTGTGAAACTCGAGCGGGAGCTGAGCCGGCTGCGGTAAAACTGCTGCCGAGCTGCTTCCGGGGTGACTTCGCCCAACTCTCCGCATTGATGCAGCGCACCTGGGAGAAAAATCAAGAGACGCCGTTGTTATATACAGAGACGCTCTTGGAGTCCACTCTCGGGTACCCGGGAACAGACCGCATGTTTTCACCTTGCATCTACGATGGGGACCGGCTGCTTGCGTTCGTTACCGGCTTGCCGCGCCGTTTTCTGGTGAACGGCCAGGAGCGCCGAATCCTGCTGACTACATTCTTGACTGCCGACCCCGAGCAGCGGAATGCCCGATATGGGCTGACACTCTGGCGCGAAATATATCAGCGCGCGCGAAGCGCGGGATACGATGGCGCCCTGAGCTTATGCGTCGAAGGCGATGACATGAATCGGATTGTCGTACCGCTCGGACGAGTCTGCCATTTCAATACCCGCAGAATTTTTACGGTCGATTACCTGACGCGCTTTTTGAGACCCGCGCAGGAAACGGTCACTGCCTGCTCTGATGAGGAGGTGGACCTGTTTTTGAAGCTTGCATCCGCGGTTGCAGAGGCGGTCCCGTTTGCGCGTGTGTGGAGCCGGAGCGAAGCACTGTGGCAATGCCGATTACGCGACGGCGCGCTCACCATAAGCGCCTGTCACGACGGACGCCGCGGGATGCTTTCGGGCTATCTTGTCTGGGTGGCAAGTAAGCCGGCCGTCAAGGCGCTGGCCGTTGAGGATGTCTTTTGGGGCGATCTGGAAAGCGCAGAGCGTGTGGTTCTTACGCAAAAGTTCATGAGTGCCGCAGCGTCTCTGGGCGCTAAGCTTGCATCCTGTCCCGTAATGAACTACGCCGACTTGGAGCCTTTACGAGCGGCGGGTTTTCGCGCTGCGAAACGGCGCATACACGTGTACCTGACCAGTTGGAACGGACTCGAGCCTGCGGAGTACCCGTCCGTGTATATGGACGTACTCTGACCGCGTTTCCTTCGCGGCACATTGATTTCGTGACTTCACAGGTGCTTCAGGCAACAGCAGGTATTGGTTCAAACTGCTTGAGCATCAATGATGAGCAGGGCAGCGTCCGCCGGCAACTCTCATGTGGTTTCATCCGCCCAGGTGCTG
>JAFAMM010000031.1 GCA_019233375.1 Acidobacteriaceae bacterium
GAATCTGCAAAAGGCAATCACTAAGCTGCTAAAGAACTTCCCTCCGCAGCAAAAGTAGCGGCTGCGGGCAAGGCCGTAACGATCTGAAGGCGTTCGGGGATCCGCAAGGATCCCTTCGCGCATTAACTAATGTATGTGTATTGAGCCTTTTCTGGCACCGGTCTTTCAATGAGCGTTCGCGGGCCGCTGCGCCCGCAGTATTTTGTCAGCCGCTCGCGAAGTTCTTTTCTCGCGCGCATCAAACGGGATTTGGCTGCCGGTATTGAGAGCCCCAACCGTGCTGCTACCTAGGGCATTGGCAAACCTTCTATATCACGCAGGCGTAGGACGTTGCGCATAAGCGGCGGAACATGCGAGATCTCCCTGCGCAACAGGCTCATCACTTCCTGTGCACCCATGTGCTCTTCCTGATCAGGCATCTGATCCACTAGTTCGAGCCTGAGTTTCGAATCAGACGTCACGTCCACATAAACGAGATCCGCTTGCCGCTGTTCCCGCATCAGCATCAGGCACTGATTCTGAACAATGCGAAACAACCAGGCACTAAATGGCCCCTCCGAGCGAAATTGTTCGAGGCATTGAAACGCTCGCGTGAAAGCATTCTGCACCTCATCTTCGGCGTCGCACCGATTGTGGAGGATCAGTAGAGCCCGTTTGAGGCAACTGGAGAAATGCCGGCAGGTCAGCTTGGCGAAAGCGTCGCGATTACCCGAACGAGCCAGGAGAACAAGCTCCTCGTCGCTGAGATCGGAGTTAACATCGGTCAACCGTGTGCCCGACTTGCGTTCCTGGTCGAAGCCCGGCTTAGGAGTTCGAGCATCCAGCAGTCGCGAAGCGTTTGTCGTTTCACGATTGACAGACCGTTGTATGACTGATAGGGACATGCGCGCCTGAGAAGCACGACAAAGGCCAGCTCCGATGATCACCACGGCCTCACTGTTATCAAAGCTTTGGGCTTGGGCCATGAGAAAAACGTGCCCTGAGGGCTCGACGTTTTAGTGCACTCGCATGAGAGAGTGCACGTTTTCGTGCACAGTTGTCGGCAAGATACTGTAATTATGAATACTTTGCCCGGTTAGCCTCTCAATTCGCCACCGCTTACTAAAGCTTTGGATTCGCAGATGCATTCAGGCTTTGTGGTCTTTGTTACTTATGCGAGTAAATTCACCGGGGGAGATACCGTATTTTTCCATCCGATAGGCGAGCGTGCGGCGGCTCAGCTGCAGGAAATGTGCAGCACGCGACTGATTGCCGCCGAACTTGTTAAGAGCGCGGATGATCATTTCCTTTTCCATAGCTCGGAGATCTAATCCATCCTCCGGCAACTTATTCGTCGGCGTATCAGGTGTCGTTTGAGCCGATTGAATAAAGTCGGGCAGGTCGCGTGAGCCTATCTCCGGACCCTTGGCAAGAAGGACCATGCGTTCGACAGCGTTTTCAAGCTGGCGAACATTGCCGGGCCAGGGATACCCACACAATGCACGAAGCGCCTCCTGCGAAAGGCCAAGAGTCTGACGCCCGTGCTTGACCTTGAACCTGGCCAGGAAATCGCGTACGAGTTCCGGAATGTCTTCCGCGCGATCCCGCAACGGAGGTATTTCAATAGGGATAACAATCAACCGATAATAGAGGTCCTCCCGGAACGTGCCGGCCTTAACCATCGCGAGGAGGTCACGGTGTGTCGCCGCGATAATTCTCAAATCCAGCTTAATGGCATTGGTTGTGCCCACCTTTTCGATTTCATGCTCCTGGATCAGACGTAGAACGCGCACCTGCAGCTCCAGAGGCAACTCGCCGATTTCATCAAGAAATATTGTGCCGCCATCAGCCGCTTCGGCTTTGCCTTTCTTGTGGGTAACGGCACCCGTAAAGGAGCCTTTGGTGTGTCCGAAAAGTTCGGACTCCAACAATTCGCGGGGGATCGATCCGCAGTTGACGGTGACAAACGGCCGGTCATGGCGGGGGCTGCGAAAGTGAATAGCTTTCGCGATCAGTTCCTTGCCCGTTCCGGTCTCGCCATGAAGCAGGACGGTCACATCAGCAGGCGCCACGCGCGCGGCGATCTCGAGCGTGCGCATCAGGGCGGCGGAGGAGCCGACGATGTTCTCAAAGCCGTATTTCTGCTCCAAACAAGTCCGCAGCAGAGTTACTTCTTGGACCAAACGGGTGTGGTCAAGGGCGCGGCTCACCAGAATGGCCAGCTCGTACGGGTGTATGGGTTTGGTCAAGTAATCATACGCTCCCGCCTTCATAGCGTCCACCGCGGTCTGAACGGTTCCGAACGCGGTCATGACCACGACCGCCGTCTCCGGGTAGGTGGCGCGAGCGCCTTTCAGCAGGTCAATGCCGGATGCGCCAGGCAAATGCAGGTCCGTGATGATGAGATCTACAGGCGATTTTTGCAGGACTTCCAGTGCCTGCTCGGCATTGGAAGCGGATATTACCTCATAGCCGTGCTTACCAAGTACGGACTCCAACACATGACGAGCTGTTTCGTCGTCTTCAGCAATCAATATCCGAGAAGTTGACATGTCACCGCGCCTAGGCGTACCGACACCGATGTGGCAAAGGCCTCTGGGCATTCATTATTGTCAACCCTCCGACTGTACCGACGCACCGCATGCGCAACTCGCCTGCGAGGCTTAACGCCAATTGGCTGAACAATTTTTCTTATTGCTGAAGCTGCGTGAGCTGTGCCTGTGCTTCCGAACGCGCGGGGTCCGTCAACGGTACGGAGCGCAGATATTTTTGCAATTCCAACGCCGCCTCATCACGATGACCAGTCAGAATGAGGAGCTTCGAGGCCATCAAGCGGGCGTCCGGAAAGGCGCCGGCAGCCTGATTCAGATTATCGATTGCTTCCTCCATCCTGCCGCCTTGGGCGGCGAGACTCATCCCCAGAACGTAACGGACATAGAGCAGAGTGGGCTGAGTATTCAAAACCTTATACGCCAACGGGACGACGTCCTGATAGCGCCCCAGTATGTAAAGCGATAAACACAAGTTCAGAGCCGCCGTCTTGTGGTCCGGAACCAAGACGAGCGCCTTCTGAAACTCTTGAACCGCCTCGCTGCGATTCCCGATTCTGCCGAGCACAACGCCCAAGTCGTTGTGGCCGTCCGCGAAGTCGGGATCGCGTTGTATTGCGTTTTGCAGATGGTCCAGCGCGCGTTCGTAATCTCCCTTGCGGAAGGCGTTCCTGCCTTTTTGGTATTCCTTCGCAGCTTGCTTGGAGGGCTGGTGACGAAGCTCCTGGATGGACACCGTTGGTTTGCTCGCGGCAACTCCGGATTCCATGCAGCCCTGGAAGCCCTGGCAATTTGCCGACATGCGGTTGACGTCTTTCTGTAACGAATCAAAAGGATCCATGGCGCCGGCGTTGTGTTGTTGGCGCGCCGTTGTGTTGTGTTGCGCGACTGCTGCGATCGAGGCAAAGAGCATGATTCCTGTTAAGAGTAGTACTCGCATTGCTGCCTCGCGAGTGGCTGTCCCGACGTAAGTAACCCGTGTGGACCGCATTCTCGAACTTCCTGCCCCACTTGATGTGTGTTGCGCCTCTGAGACTCAATACTTGGCGAAGCTCAACCGATCGACACGAAACGAACGCCGCATGCAACACGTGGTCGCTGTATTTTTGCATCGTCCTGATTTCCCCCGTATCAAGTGTGTAAGCCGGTCCTATGTGCAATGCTCGCGGCAGATTCTTCACAGCCGGCAATAGCGCTGTGGCCACATATCGGCTCTGCTTGGACAAGACCGGTGCGAGCGATTACACGTTGCGTTGGGGCCGGCGAAGGGCTGACCCCGCCGAGACGCGCCAGCAATTACTATGAGCAAAACGCGAATCCGGGATCCGATGAAACGCCTCTTGGGGTTGGCCATTCTTTTTGTTTCCGCATGTAGGGGAGGCTCTCAGCCACTCAGTAACTGGACCGCTGAACTCGCGCCGTGCCGCCAAAGCGGCGAGTTATTAAAGCATGGTCACATGGAGATCGGCCTTTGGACGAAAGTCTCAAACGACAGCCTTGCTGCGGAGATCCGTCGTGCCATGGATTTTTGGGCGAATGTTCTGGATATGAGATGGCAGGAACGACATGATTCGCAAACCTGTTCGATACAGGTCGTGGATGGCAGTCCGGGTCTGTTTAGAAATAATTTGATCGCCGCTCGTTCGCAATTCGCAGACAGGCGAAGCTTTCATGGCTGGATTGCTTTCAATCCGAAATGCCCGCTCACTGTTGTTGACGCTTATCTCACAGCCATACATGAAATCGGCCACATGCTAGGCCTTCAACACAGCCCGAATCCCAAAAGCGTGATGTATTTTCTGGACCCTGAAAGCCCGCCAACACTCGATGAGAAAGATCTTGCGTTGCTTCGCGCGCGCCACAAATTGAGACAGCGCGGCGCAGATTTGGCCGCGTTCGCAGCGCGAGACCGGCAGCCTTCCCAAAGCACTGTTGAGCCCCTCACATCAGGGACGAGCCGGTAGCGCTTCCCGGGCGCCGCCCCCCAAAGTAAGATTTCTTGCTTCTTTCACCGGTGGCCGGCATCCGGTTCATTGAGATTATGCTGTCCTGCGAAGATGACTGCGATGACTGGACTGAAGCGGATTTAGCGCCGCAAGCGGCGTCGCCGGCTCCCAGCACAGAACGGCTCGATTCCACTGTTGAGGCGGAGATAGAAATGGCACATACCCGAAACATGCACGCGCGGATAGCGCTGAAAGTTGTCAGCGCTCTGCTTGTGGCCGGAGCATTTTACGTGGCGACGATACCCGGCATTTCCAAAGACAAATACGAAACCATCGAGGCGACGGCCATGGGCACCGGTACGCAGTTAGGCCAGAATATCGGAGTCACGTTGAACATTTATGAGTTCTCAACTCCGCAGGACCGAGCAATGCTCGTCCAGGCGTTTGAGAAAGGTCAGAATCAAGGATTGGTCAACGCGCTGCAGAGAATGAAAGCCGTTGGACACGTTGAGATAACGGGTACGCTCGGCTATGACTGCAGCTTCATTAAGATGATCCCGACGCCGACGGGCCGTCAAATTCGTTTTGTGACGAACCGCCTTCTCCGGTTCGGTGAGGTCTTTTGGGATACTCAATCGACTGCCTATAATCTGACCGCCGGCGAGTTTGACCTGAACGATACGGACCGGGCCAAGAGCACTGGCAAATTATATCCGGCCGCCCAACTCGCAATCGACAAACAAGGGCAGTTACAGTTCGAACTCCGTGAGAATCCTTGGAATTTGGTTGATGTGCTCGACTGGAAGGGAACACCTGGCGTCAATTAACTGTTGAGTGCAGAGGTTGCATTTAGCCGGCGCGATTCTACGCGCTAATTGTTTCTTGTAGCCAAGGCGGGCTCAATCGAACTGCCGAACGCGAGTTGCGTCCGGCAGCAACCCCAACACACCCAATGTTGCGACCTTACCTCGATTTGAGTAGCCGCGGTTGGCCGAAAGTTTCCATCATCCTCAGTTTTCGTTGGTAGCTTTCCCTCCGCGCTATTGTTAGGTCGCTCCGCCCAGATTGCGAGCGGGGTCAAGGCCGCGCGGCAGCGCGCCGGCCAGGGTAGCCTTGAGGCCGTGAGCGATCTGCTGGTATTCAAAGCTTGATAGCGCGAAGGGGAGCTTTTCCGCAAACTCTTAGGGCGTGCGGTATCCTAATCTCGCCGCCAGATAGCGATTTTTTCGTCGTGCGTCGCGTAGCTTGAGGAACCAGTTCGCATTCAGACACTCGTCGCGCAGCCGGCGATTGAAGCTCTCGATGTGACCATTCTGGGCAGGCCCTTCGGTATCCCTTTCTGGCGGCCGCGGGCCGCTGGGAAACTTTAGCTTATGTTGGCCCTGTTAGCAAGGTAAAGGTCAGTCGCGATAACGGGCCTACTCAGAGATACCCTGATTCACTACCACCTTCACCGATACGCGTCTGTTCAGTGCCGGATCGCTTCCCGCCGCCGTAGAAGCGCCCATCGCAGCCGGCGATAGTATTCGATAAAGAGGAATGTGCCCAAACTTCGTCAGATAGGCAATGACAGCGTCTGCCCGCTCATTGCTTAGTTCTTCATTTAGTTGCGCCGATCCGGTTGCACTCGCAAAGGCAGAGATCTGCACCATATAGGCATTGGTCGCGAGCGCCTGGGTCGCTAGAGACGAAAGCTTTTGTTTCGCATCCGGAGACAGCGAGATTTGATCATTCCCAAAGTACACATCGGTCTGATATTTTGTCGTGTACTTGTTCAGATCACTGATGCGTTGATTGGCCATGTTGGCAGATTGTTGGGCTTGCTCAGCGGCAGCTTTATCCTGCTGCTCTTTCTGTGCGAGCGCCTGCTGCTGTTGCTGGAGACTCTGTTGTTCTGCCGTTAATTGTTGCTGTTGCGCTGACAGTTGCTGCTGTTGGGCCTCTATTGGAGCATTGCCGGCTTCGATTTCCCGTGCCGCTTGCAGGTCCGCTTTGGTCAAGGTGATTTTTTCTGCTACCAGTTGCCCGTTGGCATTACCCACTCCGCTCACCTGGAGCCGCAGGCCGGGCAACAGGACCGTTACGTTGACCTCTTTCTTTCGGAAGCCGAGACCGCCTTCCTTCATTTTTACCTGCGTGTAGTCATTCAAGACGGCTGTCACGCTGGTCCCGTCGGACTCCTGAATGGTCATGTTGGGGCCGTTTCGGGATGAGATAACGCCTTGGATGTTGGCCTGCTGGCCTTGACCAAGCTGCTGCATTTGTCCTTGTGCCGCTGCAAGTGCAACCCCGGATAAAAAGATACACGCCAGTTTAGTAACCTTCACTGTCATCCTCCCTTCTGAGTCGAAAAAGACATCAGCGTCTGAAGCCGCGGAAGCGGGCGTTCTCCGCCTGGTGTCACGGGTGCCCCTGCCGCCATTCAGGGCGATCACTATCGAAACTCCCTACGCGGGCTGCCGCCGCTCGTGTCTTGTCACCAGCTTGAGCCTGAACCGGGAGCGGCTTTCTTGATTTCGGGGCTTCACCGCACTTCCGACGATGCAGTGTCTTAGGTGGCAATTCTTTCTTTTTTTTGCCGGTTGCTTGGACGTCGCCGGCATGGCAGTCCGTGATTTTTCTGATGGTAAGATACACCGCTAAGGCAGTCCATCATACAAGAACATGCGACGTGGGTGTTGTCTCCGGCTCCCGAATGCACTAGGCTGCTTGATTTACTTAAGAGACGCACGACGTCTCTTCTTTTTGGTCTGTGGCGCGTTCTATATGTCGTTCGGAGGCTTCACCGACGTCTGTGGGCAGGAGGACGTTTCTCCGCCTATGCGTAATGCGCCGCATCTAAGTGGAAGCCGGCGTGCGCCCAGCCGGCTGCGTAGTGACGTACAACTGGTGCTGATCCCGGTCGCCGTAACGGACCCACTCGAACGACCCGTTCTCGATTTGAAGCGACAAAGCTTTCGGGTCTTCGATGACGGCTTGGAGCAGAAAATCTCTGCATTCTCAATAGAGGAGGCGGCCGTCTCGGTCGGTATGGTGTTCGACGCAAGCAACAGCATGCGAAGGAAAATTGATGATTCTCGCGAAGCGCTCAATCAGTTTCTTCGGTTGAGCACGCCGGGCGACGAGTTCTCGTTGTGGAAATTTAGCGACCGCCCTCAGACTGTGTGCCCATTTACGACAAATGCCGAGCAGGTTGAGGAAAATCTTGCTTTGATACGGTCTGGCGGTTGGACATCGCTCTTCGACGCACTCTATCTGGCGCTCAGCCAAATGAAGCGGGCAACACACGGCACCAAAGCGCTATTTGTTCTCTCGGATGGCGGAGATAACAATAGCCGATACTCGGAGGGTGAGATACGCAACATGGTGCGGGAAGCGGACGTGCGTATCTTCTCGATTTCGATTTTGGACCGATCCCCCGTCCTCGAAAGGATCTCCGACGATAGCGGAGGGCGAGCTTATCGAGTGCGCAAACTGGATGAGCTACCGGAGATCGTAGCAAAGCTCAGCCAGGAGATGCATAGCCACTACATTTTGGGCTACGTGCCAACCGGACGGCAGTCCGACGGCAAATATCACAAAGTCGTTGTTAGACTTGTCAATCCGCCCGGCGGCCCACACCTCCACTTGGCGTGGAGGCGCGGATACTACGCGGCATTACATTAGCGCTTCGCGGAGCTACTTTCCGGCAGTTTCCGTGTGCTCAGTCGCTTTCTGGCCTTGTGCTACCAGCTCCTTTTCCATCTTCGATTGCCCTGCAACCGCCACCCCAAGCCTGTTTCCTCCTTCGTAAATCTTGGTAAGGAACTCCTGGTCACCGTAGCGCCGGAAAACCAGTTCGGTATGTGCGGGGACGCTTCGCGCCTGCGATTCCCTCACCGTAAACATATCCGAGTCTTTACCATCGGCACTAGTGACGGTCATAACGCCCCCGCTCGATCCCTGCTGCATTTGAAAGACGTACTTGCCAGGGGGTAGGGTCTTTGTCCCAACAACAAAGCTGTGTGGAATTGTAGCTTCGACCTGATCTGTAATCTGAGCGTTAGCACTGTGCGCTGCGCCGAGCGCGAGCAGTGAAAACAGGGCGCTCATTAGTGTGGTTCCCGTTACTCGCATCAATGTTCTCCCTTGCGCAATGTCCGATTCTGCGAAGTTCAGGATAGTCTCAAAATCTTTTCGTCGTGCGTCACTATACGTCCTTATATCCCGTTCTGCTCGGCCACAACCTCGCATCACGGGGGATGGCTTTTCTTGACCGTGAAATAGTGCACAGTTCGTCTACGGTGAACCGGCGGATAACTTGTGGCGGACTAAATGGCGATAAAGGCCGTCGAATTAAGATTTCAAGGGATCAAAATGATACGTTCAAGACGGCAATTTGGTAGATGCATACTGGCGGCACTTCCCGCCTATGGCGCGCTGGCAAGGGGACCGGCAACTTTCGAAGGGGTCCGGATCGGCGTCTGCACCTACAGTTTCCGCGATGTCCCGCGCCGGAATGGAGACGCTGTGGAGCCAACGCTTCAAGCGTTAAAAGAGTGCGATGCCCATATTTGCGAGCTGTTTTCGCCGCAACTCGAGCCCGAGAACAGGTGGCTCGCACAATTGATGCAAGAGGTGACAAAACCGCGTCCCGACGGAAGCCGGCTGACGCAGGATCAGATTTACGCCAAGTATCGCGCCGCGATGAAAACACCGGAAGCGGCGAAATATCGTGAACAAGTGAGGCAATGGCGCCTGAACACCCCGATGGATTACTTCCACAAAGTGCGGGCGCAGTTCGATGCGGCGGGTGTGGACATCTATGCTTACACGCTGAATTTCGACAACGAATTCATGGATGAAGAGTTGGACAAATGTTTCGAGCAGGCGAATGCTCTAAAGGTGAAAACGATCGCTTCCTCGACACAGATCAGCATGCTGCCGAGATTGAAGCCGATGGCGGAAAAGCACAAGATCTACGTCGCGGTTCACGGCCATAGCGATACAAAGCACCCCGATGAATTCTCATCGCCGGCGAGCTTTCAACAGGCGCTGGATTTGTCAGACTGGTTCCGCGTCAACCTGGACATCGGGCATTTCACCGCTGCGGGGTTCGATCCCGTGGCCTATCTCAACGAACACCACGACCGCATTACCCACATCCATGTTAAGGACCGCAAGAAGAACGATGGACCTAACGAGCCGTTTGGCCAGGGGAATACGCCGATTGTGGCCGTGCTCCGGCTCCTGAAGCAAAAACACTATCCGATTCCTGCATTAGTTGAGTACGAATATCAGGGCAACGGCACTCCCGTACAGGAAGTGAACAACTGCCTGGCATATATGAAGCAGGCGCTTCAGGGAGCATAGCTCCTCGAGGGCCTGATTACTCGATGCTAAAGATACCGTCCGCGGCCTCGACAGTCTTGCTGGCCTTGCTTTACGCTGCCGGTGCCCGGCAGGGTGATTAAAGACTACCGGCAGACAGGTGTCCGCCTCGAGCAGAATGTGGTGTTTGGCGCTATGCAAGGCGGCGAGCTGCATTTTACAAGCGATCATGATGCAGACTGCGATGCGTTTCTGACGAAATTGTAATAGAGCGCCGCTAGCCGATTCCCTTCCCTGACTCGACACCAACCAGAACAGCAAAAATAAAAAGCCTTTGTTGCGAACACCGCAATCAACTGGCATGCAGCATGTGAGCGGGTGGCGCCTGAGGAGCAGTTTATTTATCCGGAGGTGGTGGCTCGAAGGTGATACCAAATCGGTCGCTTCTGTCTCTAATTCTCCGACGCAAACCAGCTCGGCTGATGTTGTTTGCGGCATGGCTGGCAGCCGCACTCTCTGTGCCGCCCGTTTCCGGTGCAGCCGACAACCAACAAAACATTAGCCCGACAGGTCAGCCGGCAAATCCCGACTTATACGTAGGCGCGGATACATGTAAGGCATGCCATTCGGCGGAATCGACGAGCTACGAACGGGGTCCGCATTGGCGAACAGAAACCGCGAAGCATAAGGGTCCGCAGTGGCAGGGCTGCGAAGCCTGTCATGGCCCCGGGAAGGCGCACGTGGAGGCGGGCGGCGACCCCACAAAGATCATCTCTTTCGCAGGCCTTAGTACAAAGCACGCCAGTAGCGTCTGCCTGCAGTGTCATTATCGGAGCGAAAGCCACCAAAACTTTCTGCGCTCGTCCCATCTTTCCAACGACGTCGGATGCACAACCTGTCACTCGATTCACTCGTCAAAGGCTCATTTTCTGCTTGTATCCTCACAACCCGGTTTATGTTACGAATGCCATCAGAGCGTTGAGCCAGACTTCTCGAAGCCTGCGCATCATCGTGTGAATGAAGGTCTAATGTCGTGCTCCGACTGCCACAATCCGCACGGGTCTTTTGTGCGTCACAATCTACGGACCTCATCATGGCAGGGCGATGTCTGCGCGAAATGTCACATTGATACGGCAGGGCCGTTTGTCTTCGAGCACGCACCGCTGAAGCAGCAAGGTTGCGTAGCCTGCCATAATCCGCACGGTTCAACGAATCCGCATCTTTTAACCAGTCCGCAAATCAATCAGCTTTGCTTCAATTGCCATTCGACGATCCTGGCCAAGTCCATTGCGCCGGGAGTTCCGACGTTTCACAACCAGGCTGTCGAATATCAGCAGTGCATCCTCTGCCATGTAGCTATCCACGGCTCGAATACGGATCCGGTTTTTTTCAAACGGTGAATCAGATGATGAAGCGAAAGCACTTCGCAGTATGGATTTCCGGATTTACGTTCTGCTTTGTCTTGAGCGCGCAAACCGCTACCAACAACCAAGCGCCCCCGACTGAAAGCCAAAGCGCCGAAAATCCGAACGCCTCTCAATTTCCACATAACAACATATCGCCTCCCTCTGATGTCGCGCCCCCGATAACCGAAACACCCGGGTTATGGAAAGGTTACGAAGCGCATTTCGCGGTCGAGCTTGGCGGCCGGGCTCTATCCCAAACCGGGAATGCGGACATGTATGCGACCTATGTCAATTTACAACCGGGATTTCGACTGCTGGACCAGTCGCTCGAGATGCACTCAGCCAATCACAACGGCTTACTGTTCGACGACCTAAGCGAGAGCACGTTCGGATTGGGCGGTGATCCGAATGAGGTAGTTCAGCTCCGAGCCGCCAAGAACCACTGGTATGACTTTGGCGGGAGTTGGCGCCGCGATTTAAACTTCTGGGACTATAACCTAATAGGTAACCCGCTGAATCCGCCCGGGTACCCGCCAGTGAACGTCTCGCCGGCGCTGCTGGATTTGTCGCGTAAGATGCTGGACCTGAATCTCACCCTGCTGCCTCAATCGAAGATCTACTTTGTGTTGGGTTATGCGCATTACTATAACGGCGGCTCATCGCTTACGACGAATCACCAGGGTACCGAGACCGAACTGACGCAACCTTGGCGCGAGACCAGCGACTCCTACCATCTCGGCGCCTCCTGGGCTCCTGTTGAGGGCACGCGGTTTACTTACGACCAGTTCTACACACACAACAAAACCGACACAAACGATTATTTGAACACTTTCCCCTATTCCCTTTCGAACGGAACGCCCGTGAATCTGGGTATCGTGTATAACAGCTCAAGCCCTTGCTCACAACCGTTTGTAGGATCTTTTGTGAATCCGAGCTGCAACCTTTTTACCGGCTATTCGTTCACCGCTCCGTATTACACAAACATACCCACTGAGCAGTTAGGGTTTCAAACCAATTATTTTGAAAGATTCCAGATCACGGGGCGGGCCAGTTATACCGGCGCGCAGACACACCTGCCGAACTCAGCAGAGGTATTCAACGGCTTCACTTCGAAATCCGGAACAACCCAAAGCATCCAGACGGGGCCCGCGACCATTCAGCAGATCACTACAAGCGCCGATTTTGGCATTACGTACGACGTGACCGATCGATTTTGGATTGACGATCAGTTCCGCTGGTATGCCTATCGCATTCCGAGCGGAGCTTCATTTTTGCAAACGTACCTGTACAGCGCAAGCCCGCTTGTGCCGGCGAATAGTTTCCCTTCTGCCGCCTGTCCGCCGCCGTACACCGCTGACGGGTGCCCGCAACACTCGTCCAAGGCCGGACCGGATGTGAGCACGACAAACTACTCGATGTTTCAATCGCAGAATCGAGGACGGAACACGTTCGAAGTGCATTACGATTTCGCGACAAACGTAACCGGTTATATCGGCTACCAGTTCGAACACCAGAACATTGTTCTCGACGGGACTACATCGGGCTTATCGACCTATTTCCCGACGATGGCAAATCGCGGCGGCTGCAGCCCCTCCCCGGTTAATGGGACCTGCCAAACTTCGTCATTCGCGGTTTCGAGCTCAGGCGTCCAGATAAATGCAAATTCCGGTGTAGCCGGGATGGCGGCAAAGCTCAAGCACAATCTGCGTTTGAATGGCGATGTTGAGGTGGGCTATGCCGACAATGTGTTTACGAACATCATGCCTCGTCATTGGCAGCTATACCGGGCAAAAGCCAATTACGCACCCAAAAAATGGTTGAATCTCAACGGTAATTTACGAATTCAAGAATCGCAGAACCTGGCTGGCGGGTTGGATAACAAACAGCACAACAGAAGCTTCTCAGTGGGCGCCGTGTTTCCGGTCTCAACGCGGTGGGGACTGGACGCTAACTACACCTACGATAACTTCCTGAGCAACATTAATATCTGCTTCAACGAAACACCGACGCCCGCGTTTGCGACTACAACACCGATTTGCCCTGTCGGGTATCTGACGGCACTTTCTTATTACCATTACACAAATAATTTCGGTTCCGCCAACATTTTCTTCCATCCGCTCCAACGTGCGACCATTACCGCCGGTTACGCAGTGACGAGCACTACGGGCAGTAACCTTTTGTTGAGCCCGTACGCGCCTCTAGGGCCAACCGCTGTAAACTATAACCTCCCGTCTGCCGCGCTGGCGATCGAGCTGGTTAAGCATCTTAGTTTTAAAGGCGGCTGGAACCTCTACGATTACGCCGAGAAATCGCCGCCCCTGGCTGTTGTGCCACGCAATTTCCGGGCTAACCTGTTAACGCTGTCGCTCCGTTACGATATGGCAACGGCGTCTTCACAATGAAGTTGGGCTATTGAAGCGTTTTTACGTAATCGGCGATTGCCTTTGCCTGAGCTTCGGTGAGGCCCGACATTGCCTTGTTGTGCGGTGGCTTGCTCGTTGCCTCGCCTTTGGTTAGATGTTGACTAAGCTGGTCCGCGTCGAGGCTCGTACCTTTCAGCGCCGGAGCTTTCAGTGCCGGCTTGCCTTCACCATTCGCACCATGGCAACCAGCACACTTTTTCTTGTACAGGGCAGCGCCGTCATCTGCAGCGAAAACGGTGGTGGAAGTAAAGAGCATCACTGAAGCCACAGTAAGTAAGCATTTGGATTTCATAGCAGCAATCCTTTCTTATTCATCCGATTCTGTCATGGCTGACGGAAATTTGCGAGATTCTCGCGGCTACGGTTTCTGAAGTTTTGAAATCTGCTCCGCGATGCCGAGGGTCTTTAAAATCTCGGGTGAGGCTTCGTCCATGGCAAGCGGCTCATGGCACGCATTGCAATCCTGAGTAATTGTCTTGCCGTTTGCGGTCTCATGCGACGCGTCATGACATCGGAAACAGCCTGGGGAATTTTGATGACCCAAATTGTTCGGATATGTGCCCCATGTAACCTTGAGATCCGGGAAAACGTTACGATTGTAGATCGCCAGAACGGCATTCGCAGCCTGGGTGATGTCGCGAGCGCGCTGTTTGGAAACGTCCGGATAGTTCTGCTGATAAAAAGCGACCATAGCTCCCGGCAATTTGTCCGCCGCTTCTTGGCTGGAGTGGTAATTCGCCTTGAGCAGCTCCACACTTTTCTTCTTGACGTAGGGCAGTGTCACGGGGATCTGGCCAAGCGCCAGCGCTTTGTCCATAGCGCTCTCAGGCAGATCGAAGCTGTGCGCCGGTCGATTGTGACAATCGACGCATTGCATCTCGTATTTCGGCAGCGCATTCGCAGAATCTGCCTTAGAGCCGGAAGTGACAAAAGTTTCGGTCTCTCCGGTTGTCGTGTTCCGGTACTCGACCCATGGGATGGTCTGTCTGGTCGGGTCGGACGCTGCAAAATGGATGTGAATGCCGGGTCCAAAATGAGCGCCGTGTATTCCCCCGGTCTTGCTCCCTCCCACCATCATCATGAGAACCGTTTGTGTAAGCGTGTTTGTCTGGTCGTCGGCATATTTGCTGATGACGCGTAATTTGACTGCCGCAAACTTTTGCGCCCAATGGCAGTTTTCGCAGGTCTCGCGGGCGCTCACGAGACGATTACTTTCGAGAGCCGAGGGAACCGGCCGCGGATACGTATTCGTTACGGTCTGAACGAACTGATGCATACCTGCCGTCTTGCTCTTGAGCCATCCCGTTGCTCCCGGCGCGACGTGACACTCTACACATTCCACTTCGGCGTGTGGCGCGTTTTGATAGGCGGCAAGTTCAGGATGCATCACGTGGCAAGTCGCCCCGCAGAATTGTGGGGTTTCCATGTGTTTGACAGCGCGATATGTGACCTGAGTGCCGATCAGAATGTTGGCAAAGGTAGTAACGCCAAGAAACCACGCCAGCCGCTGCAGCGCGGCCTTGCGGTCGAGCCCGCCTTCAGGCAGACCCGCCTGAATTTGCCGCTTACTAAGATAGATTCCGATCGGGATCAGCGCCAGACCGGCTACGAAGACTGCAAGGATCACGAAAACGGCGATCCCAAGGTATGGATTCTCTCCATGCCCCTTCAGCTGGCCGGGCAAAAGAAAGAGCCATGAAATGACAGCGGTGGTTACCAGCCCGGCGCCGAGCAGGCTCAGCCAATGGCGAGTGAACAAAAACCACACCGGAGTTCTGGACGGCGAGCTCATGTTATGTCATCAATTGCACAGATAGCGGCAAGATGGAACGGCTCTCTCTAGATGCGGGCAGCGGCGGATGGGGTCCAGAATTTTAGGATAAACCGTGCCCACCACAATACGTTTTAAGCTGCCCGTCAGGAATTCACGAAAGTTTAAACCATGTCTGATTCTTCGAGCATCAGCTTGTTCCGGGTTCGGCCCGAGAACAAGGCGTAACCTCGGCCTATGGCGCTGCTGTCCAGAAAGACTATTCTCGTCAGGTTCGCCCGGTTTGTAATCGCGCGAAATCTCCCCGTTGTTGGGTTGTTGATGCTCACCCCAGCCGTTTTCGGCCAAGCGAATCGTCCGCCTGCGCAAGCGAAGCAAAGCGAGTTCGTCCGGTATTCCGGACCGCAAACATTGCAGTTCGCGGATCTCGTAGAGTTATCACAGCATGAACTGCCCAATGAAACAGTGGATACGAAGTTGAGCAAGTTGTTGACGACGCCGTTTATTAGCAATGAAGCTTATTTCGCCGGCGCCAAACCGAAACGGCCGTCGTCCCAAGCCTTGGGACCCTTCATTCGCGGAATCCTCTGGAATATTGAGCGAGGGCTCGAATTTGAGTCAATCCGCACCGCCCTTGTGCAGCCGGATAAGTTTGATCAAGTTATCGCACAGAAGAAAGACCCGAAGAAGGAACCGCTGACCAAAGAGCTGCAGGCCGAAGTCAAGAATCAGCTAGAACTCTTGAAGTACGCCGACCTTTTCGTGATCAACGAGGCGGACAAAGGAGTGACCCGCACGAATTACCGGGATGTCACGCGCGAACTGGCGCAGGCTCTCAAGATGAACTATGCGTACGGCGTTGAATTTATTGAGGTCGATCCACTCAGCCTTGGGCTCGAGAAGGTGAAGATGCAAGACAAAGCGGCTGAAACTGA
>JAFAMM010000085.1 GCA_019233375.1 Acidobacteriaceae bacterium
CCGAGAATTCCTGGTACTCGGCCACGGCATTGAACAATAAATGGACTCCTGTCGGAAAGCTGCCGAACAGCTTCTCGCGTCTGCCGGATACCGGACCGTACAAAGACGCCCGGGACGCTGCCGCGAATCCGGCTCAGACCCGTCCAATGACCATTTACGTTGTAAACAAGCCGCATGAGCTGATTGAGCTGGATGGTGAGCCGGCGCTCCAGCAGATACCAAATACTAAGTTGGAGTGGGTTGCAAACACCGAGTGCGACTTATTCTTCGATACCGCCAGCCGCCGGTTTTTCTTTCTTACCTCTGGACGATGGTTCTCGGCCGCTGACTTGAAGAGCGGCGACTGGAAACCGGCGACCGATTCACTACCGCAGGATTTCAAGCATATTCCACCCCATCATCCGCGCGGCCGTGTTTTGGCATCCATTCCTGGCACGCCTGAGGCAGCGGACGCCGTGGTGCTCGCGGCGATCCCTATAACCGCAGCCATCAACCGTCACACCGCGAGGGCGACCGTCCGATATGCCGGTACTCCCCAATTCATATCGATCCCCGGCACCGGTGTCGACTACGCCCGCAACACACCGAACGAGGTGCTTCGCGTTGGCCAACGCTATTATCTCTGCCTGAAAGGTGTCTGGTTTGTATCGGACGACGGCGGTGGTCCCTGGTCGGCCGCCGATACAATCCCAGACGAGATCTACACCATCCCGCCGGACTCACCCAAGTACAACGTGACCTTCGTAAAAGTCTATACTTCGACGCCCGAAACAGTTACTTATGGGTATACCGCGGGATATCTCGGCACTTACATTGCACACGGCGTGGCAATGTGGGGAACTGGCTTTGCCTATCCGTCTTATATCGATACTTCTGATTCTTTGCACCCTGTGTACTGGAGTTACCCGTATTACACATATGGATCGAGCGCCTGGTACAACGCTCTTACGGGCACTTACCTGCGCGGCACTGCGTTCTATGGACCATATGGAGGTTATGCGCGCGCCGCTGCATACAATCCAGCGACGATGGAATATCAATGGGGACCTTCCGCCTGGGCCGGATACGGTGCCGCGGCCGAGGGCGGCGTCTACGATGCAGCTACTGGCGGTTGGACAAAGGCGTTTCACTTCGCAAACCTGTACGAAGGCTTGGCCGAAGCGGCCGCCGCGCGTCCAAAGAAAACCTCATCAGCGCCCGCGCTCACCTCGCCAGGCGTAACGCCCATAGGTGTTCTCGCAAACCCAGGTCAGGTTTCTACATCTTCCTCATCTCCGGATGGCGATGTGTATGCCGGCAAAGACGGCAATGTCTACCGCCGCAACGCATCCGGACAGTGGGATCAAAACAACGGCAAATCGTGGCAGGCTATGACCCAAGCCGCGTGGAACGAAACGGTACAAAGCTCGCCGATCCAGAACCCGGAGTCTGACGATGTACAGGCGGGCCTGAACCATGATGCTTCGGCCCGCGCTCAGGGTAACTTGGATGCCCAGCAATCTCAGTCGGCACGCAACAGCACGAACTGGAGCGCCGGCGGCTGGGTGGAACCTCTCGCCACAGGTTATTCGGTCCGCTGGAGTTGGTAATGGATCGAGCGCTCCTGCCGGGTGGCCCCCACACCGCACTGTGACTTTTGCTGAATCTACATCACAAAAAAAGGTGCGCTTTTTTACTCTGAACCTGATAACATTCCGATGTTACACCCGGGTCCTTTGCGGGGGTACGATTTAGCCCCGGTGGTTAGGGGCAGCACAAGCTGAGGTTGAGATGTCTAAATTCGGAGCTTTACTATTTGTGTGTTCGCTCGCGGGTGCGCAGCTGTTGTCCGGCGCTGTTTCGGTCCGGTTGAATGCGCAGCCCGGTTCCACGATCGAAGTGGGCCAAACTCTTGAGGTGACGGCGACCGCAACCGATTCCGCCGCCAGCGCAACAAGATTTTTTTACCAGTTCACAATTCGGCCTAGCAACACCGGACAATGGGCTGTCATGCAGGATTATTACTCAACCAATACTTTCCCGTGGACGCCCACTGATCACGAAGGTACTTACGACATCGGCGTTACGGCGTGGTCTGAGGCGACCGGCAGCATAGGCCAAAGTTACCTGAGCGTAACGGTAAACCCGCGCATTAATCGTCACACCCCTGCCGTCATCTCGAGTACCAACAACCCGCTGGTTGCGCTCTATAGCGCGGCGCCCTGTCCCGCTGGCCTGCAAATGAGAGTTTCCTTTAAGAGCGCTCACACCAGCGCCATCTACACGCCCTATAAGCCGTGTGACGGATTAACGATGAACTTCTATCTGGGCGGGATGTTAGCCAGCACAACCTATACCGCCCAGCATTTCCTTAGCAATGGAGCAGCCGGACCAGTTCTCACACATACGACCGGGAGCATCCCGAGCGATGTGCCGCTTCCAAGCCGCTCTCCGTTGGCAGGCCCTGAAGCTCCTACGTCCACGAGCTACCCCTTTCTGCTGAACTCCACGATCGGCGGTACCAATTTTGCAACCGATCTCTATGGCAATGTCGTCTGGTATCGGACTCCGAGTGAAAATGTTCCTTTCGCTGGCGGTTACTTGGTGCGCCTGTTGCTCGGCGGAACACTTCTGACTTTTGACAATGATCCATCCCATCCCGGCGGTGCGCAGTTCCTGCGCGAGTTCGACTTAGCAGGAAATATCATTCGCACGACCAACTGGACTGTCCTGAACAGCGCAGTGAACGCATTGCGTTCGCGGCAAGGACGCTCGCAGGTACGGCTGAACTTTTTGTCGCATGATGCCATTCGTCTTCCGAACGGCTACACCGCTGTTTTGGCTACCGACGAACAGGTTAAGAAGTTGAACACCGGTACCCAGGATGTCCTTGGCGATATGGTGCTCGTTCTGGATACCAACTGGCAAGTCAGATGGGCGTGGGATGCTTTCGATTATCTAGATGTCAATCGGACAGCTTTGCACGTTGTCTGCAAACCGACCGGCGGCGGGTGCCCTGCTGAATTCTTCAACACTCAGCCAGACGGCAAAGTTTACACACAAGCTTTAGATTGGACTCACGGCAATTCTCTCGATTACGATTCGAGGGACGGCAGCATCGTGGTCTCCATGCGCCATCAGTGCTGGGTCATTAAGATCAATTATGCGAACGGTAAGGGAGACGGTCATGTCATCTGGAGGCTCGGCTCCGGTGGCAACTTCGCGCTCGCTCCCGGCTACCCCAGCTCGGATTGGTTCTCCGGCCAGCACAATGCTGAGTTCCACAGTAACGGGATCTTGACCCTGTTCGATAACAATGCTCTCGGTTCCCCCGCAATCGCTCATGGACAGGCGTGGAGTTTGAATACCAGTACCATGGTGGCAACCCCCATCGAGAACATCGATCTGGGCGTCGTTTCACCGATAGTAGGCACGGCCCAATTGCTCGCGAACGGCAATTACGTTTGGCAGGCCGGTGCGGTCCCTCCCAGCCAGTCGCAGAGCTTCGAATACACGCCCTCCGGCACGCTTGTTTATCACGAGCAAGTCGACACTTGGTCCTACCGCGCGTTCCGCATCAGCGACCTTTACACCCCAACCCCATAACACCGTGCTCATCCGCAATCGGCCGCTCATCTTCGGCCGACGACGCGCTTGCACTGTGAATTTTACTGTAAGCTATTCCAACAAAAAAGGTGCGCTTTTTCACTCTGAACCTGATAATTCCGATGTTACACCCGGGTCTTCTGCGGGGGTACGATTTAGCCCCGGCGGTTAGGGGCAGCACAAGCTGAGGTTGAGATGTCTAAATTCGGAGCTTTACTATTCGTGTGTTCGCTCGCGGGTGGGCAGCTGATGTCGGGCGCTGTTTCGATCCGGTTAAATGCGCAGCCCGGTTCCACGATCGAAGTGGGACAAACTCTTGAGGTGACGGCGACCGCAACCGATTCCGCCGCCAGCGCAACAAGATTTTTTTACCAGTTCACAGTTCGGCCTAACAACACCGGACAATGGGCTGTCATGCAGGATTATTACTCAACCAATACTTTCCCATGGACGCCCACTGATCACGAAGGTACTTACGATATCGGCGTTACGGCGTGGTCTGAGGCGACCGGCAGCATAGGCCAAAGTTACATGAGCGTAACGGTAAACCCGCGCATCAATCGTCACACTCCTGCAGTCATCTCGAGTACCAACAACCCGCTGGTCGCGCTCTACAGCGCGGCGCCCTGTCCCGCTGGCCTGCAAATGAGAGTTTCCTTTAAGAGCGCTCACAGCAGCGCCATCTACACGCCCTATAAGCCGTGTGACGGATTAACGATGAACTTCTATCTGGGCGGGATGTTAGCTAGCACCACCTATACCGCCCAGCATTTCCTTAGCAATGGAGCAGCCGGACCAGTTCTCACACATACGACCGGGAGCATCCCGAGCGATGTGGCGCTTCCAAGCCGCTCTCCATTGGCAGGCCCTGAAGCTCCTACGTCCACGAGCTACCCCTTTCTGCTAAACGCCACGATCCGCGGCACCACCTTTGCAACCGATCTGTATGGCAATGTCGTCTGGTATCGGACTCCCAACGAAAATGTTCCGTTCGGTGGCGGTTACTTGGTGCGCCTGTGGCCCGGCGGAACGTTCGTGACCTTCGATGACGATCCTGTGAATTCCAGTCACGCATGCCATGGCGCACCGGCGACAGTATGCGGTGATCTCCAATTCCTGCGCGAGTACGATATGGCGGGAAATATCATTCGCACGACCAACTGGACTGTCCTGAACGGCGAAGTCAACGCGTTGCGTAAACGGCAAGGACACTCAGCGGTACGGCTAATCACCTTCTCGCATGACGCCATTCTTCTCCCTAACGGCTACACCGCTGTATTTGCAACGGACGAGGAGGTTAGGGGCACCCAGGATGTCCTTAGCGATGTCGTGATCGTTTTGGATACGAACTGGCAAGTCAGCTGGGTCTGGAGTGCTTTGGATTGGCTCGATGTGAATCGGGCGCCCATGCACGTCATGTGCGTTGCAGCCGGCGGAGGGTGTCCCCCTCAATTCTTCAATACTCAGCCGGACGGCAAA
>JAFAMM010000283.1 GCA_019233375.1 Acidobacteriaceae bacterium
CTCGAAATTCTTGTAGTTAATATACTCCGGGGAAGCAGAGTAATAGATCCGCGTTCCGTCTGTTACGTAGGCGTAGGCATATTTCTCTCGACCGTCGTTCGTAATCTGCGTAGTCGCCAGAATCCTCGGCGGCGGCAGTGGTTTCAAAAAAAGGAAAGCGAGGATCATGGCTGCCATCAGAACGACAGCCGCTGCCATCATGGCCACGAGCCGGCTGGCCTTGCGACGGGCCGGTTGCGCGCGAATACTTGGCGTGGAAGACACTGGACCGGAGTCGAGATCTCTCTTGAGCCGCTTCAAATCTGCCCGCAGCTCAGCGGCACCCTGATATCGCACGTCGCGATCTTTTTCGAGCGCTTTGGCGATGATCTCTTCTAACTTGACCGGAAGCTCGTGATTGATTTGAGACGGCGGAACGGGTGTGTCATGCAGAATGGCCCCCATCACCGCGCCGGAGGTTTTGCCTCGAAACGGCATCCGGGCCGTTGCCATTTCGTAGAGCACGATGCCCAGTGAGAACAGATCGGTTCGTGCGTCCAGCTCTTCACCGCGCGTCTGCTCCGGTGACATGTAGCCGGGAGTACCGGCCGCCGAACCCGGCGTTGTGAGAACATCGGTCTCTGTCCGCTCCGGCATCGAGGCCCGCACTTGGCGGCCCGCTATCGCCAGCTTGGCCAATCCGAAATCGAGAATCTTTGCCTGTCCGCCTTTCGTGAGAAACAGGTTTGCCGGCTTGATGTCGCGATGCACGATCCCGCGCGCATGCGCCGCATCGAGCCCGTCGCAGATCTGAATCGCCCAACTGAGTAGCGAATCAATCGGGACAGGCTTATTTCCGATGCGATACTTCAGCGTCTGCCCTTCGAGAAACTCCATCGCGAGAAACGGCCTGCCGTTGTGCTCGCCAACTTCATAAACCGTGCAGATATTCGGGTGGTTGATCGCCGCCGCCGCTCGCGCTTCGCGCTCGAAACGGTCCAATGCCATGCGGTCATGCGCAATGTCGTCGGGCAGAAACTTCAAGGCAACAAACCGGTGAAGTTTCGTGTCTTCCGCCTTATAGACCACACCCATGCCACCGCCACCAAGCTTCTCGATGACGCGGTAGTGAGAAATGACGGTCCCGACGATGGCATCCCCGGCCATGTACGGTTCATCTTAATCTCTTTCGCAGCCGGGCTGGAAAATGCCTGTTTCGGGCTCGCACAAATCTACGGTGCATCCGAATCGGCGCAGGAGGGATCCGCTTCTGCAAGGCTCGTGGTCCATTTCACTGATGGCAGATATCTGGCCTGTGCAGATTTGACGGCAATGCACAACGAGCACATCGAGGAGGGTGAGATGCGGCCGGTTTCCCCTGCTGTCGACCGCTTACAAATTCGCTTGGAAAGCCAGGCTATACTTGAAAAGCGGGCTTGAGCCCGCGCCGGGCTTTAGCCCGAAAACAACATCCGAAAACGCCGAGTCGTTGCACACGTCCCGGCGTTTTTCATTTTCAGGCTTACTGGCTGGCCGCGTCCGGAAGAAGCTGCCGGAGGTCTAGCGTGGGAACAGACAGGAGCACTGCATCTCCGACGGACTGGACCATGCGCACAGGTAATTCGAGCGTGGCTGCGCGGAGCAGGCTTCGGGCGGCGCCGAGCTGCTCGGCAGCCGACTTACTCAGTTTGATCTGAAGCGAGATGATGTTCCATGCTGAGGTATCGAGAAGCAAAGTATCCACTTCGCCGATCGCCTGCCCATCAGCCGCAATTACGGTGCGTCCTCGAAAGTGTTCATCAGAAACTTGCATGTTTGACCTCCAATGAGCTATTCGTACCCAGAAGTTGTTGCGGTAAGCGCATGAAAAATCAGAGTGCAACCACTTTGCTCAGGCGCTTTCGTCAATTGCGCGGGCGACTCGATTTGCCGAGCGCGTGGCGGCCTCTTGACCCCAATTCAGGTTGTCGCAATACGCGCCCGCGAAATAGATGCGCCCGCTCGGGTCGATCAGGGCCGGCCAGAACTTTTTGAGCTCTCCCGGTTTGTAACTGGTCACTTCGCATGCCATGCACCACGGGTCTCGCGACCAATCGATGATCATCGCGCGCTCGATCGTGTCGCTGTTGTTCGGATAATAGGTGCGGAATGTCTCGAGCGCCGCGTCTGCTGCGACGCCGGGTTGAGCGGTACCGACGACCAAGCCACGTTTCGTATTCACTTCCTCCGGCATCGACCAGCAGTGCTCGAAATCCGCCTCTGAAAACTGAATATTGATGCTGACATCCTGCTCGCGCCAAAATTTCGTCCGTGACTGCAAAACGGGGCGCGTGGCAGAGTAATACGGGACGCTGCGGATCGCCCACTGCTTCGCTTCGGGCAGAGCCGGCGTGATGGGAATCTGCCGCAGCATTACCGCCGACATGCAACACACCAGGTAATCGGCTGAGATCTCTTTCTTACCGCGGAATTCGCGGTATTCGACTGTCACTCCGGTGTCGCCGTGACGAATCGAAGTGATCGGGCAGCCGAGTTGGACGCGGTCGCCCAGTTTCTGCGCGAAGGTCTCGGGTAAGAGGCTGTTGCCTCCGATCAGGCGGAAAACCTGGGTCGGCCAGAGCGGCACTCCGCGGCGCTTCAGAATGGCTGCATGCCAAACGGCCTGCAACGCTGATCCGTTTCCACCTGCAAACCGGATTCCGGCTGGCGACGCGCCGTCCTGTTGGAGCAACTGGCTTAACGTAATGCCGTCAAGCCGATTCAGGCCCGCACTGAACGGCTGGTACTCGTCCTCGAATGCGTCTGTGTATTTATCGACGTACAAAGACAGCAGTTGCCACCAGGGATGCTTGGCGAGATAGTTGATCTCCTGCTGGTTGAGCCCGAAACCAGCAAGTATTTTCGGGTCGGCAAGTTCGTCCTCGGAATAGAGGCGGTCGCCGACGCGCCTCAGCATATGGTCACGCCGGTGATCTTGCAGGTGCGGGAGATTGAACTCCTGCACGTAAGACCAGTAGAGGTCGTACCCGGGCTTAGTGAACTGCTCCGCACCCGCATCGACGTACAGGCCGTCCGGCAATTCGTCTTTAATCGTCTTGACGTGCCCGCCGACTCGGCCCGACGCCTCGAGTACGGTGACATCGTGCCCGCGGCGAAAAAGTTCATATGCGCAGCAAAGGCCCGCGATCCCGGCGGCGCCCACGACAACCTTCTTCTTTGTTCGCGCGACCGCTTGTGAACCCAGGCTCGTTGGTGATAACGACAACAGGCCAGCTCCTGCTGCCTGCAAGGCTTCCCGGCGCGTAATGATCATCGCTCAACGATAATACCGTTCTCAGGCAGCCACGCTAGCTCACCTCAACACACCTCTAGATCAAACGTTGGAACCGGCTCTAAGTCCGCGGATGGAAGACAAGGGTAATGCCTCTCATTTACTCTGCTGGAAACGCTTCATGTCTAAGGTCTTCAAGCAATTCTTATTGGCTCTCCAAATCGTATCGGTATGCCTATCCCGGGCGGCCGCTCAGGATCCGACCGGAGTCGTGGAGGGTCACATCGCCGATCCTTCCGGAGCCTTGATTCCGAATGCGGTGGTTACGATCACGAATGCATCCACCGGATTTGCAGCAAATCAGCAGACAACGGACGCCGGCACGTTCCGGTTCTCTTATTTGCCGGTGGGCAACTACAAACTGAGCGTGTCGGCGAACGGCTTTGATGCTCTGGACTACAACGATATCCGCGTCGATCTGAACCGCGTCGTGAATCTTCCGTTGAGTTTGTCGATCGCAGGGAAAAAGGAATCTCTTCAAGTGAACGCGTTGGATGCGACCGTCGACGTGAGCTCGACGCTTGGCAATGTCGTAACATCGCACGACGCGGTAGATCTTCCGCTGAACGGCAGAAATCTGACCCAGCTTGGTTTGCTGCAGCCCGGCGTCGCCCCGTTGACCTTTGGGCTGTTGCAAGCGGGTGGGATTGCGCGTCAGAATCAAGCCTACGCGGTAAACGGGCAGCCGCCGGAAAGCAACAATTACCTCCTCGACGGCGTGACGAATGTCGATAGCGTCAATGGCGGATTTGCGCTCCGTACTCCACCGGATGCCGTCACGGAATTCCGTATTCTGACGTCGAACGCACCGCCTGAGTATGGCGAAACAAGCGGGGCGACTACGAGCGTGGTTACTCGCTCGGGGACAAACCAGTTCCACGGTGATCTCTACGATTTCCTTCGCAACAATACGCTCGATGCGCGCAATTTTTTCGCGGCCTCGACCGAGCCCTTGCACCAAAATCAATTCGGCGCCACCTTGGGCGGCCCCATTCGACGTGATAAGGATTTCTTTTTTGTTTACTACGAAGGACAGCGCGACACGCAGGGCGAAACGCGGACAGCGATTGTGCCGACCGCGGCAGAGCGGTCCGGCAACTTCTCGGGTCTTACCGACGGTAACGGCAACCCGGTGCCGCTTATCAACGAGTTCACTGGTCAACCGTTCAGTTATGGCGGCGTCGCGGGGCAGATTCCGCCATTTCTGCTGAGTCCGATTGCGCTGAAAACTGAAGCGCTGATACCGCTGCCGAACATCGGGCCCTCGCTCTTCTCTTCCACTCAACTCTTGACGAATAACTATGACCAGGGCGGGTTTCGCCTCGACCATAATTTCGGAAACCGGGACCAAATTTTCGCGCGCTATGCGGCGTGTTCACAACACGAGTTGGATCCCCTACCGATAAACGGCTCGGGCGTGCCAGGCTTCCCGTCACGAACGACATCAACACAAACTCGGCGACCATCTCCTACGTTCATCTGTTCTCGCCCTCGATCGTCCAAACGGCGCGCGTGGCGTTTTTCCGCAACGTGTTTCTACAAGGGGCGGCGGCGAATCACAGCGATCCGAGTAATCTGGGGTTCACTTACCAGCCAACGCTCGCATCCGAGATCGGATACCCGTATTTGATTATCAGTGGATACACCGATATCGGCAATCCCATCACCGGCCCGCAGAACACGTATCAAAATGATTATCAGGGCTACTATTCGTTGGCGTGGACGCGCGGTTCCCACAACTTCAAAGTCGGCGCGGATGTCGACCGGCAGCAGATCAATGTGCTCTTAGGCATCGCAACAAATGGTTTCTTCGTGTTTGCCCCATTTCCGGCGAGTGATGCCTTTGCCAGCTTTTTGCTGGGAGAGCCCGTGCAGTTTTATCAAGGCGGGGGAGATTTCAGCCGCGGCTTGCGGAAGTGGATCGTTGCAGGGTATGCGCAGGATGAATGGCGCGTGAATCCACGATTTACACTCACGTACGGCCTGCGCTACGAGGTAAACACGCCATACACGGAGATTCGCAATCGCCTGAATGCCTGGGCGCCGGGGCAGCAGTCACACATAAACCCAAGCGCTCCTAACGGTCTTCTTTTCCCGGGCGATCCCGGCGTTCCGGCCGGCATTGCGCCTGTCGATTATCACGAGTTCATGCCGCGTGTCGGGCTGGCCTGGGATCCGACAGGAAGTGCGACAACAACAGTTCGCGCGGGGTACGGCATCTTCTATGACGGCTACACGAACGGCACCGGCGGGCCCTTGCAAGCAGCGGTCAGCGCGCTTCCGTGGACGGAGGCCTACCAAATGCCCGGCCCGGGTATGAATTTTGCCAATCCCTATAACGGCAGCACGCCGCCATTCGTAACCCAGCAGTTCGTCCGGCCCGCAACGATCCTCACGGTGCAATCCGGAATGCGGCCGCCTTACTCGCAAAACTGGGATTTTTCCATCGAGCACATCATTGCCAAGTCATATCTGCTTGATGTGCGCTATGTGGGGAATAAAGGTACACACCTGCCTCGATTCATTGAGGCGAACCCGGCGATCTATGGTCCGGGCGCGACGGCAAATAATGCCGATCAGCGCCGCCAATTTGCTGATTGCGATGCAGCGGGATCTTGCGCCTTTGCCTCCGTCGGACTGATCGCGGACAACAATAGCTCTACTTATAATGCGCTGCAGATTTCGTTCTCCCGCCAGTTGACGTCGAATCTGGCGTTCCAGGCATCCTACTGGTGGTCGAAGAGCCTGGATTACGTTTCGTCGCTCAACATCGCGGGTTCCGCGCCCACCCTGGTGGCCGGCGAAAACGATCTCGCGCAGAATCCATTCGATCTTCGCGCCGAGCATGGTCCGTCGTTGTTTGACGCCACCAACCGGTTCGTATTCAGCGGCACGTACGCACTGCCTGCCTGGCATGCGGCGCCGCGCGCCGCGGGGCTGTTGGTAAACGGATGGCAGGTGAACACCATTGTCACGCTCGCGTCCGGGACTCCGTTCACGGTGTATGACAGCGATAACGCGCCGATGCAGGGCGATGCTCCGGAGATAACAGGTTTCTATTCGAGCCGTCCGAACCTTCTTCCCAACCCGAATAGCGGGCCGCACACGCCCAACGAGTGGGTCAGCCGCAGTGCTTTTCAGCAATTGACCCAGGCCGCAAATCCGGGAGAGTTTGGCAACGAGGGGCGCAACGCCATTCGGGGCCCCGGCCTGGCGACGGTCGACGTGTCATTGTTCAAAAACTTCACCGTGACCGAAAGCTCGCTGGTGCAGTTCCGTGCGGAAGCGTTCAACGCGCTCAACCATGCGAATTTCATGCTGCCGGAGAATGACATTGCCTCACCCGAATTTGGGCAGATTCTTCAAGCTGCGCCGCCCCGTTTGCTACAGTTCGCTTTGAAGTTCATCTTCTGAACCAGGCGCTCGCGACGCATCCTCGAGCGAAACATTTCTTCCCGGTTCCGTCTGTTGTGCTAACCTTAAAGGGATAAATAATCGAGATTAGGTAAAGACGAGGAGTATCGTTTTCTAGAATGGCCCTGGCGGTTGAGCAGAAGTCCCAAGTCATCAGCAAGTACCGGATCCACAAGTCGGATTCGGGATCGCCGGAGGTCCAGGTAGCGCTTCTAAGCCAGCGTATCGCTCAGCTGACTGAGCATCTGAAGGATCATCGCCAAGACCACCACTCCGAGCGCGGTCTGCTCAGCATGGTCGCGCGACGCCGCAAGTTGCTCAACTACTTGAAAGATCGCAGCCCGGAACGTTATAAGGCTCTGATTCAGAGTCTCGGCATCCGCCGCTAGTCAACGGTTCTCGAGCAGGCGCGCTCTGAGCTACACGACGAGTTCGACGTACAAAACGCGTAACGCCATCCCGGTGGATGGTTCCTCCCGCTTCAAACTCTAAGTCCTCGCTTAATCCCGAAGTTGGTCCACCCGCCGGGCATTTGCCGGCGGGCGAGCATACATAGCGAATATGGCATGCAGATCATGAATCGGGAAAGTCAGTAAATGTCACACACAGTTGAAATCGACCTATATGGGTCAAAGGTCTCACTCGAGACCGGCAAGATCGCCAAACAGGCGAATGGGGCGGTCGTAGTTCGCTCCGGCGATTCGGTGGTGCTCGTCACCGTCTGCGCCACAGAAAAGCCGAAGCCGGGAGCCAATTTCTTCCCGCTCACGGTGGACTACCGCGAATACATGTATGCCGCGGGTAAATTTCCGGGCGGCTTCATCAAGCGCGAAGGACGACCTTCGGAGAAGGAGATCCTCACCAGCCGCTTGATTGACCGTCCGGTGCGTCCGCTATTCCCGGAGGGCTTCAGCCATGAAACCCAAATCATCGCCTTGGTGCTTTCGGCTGATCCGGAGCACGACCCCGGCGTTCTTTCGATCATCGGAGCCGGTGCCGCGCTGGCTATCTCCGACGTGCCGTTTCATCACGTGCTGGGCGGCGTGCGCGTCGGCTTGATCAACGGCACGTATCGCGCGAATCCAAGTTACGAAGAGACCAAAGATGCCAAATTGAGCATCGTGGTCGCGGGCACAGATGCAGGTATCGTCATGGTGGAAGCGGGCGCGACCGAAGCGACCGAAGACGAAGTGATCGATGCCATTGAATTTGGTCACGATTGTTGTAAGAAGATCGCTGCCGGCATCCGGCAGCTGGTAGCGGCAGCCGGCAAAACGAAACGCGAGTTCACGCCGCCATCCATCCAACAGGAGATGCTCGGGAAAATCTCGGGCGCCGTTCGCACCGATCTTTCCGATGCCCTGAACACTCAGAAGCACGGCAAACTCGAAAGCTACAGCCTTGTAGAGCAGGCGAAAGAGAAGGCGATTGGGCTCTTCACGGATGAAGCCGAACAGGCGGAGGCTGGTAAGACATTCGATCATCTGAAGGAACGGATATTCCGTGACGAGATGCTGAAAGACCGGCGCCGTCCCGACGGCCGCGCTTTTGACGAGATCCGCCCGATCACCTGCGAGATCGGAGTTCTGCCGCGCACTCACGGTTCGGCGATCTTCACGCGTGGTGAGACTCAGGCGCTGGTGACC
>JAFAMM010000343.1 GCA_019233375.1 Acidobacteriaceae bacterium
ATTTATTCGCTCAGGTACGGAACACTGCCGATCGTGCGCGCAACCGGCGGGCTCAACGACACGGTACGGCAATACGACGAGTATACGGGCGAGGGCACCGGCTTCAAATTTTTCGAACCAACGGTTCAGGCGCTTTACGACACCGTGGGCTGGGCAGTCAGCACGTACTTCGATCGGCCGCACCATATGTGGAGACTGATTGGCGCGGCGATGGCAGAGAACTTCTCGTGTGATCGCAGCGCATCAGCGTATGAGCTTGCTTACGCGGAAAGCATCGCAAATCATCGAATGATCAGGTGAAGGTCAATTACCGGCCCCTGCGCCGGGAAGCACGAGATCGCCAACGGGTGACGGCGGGGAAATTGACTGCTTACGCTATCCTCAAAAGAGACAGAAAGAGGGAACGAACAGCCATGGCTGCTAGCACTTCCGGGCCAGATGTAAAGCCCGAACGCAAGGTTTTTTGCGTGAAATTTCAACGTGAAATGCCGGGACTCGACGAGGTGCCGTTCGACGGGCATCCGCTCGGGCAGCGTATTTACGACAACGTTTCGAAAGAGGCGTGGCGCATGTGGGTTGAGCAGATGAAGATGATCATGAACGAATATCACCTGAACCTGGGGACGCCCGAGGCGCAGGAGTTTCTGCTCAAGCAGATGGAAGAGTACTTCTTCGGCGAAGGCGCCGCTCTGCCACCCGGGTACGTCGCACCGGGACACTGAATTCCCGCCGCACAGAGATCGGCCTCCACGGCATTCCGCCTGAGTTCGTCCTAAACGTTTGAGCTTCCGCGTACTATGTTTGCTGGCGCTCGCTGTCAGCGGCTGGGCTTCGGGCGACCGGGTTGCGGCCCGGCTCGCCAGCGAGGCTAAGCAAGCCTTCGACTCCGGCCAGGTCGTCCGCGCGTACCTGCTGTACGCGGCCGCATACGCGCGGGACCCGCAGAACAGTTCCTACCGGGAGAACCGAGACGCGCTGCAGTCTGCCGCCATGTTGCTCACGCAAGCGAATGTGCAGACGGCGGATATTTCGCAGGACATCGCGCTGGCGCAAGCCGAGAAGGATAATCCCGTGCCTCCGATCGAGCGCACCACGCTGGCAGAGTTCGAAGCCGGACAGCCGCTAAAGCCGATTCCCCAGGTGCAGGCCAGCGCGGCGAAGGCGGATTTCAATCTGCGGGGGCCGGCGAGACGGATTCTCGAGCAGGTTGCGGCGGCCTACGGAGTGCGCGTCGTGATCGATCCGGAGTTCACATCGGAAACGCCTCTGCATTTTGAGCTGACGCAAGCTGATTTTCGTACCGCCCTGCAGGCCGTGACACTTGCCACCGGCACTTTTGTCTTCCCTGTTTCCCCGACGGCGATCTACTTCGCAGCCGATACGGAAGCGAAACGAGATGAAATGGAGCCAGTCGTTGTGCTGACGTTCCAGCTGCCGGACGCGCTCACCGAGAAGGACCTGATTGAGGCGGCAAACGTGGTGCGGAACGTTCTGCAACTGAAGGTGATCGGATGGAACGGCTCCACTCGCACGGTTATGATTCGCGATCGCGTTTCGCGCGCCCGCATTGCGCGATCGACGCTGCAGGCGCTGCTTTTGCCGCGGGCTCAATTGCAAGTGCAATTGAAGTTCATTACCGTCGATACGGACAAGAAGGACACTTGGGGTACCCAGATCGGGACCGACATCGCGGTTTACTTCCTCGGTCACGTCGATGGATTCCGGACAATTTATCCCGCCATTACCAGGGCCATCGCGCTAGTCGGCGGCGGCTCAAGCCTATTCGGCCTGGGACTGGTCAACGCAACGGTTTTCGCTCAGGAGTTGAATACTTATACGCAGATTATTTACGACACCACGGTAGCGGTCGGCGATCGCCAGACCGCCAGCTTCCATGTCGGCGATAAGTACCCGATCGCTCAGACCCTGTACACGGGATATTCGCAGAGTCAGTCGTCCATTTATAACCCGACCGCACAAATTACCTACGTAGATCTGGGTCTTCTTCTGAAAGTCACGCCTTCCGTCAATGGAGATGGCGACATCTCTCTCGATGTCGAAGCCGAATTCAATACGCTGGGGAATCAGGTGATCAACACGGTTCCATCGATTGCCGATCGAGTGTTCAAAGGAACCGTCAACCTGCGGGAAGGGCAAGAAGCCGTTCTGGCCGGAATGGATCTGGATATAAACAGCTTTACCAGAAGCGGCTGGGTTGGTCTGTCGCAGATCCCATGGCTGAACCAGCTACTCGCTCTGAACACAAAAGAACACCAGACGAGCCAGGTACTGATCCTGTTGAAGCCCACCATCACACGGCTGCCGATGTCTTCCTGGGTGAGCCCGCAATATCTGTATGGCCCGGCGCAGGGCGAGCGCGTCATTCTGTAATCACGAATTGCCGATGCTCTGATATCTTCAACAGCATGTCCACGATGCGCGACGAGATCTGCCAGCAGCCGGAGGCGATCGAACGCACGCTCAAACAGGAGTGGCGGCGAGCCGCGAGGCTCCGCCAGTATTTCGAACGCAATCCGCCGCGCTTGATTGTTCTTGCCGCGCGCGGCACGTCAGACAACGCCGCGCAGTTCGGGCGCTACCTTCTCGAGATCTTAACGGGCATTCCCGTTTCCCTCGCTGCGCCGTCGATCTTCACGCTTTACAACGCGCATCTGAACCTGGCAGACGCGGCCGTTGTGGCGATCTCGCAATCAGGGGAATCTACGGACACGAATCTGGTCCTCGAGAGGGCGAAGGCGGCGGGCGCGATCACTATCGGCATCACCAATGAAGCCGGAAGCTCATTGGCAAAACTGGCTGAGCATACACTGCTGGTGCGAGCCGGCAAGGAGAAAAGCGTCGCAGCCACCAAGACATATACCGGCCAGCTGGCCTGTTTTTATCTGTTGGCGCATGCCCTCGGCGCTCCGCTCCGGGAGGAGGACCTGCAACGCATTCCGGAGTGGACGGCGGCCGCGCTGCAGCTCGAGGACGAGATTCGCAGCCGCGCCGAGCGCTATTGCTTCATGCAGCACGCGGTCTGTGTGGGCCGCGGATTGAATTACGCCAATTCGTTCGAATTCGCGTTGAAGCTGATGGAGACGTGCTACGTGGTGGCTGAGCGCTTTTCCTCCGCCGATCTGCTGCACGGACCCATCGCCATGCTGGAACAATCATTCCCGGCCTTCCTGTTCTGCCCGCCGGGCGTGACCTGGAAGCCGATGTGCGAGTTGATCACCAAACTGCAGGCTATCCGGGCCGAGACCGTCATTATCACTGATAAGAGCAACAAAAATTCGGGAGCGATCAACGGACTGCAGCAGGAGCCGTTGACGATTCCCGCGGCTCTGGCGAAGAAAGGTCCCTTACCGGAGGAGGTTTATACTCCGATTCCGTATGTCATACCGGCGCAGTTGTTTGCGGCGAGTTTAGCGGAAGTGAAGAATCTGGATCCGGACCGGCCCAGAACGCTGAACAAAGTGACGCAGACGCTTTAGCCGGGCGCGCTTAGCTCGCGCGGGCTACCGGGCTATTTGCGGGAGCCGCGGGTGGTGCCCTTCAGCGCGGACTGCCGCCGTTTGGCATTCTTGCGCTTAGGCTTGACAATCTTGAACGTGCCGCTTCCCAGATATTCAGCCTCATAGATGTTCGGCTTCTGCTCTATTTTGGATGAGGCCGCATGAGCGGGACGGCTTTCGACTGTGTTCTCTGCCATGAAACTCCTTTTGAAGGTGAATCTTCAGTTTAGCGGAGGGGCGCAGCCGGTTCGCCTGGCGCCGCAGCGGGGTTCACCTGGCGCCGCAGCGGGTTCACCTTAAGGATGCGCGATAACGAGCAGAGCGGGAGCGCGTTGAATGGTATATTCCACCGCCACTCTCGCCGTTTCCGGATCGAGCGCGGCAAAGCTCTCATCAAACATGAGCAGGTCCGCATTCTGCAGCAACGCTCTGGCGACGAAAACGCGGCTCCGCTCTCCATGCGAGAGCTGCCAGCCTCCTTCGCCGACCATCTGCATCAGGCCGCTCGGCATGCTGTCCAGAAGAGGGCCCAAGCCGAGTTCGCGGCAGACTGTTTCGGCTTCGTCGAGGTCGCCGGCGGTTGCCGGCCAGTGCCGTCCCATCAGCAGATTGAAGGCGAGTGAGCCTGTGAAGAGATGATTTTCATGAAACTGCGGGGCGGCGGCGACCGATTTTCGCCAGCGCGCGCTTCCGAGGGTCTGACGGTCAAGCCCGTTGACGAGCAGCAATCCGGATTCAGGCTGACGAATGCCGGACAGCAGTGACGCGAAGGTGGTTTTTCCGCCGCCCGATGGTCCTTCGAGCAGGATCCGGTCACCAGTGCGGATCACAAGGCCGCATTCGCGAACCACCGGCGACGCGTGCGGCTGATAGCGGAAGGTTATGCGCTCGGCTTCAAGAACTTTGTCGAAGCGATGGCGGCTTGCGGTACCGGCAGGGGCTTCGCCGAGCAGTTCCGGCCTGGCAGCCGCGCGAAAAAGCGGCGCGATCCTTTTCGCAGCGATCCACGCGGCGGCGATTCCAGCGAAAGATCCCGTCCATTTCCGCAGCGCGGTGTAGGCGAGCAGCACGCCGCCGAGTTGCACGGCTGTTTGCTGTGCGGACCATTCACGGCTGACGATTGCGGGCGCGATACCCAGCGTGGCGAGAACGAGCCAGCAGCGAGGCAGGGCCGCGACCAGGATCGCCCCCGCGCGATCGAGCGAGCGCGAATCAAACAGGTAGCGGTGAAGAGTTTGATCTTCCGACTCGTGCCAGGCACCGGCGGGTTGCTGCGCGAGCCGGGTGCGATGTCCGACCATGGATTCCACCAGATCCTGCGTCAAGAGCATGCGTGTATCGGTCCAGCGCTGATATTTGCGCAGAAAGCGGAGCGCGGCATAGAGGGCGACACCCGCAAAACAAGCCAGCAGCCACGCGAGTTTGCCCAAAAGGAACATAGCGAGGATAAGTTCGAGCGAAGCCAGCAGGCCGGGCAGCCCGCCGCTCAATGCGAGTCTTTCAACCGCTTCCGCTTCGAGCGCCTGACCGAGAAATGTGCCCGCGCCGGCAGTGCGCACTTCGTCAGGCTCGAGTTTGAGCGCACCGTAGAGCAGCCGGCGCTTCAAGAACGCACCCAGCCCGATGCTGAACATGCCTTGCAGCCACGTTCCAAGCACCTGAAACGGCAGCAGAGTAAATAAGAGCAAGGCCCACGCGGCGAGCCAGACCGCATCGGTACGACCGGCGAGCGAAAACCGGCCCAACAGCGCCCAGGAAGCGATGAGAAGAAGGTACTGCACGAGGTGGGCCAGCACTAGAGCAGCGCCGCTCGCCAGCGCGCCGCTGTCGCGCAGCAGCGGCAGCGGCGGCCCGCCCGGCGCGCGCTGCAGCCTCCAGCATTCATTCCACCGTTTGTGCGCCGTCTCGTCGTCGAGCATGCGCGCCAGGCACCTTTCGAAGACGCGGCCGCGCAGGCCGGCGTCTCTCAAAAGCGTTTCTCGCTTCCGGCCATCGCCGCTGACGAACGGTTGCCGTATGAGGCGGGCGATAGCTGCTGTTTCGAAAGCGCGACGCTTGAGATCGGGCGTCAGGACTACCAGCCGGCGGCGGTTGGCTTTCAGTATGGCCAGGTATCCCGCCGCGGGCAGGTGCAGCAGCGCCGGATATGCCGCCGATAACTCGTGCTCCAGATTCCGCAAGCTCGCATCCACCGGCTCCGCCTCACA
>JAFAMM010000077.1 GCA_019233375.1 Acidobacteriaceae bacterium
GGGGCGGGCATGGTGATAGATGTTTCGCCCTGTTCCTTCGCCTTTTCGACGTACCATTTGATGGAACCGGGTTCGGGGGCTGAGGAAGACTGCCCCGACCAGACAGCCACTGCTGTAATCAGGGTCAGCGTCAGCAGATGAATGAAACTTCGCTTGAACGTCGCGGGAAACTCAGCATCTTTAATGGGCTGGCTCATACGACAGGACGCATTCGACATAAATCAACTCCGGCTTGCCAGATTTCGCTTCAAATGGAAGCCAGATCCATAGTGCAGACTAATTTTAATGCGTACGTTATTAGTTTCAAGCGAAAAACCTCGTGGTTTTCGTGGTGTGCGAAAAATTCGTGCTGCCGGGCAGTTGGGGCGGAGACAGGTCATGAGCTGCGCGGGGCACCCGCGGGAGTCCGCTGAGATAATGCCTGATCCGACGACGGCCGCGACCAGAAGCACGGTGCCGACTTCCTCAGCAGCGATACGTCGCGCCCGTATCATGCACGGCAGCCAGGACAGCAGCTCTCAGCCGATTTTTTGGAGCGAATGAAGGCGCTCATAAACCGCCCCTGCACTTGCGGTGCGATTGCGTCCACATCGATGCCCTTGCCCGTGAGGAAGCTACGTGCATCCTCGATGCCGTATATACGCGTCGGCTCAATCTCAATGCCGTCAAATCCAGCCTTGGCGAGCTTGGCAGCGTAGTCGGATTGCTCGAGCGCACCCGCAATGCATCCGACCCACAGCAGCATATTCTGCCGGATATCCGGCGCGACTTCTCCCCGGACCACGACATCGGAAACGGCGAGGCGGCCGCCCGGCTTCAGTACGCGGAACGCTTCGCGCAGCACGCGGTCCTTGTCGCCGGAGAGGTTGATGACGCAATTGCTGATGATCACGTCGACCGAGTTGTCCGGCAGTGGGATATTTTCGATTTCGCCGCGCAGAAATTCCACGTTCCGGACCCCTGCTTTGCGCTGATTCTCGCGCGCGAGCGCCAACATCTCCTCCGTCATGTCGAGGCCGTACACTTTGCCCGAAGGACCGACCCGCCGCGCCGACAGTAGTACATCGATACCGCCGCCCGAGCCGAGATCCAGAACCGTTTCCCCTGGATTCAGTTCCACCAGCGCTGTCGGATTGCCACAACCGAGGGATGCGGCGACTGCCTCTGGCGGCACTTCAGCCGTCTGCAACGAATCGTAAATATCTGAACTAATCGGGTCACAGCAGCCGTGCAACTCCGTTTTGACTTCACAGCACGAGGCAGCGCCCGCCTTCACGGCCCGCTGCGCCGCCTGGCCATATTTCTCCTTTACGATGTCCCTTAGATCCATACAGCGCCCTGAGCTTTCGTCATTTGCACAAGCGCATGATGGCCTGTGGCTCTATGGCCTTATTGCGGGTACAGCACTCGGCATACAGAAAACCGAGCAAGTCCTGCAAGACTTCCGCATCGGCCGAGTACCACAGGTAAGTTCCTTCCCGCCTGACCTTCACCAGGCGTTCACTCTTGAGCTTTTCGAGGTGGTGGGAGAGCGTTGAGGCCGAAATGCCAAGCTCTTCACCGATATCGCCGACCACCATCCCGCCGGGATGGGCTGAAAGGAGCGCGCGCATGATTCGCAGGCGCGGCGAGGCTCCCATGGCGGAAAACATGTCGGCAAAGCGTGTGATTTCTTCCTCGGTCGGTTTTGTTGCCATATTCGATAATTCTACATCTATAGAACTAGACCCCGCACCAAAGCAGGCGAGCGGCCATTTGCGGTTAGCCGGCAGCGGGGTACACTCAACCCATATGCGGACATTCGGCTTCGGTGCGCTGGTTTTTGTGCTCCTCTGCGGCTCCGGCACTTCGCAAACCCCGGCTAAGCGCGTTCTGAATCTCGACGATTTGAACCGGCTGCGATATGTCGGCGACCCCGAGTGCTCACCGGACGGGAAATGGGTCGCCTACACGGTCGCCCAGGTCGACAAAGAGAAAGACAAGCGCGTTACTCATATCTGGATGGCGAGTTGGGATGGCAGCGATGATCTTCAGCTAACATACGGCTCGGAATCCGAATCGACGCCGCGCTGGAGCCCGGACGGGCGTTACGTTTCGTTTGAATCTTCGCGCGATGGAGAAACGAAAGGATCGCAGATCTGGATCCTCGACCGGCGCGGCGGGGAAGCGAAACAGCTCACACACCTGAAAGACTATTCGATTTCAGAGTACGCCTGGTCGCCTGATTCCCGGAAGCTTCTGCTGGTGCTTCAGGAGAAAGACGAGGCGGATAAAGAGGACGCCAAGCAGAAGAATAAAGACGGCGAGGAAAAGCCGCCGAAGGCTATCGTTATTGACCGTTACCACTTCAAGGAGGACATTGAGGGCTATTTGGGCCCGCGGCGCAATCACATCTATGTTTTCGATATCGCCACCGAAAAGCTGGAACAGATCACAAACGATGCCTTCGATGAAACCGCCGCGCAATGGTCGCCTGACGGAACGAGGATCGCGTTCGTCAGCAATCAGGACAAAGACCCGGACCGCAGCCACAACACCGATGTGTTCGTAATGGATGCGAAGCGCGGCGCCGCCGCTCGCCGGCTAACTTCATTCAGCGGCCCCGACACGGGACCGTTGGCCTGGAGTCCGGATGGCAAATGGATCGCCTACCTGCAGGGCAGTGAAAGCAAGTACGACGC
>JAFAMM010000104.1 GCA_019233375.1 Acidobacteriaceae bacterium
TTCGACGGATGCTCAGCTGAGCGAACACACATTTTCTGTTCTTGCCGACGACCGGCATGCCTTTCCGCCATATCAGGCATGTTATGTGGTTCGCGAGGCGCTGCTGCTCGAAAAACCCAATGTCGCGCGGGGTTTGAATGAATTGCAGAATCGAATCAGCGAGGCCGTGATGCGAGCCATGAACAGGCGCGTGCAACTCGAGCATCAGAGCGTAGAGTCTGTCGCCCGCGACTTCCTCGCCCGCCAACCATAGACATGATCACGAAATTAGTTATTCAAAACTTGAAAGCGCGTTGGGTCCGAACCCTACTCTCTGCGCTTGTTGTGGGTGTTCAGGTCATGTCTATCCTGACACTCATCGGATTAAGCCGGGGCATGCTGCAGCAGTCCGCGGAACGTGCAAAGGGTTCCGGCGCGGACATCTTTCTGCGGCCCGGCGCGCAGGGCACATTCAGTATCAATACTGGTCAGGTTTCGGAGAAATTCGTTCCATTTGTAGCGCGCCAGCAGCACGTGAGGTACGCGGTCGGCGTGCTCATCATCCCATTGAAAGCTGTGACAACGATAACCGGCGTTGATTTCAACGAGCTTCACCAAATTGCCGGCAGGTTCCGATTTGTTGAGGGCGGACCGCCTCGCGGCCCCGATGATCTCCTGGTCGACGAATTCTACGCCCGGCAGAACAAAATCGGCATTGGCCAGAAGGTGAAATTACTGGGCCATGATTGGCGTGTAGCCGGGGTCCTCCCGGGAGGCATTCTCGGCCGCTTCATCGTGCCGATCACCACCCTTCAGGCACTGACGTCCAACACTGGCCGCATTTCAGAGATTCTCGTGAAACTTGATGATCCTGGGCTGACCGATCAGGTGGTCGAGCGCCTGAATGAAGTCCTGAGAGGCAACCTACAGGCGATTTCCATGACAGCATTTGTATCGCAGTTCAGTATGAATAACATCCCGGAGCTGAAAGCATTTATCACTGTCATCACTGCCCTCGCGGTGATTGTTGGCTTTCTTGTTGTCTTTCTATCGATGTATACGGCTGTGATTGAAAGAACCCGCGAAATCGGAATCCTCAAGGCGCTTGGGGCAAAACCTCTAACCATCGTGGACATTCTTGTGCGCGAAGCGATCTTCCTGGCGGTAGCAGGCTGGCTGTTCGGCATAGCCCTCGCCTTCGCCGTGAAGGTCGGGGTAACAACAATTGTCCCAGCCACTCTGCCGGTGATTAATGCCCCCGATTGGTGGCCTATTGCGGCTGCGATAGCTCTTATAGGCGCGCTGCTCGGGGCCATTTACCCGGGCACCAAAGCGGCTCAGCAGGATGCGATTGAGGCGCTTGCGTATGAATAGCCAGTCCGAACCGGAGGCGGCCGCGAGCGCCGCCGCTGTTTCCTTGCTTCCCATTATTCGAGTCCGCGACTTAACGAAGACTTACCATGTCGGCGACGTCGACGTTCATGCGCTCCGCGGAGTGACACTCGACGTGGCGCGCGGCGAATTTCTCGCCATCATTGGCCCTTCCGGTTCAGGAAAATCAACCCTGTTTAATATCCTCGGCGGCCTGGCTCCGCCCACCAGCGGAGAGGTGTGGATTGACGGAATCGATCTGCGCGCCTTAACAGAGTCGCAGCGTACCGAAATGCGTCAGAAGAAAGTTGGGTTTGTGTTTCAGCGATACAACCTTTTGCCTACTCTGAACGCGCAAGACAACATCAACATTGCCCTGGCGCTCAGCGGAAGAAAGCACCCGCCTGCTGACTTCGACCAGATCCTTGATCTACTCGGCATCTGCGACCGCATGCGTCACCGGCCTCGTGCGCTGTCTGGCGGCGAGCAGCAGCGCGTAGCTATTGCGCGCGCCCTGGCTACACAACCGGCGATTTTGCTGGCTGATGAGCCCACCGGCAATCTGGATACCGAGAACTCGAGCGCGGTTCTGAGCATACTCCGCGATCTTAATAAGCGCAAAGGCCAGACGATCCTCATGATCACCCATAATCCCGAGGCGGCATCGTTTGCCGACAGAACGGTAGCCATTCGCGACGGCCGAATGCAGGCCCCGTAGGTAAAGTTCGGTTCATTGCACCCCGGGAGCGTCCCGGATAGGCGGCGGCTAACGCATGCTAGTATGTCGATTCGTCTGAGTCTCCTATGGTCCTGTCTGATGTTGATATCCGGCGATATATCGAATCCGGAAAGATTCGTATCTCCCCCGCGCTGCCGCCCGAACAGTTCGGAAGCTGCTCAGTGGATTTCCGCTTAGGATCGGAATTCAGCATTTTCGAGCACAGCCGCCACGCCTATATTGACGTACGCGAGAGAAGTGCAATCCAGGACATCATGCGAACCGTCGATGTAAAACGCGGCGAGCCGTTTGTTCTTCAGCCACGCGAGTTCGCGCTTGCGATCACCGAGGAGACGCTCGAGCTTGATGATGACGTGCTCGGGCGGCTCGAGGGCCGTTCGAGCCTCGGACGCATCGGCATCATCGTTCATGGCACCGCAGGCTTGTTTGATCCAGGGTGGCGCGGGAGAGCGACGCTTGAGCTGAGCAATCTCGGCATTATGCCGGTCGCGCTCTATCCCGGGATGCGTATCTGTTCATTCACATTCGAGCAGCTGTCCTCGCGTGTTTCTGTGCCGTATTACAAGAAGGCGGGAAATAAGTACGCGGGTCAAAGGCAGCCGCTTGCGAGCCGCTTGACGTCGGAAACGGACAACGACGCAGAAGCAGCAGCCGAACGACGAGCCGATCCGAAAAGGCCGGCGTCCGGCAGCTAAAGCCCAAGTCTGGCGGTGGCCGCAGATGGGTCGAGATAGATCCGATGGGGGAGGCGGAATGATTTTCGCTGCGGGACCGGCTGCTATCGTCCCGAGGAGCCAAACCCGCCGTGACCACGCGTGGAATCGGCAAGTTCGCTCTCCTGCCATTCGACCGATTCATACTTGGCGACAATCATCTGCGCGATACGGTCACCCGGGTGGATCTCATAACTGGTTTTCCCGAGGTTCAGCAGAATGACTTTCAACTCGCCGCGATAGCCGGGGTCAATGGTGGCGGGCGAATTGGGGAGCGTAATGGCGTGCTTTAGCGCCAGCCCGCTTCGCGGACGGATCTGCACTTCGTAACCTGAGGGGATCTCAAGCGCCAGTCCAGTGGGTACGGCTTGTGGGACGCCCGGTTCCAGCAGCGCTCCGGCGAGGCAGCGAAGATCCATTCCGGCGTCTTCTGCCGGACCGTGCGCATACTCGGGAAGGCATGCCTCGGGGTGAAGTTTCTTGATGCGGATGAGCATGACGAATCCGCTATCATAGCGGCTTCATGCCCGAAGTCTCTCTCGACGCGAGCATGGCGAAGCGAGTGCTCACCGTTTCGCCTATGCCACCCGAAAAGCTTGCATACGCGCTCGCGCGATATAGCAGGTCGCCCGATTCCATCCGTGACTCGGTTGAGTGGGTGCGCACTCACGATTCGGCGAAGTTTCTTGAAAGTTTCTATTTTCAGTACGGGCATGCGTCTATCGCCGACCTCGGCCATGTGACGGTGTGCTTTGAGGGCATCTCTGAGATAGCCGCCACAGAGATCGAGGATGAGCAGCTCTGGGACGGTCAGGCGCGCAGCTCGCGTTACCAGGATTTCTCGAAGGCGGGAGTCATTGTCCCGCCCGAATTGACCGCGGATGAAAAGCAGATCTATGCCGCAGCTGCCGCGCGATTGCTAGATACCTACCGTTCGGTGCAGCAGAGTGCTTTCGAGCGCCTGCGGGAGGATCTGCCGAAGCCGCCGGACATGAAAGAAGAGGCATACTACCGGAACCTGTCGGCACGCGCCTTCGATGTTGCTCGCTACCTTCTGCCTTTTGGCATACCCACCGGCGTGGGACAGGTCACAAGTATCCGCACCCTTGAAAAGCAGGTGCGTCGTCTCAAGTCGTCAGAGTTTCAGGAAGTACGCGAAATCGGCGAGGAACTCGGACGTGCGTGTGCCCGCCCGCCCGACTGCATGTGGAACGGCGATCACGCCGAACCGCTTGCGCCGACGCTCGCCCGCCACGCGGATCCCGAAGAGTACCCCGCCCAAATGAGAGCCGATCTTGCCGAATGGGTGCGCGATCATTTGGCGCCCGGCGCCGCCGCCCCTGTTCCGGACGTCGATCTCATTCAACCAACGCATCCCGCGTCCGATCTCTGCGCCACACTCCTCTATCCGGTAACCACCCGCTCGTATCGTGAACTGTATAATCTCGCCCAGGCTTGGCCTGACGAGAAGCGCCGGCAGCTCATCCGGATAGCTTTGGGCGGCCGTGGACGGCGTGATGATTTGCCGCGCCATTTCCGCGGAGCGCCGTACGCGCTCGATATTGTCATGGATATCGGCGCTTATCGCGATCTGCACCGGCACCGGCGCTGTCATCAATTTCGCCAGCCATACACAAATAAGCTCGGATATGAAACGCCGGCGTTTGTCGCTCGATGCGGTGCTGAAGCCGTGTTTGCGTCTGCTCTCCATACAGCAGACGCAGCCATGGCACAACTACCTCAGCCCGCCGCACAGTATCTGCTGCCCTTCGCTGCCAGATCACGCTTTTTGTTCAAGATGGATTTCGCGGAACTGGAATACGTTGCTCGCCTGCGAAGCGGAGTAAAGGGTCACTTCTCTTATCGGCGGGTGGCGTGGGAAATGAAGCAAGCCCTCATGCGGGTAGATCCCGTTCTTGGAGAGTTGGTGGAAGCGACGCCGCCCTGGGTGGAAGACCCGCTTAAGCGCTGACCGTGAAGACTCGTCGCGCGGCTGCCTGCGCTTACGCCAGGTTCATCGTTTTCTTAAACGTGCCGCGCTCTTTCTGAATCTTCTCTTGAAGCAGCATAAGCGAATAAATCAGCTGCTCAGGCCGCGGCGGGCACCCCGGTACATAGACGTCTACCGGAATCACCTGATTCACAGGTACCAGCGCATAGTTGCTGAACACGCCTGTTGAGGTGGCGCAAGCGCCCATGGAGATAACCCACTTTGGTTCCGGCATCTGCCGGTACAGATGCCGTATTACCGGAGCCATCTTATTGGCGACCCGGCCCGCGATGATCATCAGGTCCGATTGTCTTGGCGAACCACGAAACACCTCCGCGCCGAAACGCGCGGCGTCGTACCGCGACGCCATCATAGACATCATTTCAATAGCGCAGCACGCCAGGCCGAAGGTCATCGGCCACAGCGAGTTCTTGCGGGCCCAATTTAATGCGCTGTCCAGAGTGGTGGTGATTACGCTGTCTTTGATGAGCGCGGTGTCGTCCTGGTCCATGCGCGCAAATAACTCGGGCGGCTGGCTTATCTCGAACTTTTCGGAATCACCCACGCTCTCAGTATCCCACTCAGAAAGTCTTCCTCACGGCCTCTCCCCCTAAAATCGAAGAGAATGTCCCTGTTCAACGTTCGATTTGAACCTGCCTCTGACTACGAGAATTCGCTGTGGCGCGCAGCTGCGGAAACCGGTATTGACCACGAGTACTGGGATATCTTCCACAAGCGGCACGAAACCTCTGCTGAGACCAGGAGGAAAATCCTTGAGGCGCGAGGCTGGGACGTGTCCACCTTCGAATCCCTCGAAGCGCACCGGCGCCAGCGCTTCGAGCAATGGTTCACCGTACCGGTGCCTAGTACTGTTGTGCTGGCCGAGGCGGAAAAATGGGTTCCGCTCACGCTTGCGGAAGAACAGGGCTCCCTCTGCTTTGAAATTGAGCTGGAAGACCGGGAGGCGCTGGCGGGCAGCATCGAGTTATCGCAGTTGCAGCGGGTGCGCACGGTCGAGCAGGGTGAATGCCGTTGGTGGACTCGACGGCTGGATCTGCCGTCCGAGTTGCCGGTTGGGTATCATTCTTTGCGGCTGAGCTTGAACGGGCTGGAGATCGCCGATAGTCTCGTCATTGTCTGCCCCGAACGCGCCTACCTGCCTGAGCAACTCGCAAACGGCGGGCGAACGGCCGGATTCAACGTTTCTCTGTACGGCCTGCGATCACAACGGAATTGGGGGTGTGGCGATTTCACAGACCTCGAAGGCCTTATGGACTGGGCCCATAGCGATGTGGGATTCAGCTTCATCGGACTGAACCCTCTTCATGCCCTGCACAATCGAGTCCCGTACAACACCAGTCCGTACCTTCCGCTTTCGATGTATTACAAGAATCTGATTTACATCGATATCGAACGTGTTCCGGAATTTCAGCACTCGCGAGCGGCCCGATGTCTGTTCCGCTCAGAGAAGCAGCAGCAGAAAATGCGCAGTCTGCGCGATGCCGAGTTCGTACAATACACGGAAATTGACCGCGTTAAGCGGCGATTTCTGAAGCTGCTTTATCGCGAATTTCGGCGCCGCCGTGCCGCCGTGCCGGAGCGGGCCCTTGCATTTCAAAACTACTGCCGAGATGAAGGAGACCTGCTCGAGGGCTTCGCGCTGTATTGCGCCCTCGATGAAGTGTTGCATAAACAGGATCGGAATCGCTGGACATGGCGCGACTGGCCCGGGCCTTACCAATCGCGCAACTCCGAGGAGTGCCAGAGATTTTCACAACAGCATCCGCGCCTGCTGGAATTTTATAAATACGTGCAGTTTGTGATCGACGAGCAGCTTGCAGCGGCCCAGGAATACGCCGCGGGACAGGGGATGAAGATCGGCCTTTATCACGATCTAGCAGTCGCCACGGACAGCTTCGGATCAGATCTGTGGGCCCATCAGAAGTTCTACGTGAATGGCTGCCGTGTGGGCGCGCCGCCGGACGACTTCTCTCCCAACGGACAGGACTGGGGATTTCCTCCGCCAAATACGGATGCGCATCGTGAAGACGGATACAGACTATATCGCGAGAGCATTCGCAAGATCGTGAAACATGGCGGCGCCCTGCGGCTCGACCATGTCATGCGCCTGTTCCGCTTGTTTTGGATTCCTGCGGGTCTTGCTGCGCCCCAAGGCACGTATGTGCGCGATTTTGCAACGGATCTCATGCGGGTCCTGGCTCTCGAAAGCGTCCGCAGCAAGAACGTCATCATTGGTGAGGATCTGGGAACCGTTACCGATGAGATTCGCGATGCGCTCGCCCGATTCGGGATTCTCAGTTATCGGCTGTTTTATTTTGAAAAATACCCTCGCGGCGGCGGTTTCAAGCCGAGCAGCGAGTATCCGCTTCAGGCTCTCGTCTCCTCAACTACGCACGATCTGCCAACGCTTGCTGGTTTCTGGACGTTCCGCGATATCGAGGCCCGCAAAGCCGCCGGTTTGGTCGATGAAGCGGGCTATTGGAATCAGATCAACGACCGCAAGCGCGAAAAACAGGGCATGTTGGATACTCTGCACGCTGAGCATCTGCTTCCTACCGGCTATCCCGGCGACGCAGACCAGATTCCAGGGCTGGACGGCCCGCTGCATAATGCCGTAATCGGCTTCCTCGCACAGGTCCCTTCCATGATTCTGTTGCTCAATCAGGAAGACTTCACTACGGAGACGGAGCAGCAGAACCTGCCTGGGAGCACGGCGCAGTATCCGAACTGGCAGCGCAAGATGAAGGTGGGAATTGAAGAGCTCCGTTTGGCCGCCAATCAGGGTTACACGGCGATGTTCCGGGATCAGTTGGAAAAAACGGGGCGCCGGGACTGATGCGCCATCATGATTGCCAACCCACTAAAATCATTAGTTAAAAAGCTTACTCCCCCAAATCGACTTCGTCCGGCGAGAACCTGAATTGCGGCGTACTGATCGCCAGAGTGCCTGATGGAAATTTAAACTTTACTCGACCCAGCTGAAAAATTTTCAGAAGCACGCATCCGTACCTGGCATCAAGCTGATATGTTGCTTTCGGACACACGTCCGGTTTTCGTCCGCAGGGGTTCTAGACCGTTTAGGACGAAGCAGCATGCAAAAGGAGGACCGGCCAACAATGAATACGGACAAAGAAACCGCGCGGCTGCAGGAAGCCCGCACTGCACAAACACCATGGAGAAAATGGGGTCCCTATTTGAGCGAGCGCCAATGGGGAACGGTTCGCGAGGATTACAGCCCGGATGGAAATGCCTGGGACTACTTCACCCACGACCAGGCTCGCTCACGTGCGTACCATTGGGGTGAGGACGGTCTGGCCGGTATCAGCGATGACAAGCAGTTGCTCTGCTTTGCCATAGCTTTATGGAATGGCCGCGACCCGATCATTAAGGAACGCCTCTTCGGCTTGACGAACAGCGAGAGCAACCACGGCGAGGATGTGAAGGAGTATTACTGGTACCTGGACAGCACTCCAACCCACTCGTACATGAAGTATTTGTACAAGTATCCGCAAAAGGCCTTCCCCTACGCGGACCTCGTCCGAACCAGCAAGAGCCGCACGCGGTCTGAAATGGAGTATGAGCTGCTGGACACGGGTATCTTCGACGGGGATAAATACTTCGATGTGTTTGTCGAGTATGCAAAACATACGCCCGAAGACATTCTTATCCAGATTGAGGTGGCCAATCGCGGCCCGGAGGCCGCGACTCTCGAGCTTCTACCTACGCTCTGGTTCCGGAACACTTGGACATGGTGGCGTGAAGCCGCCAAGCCGGTGCTGAAACAGGTCCCCGGAAGGCTCGGTGCTAGCGTAATTGCGGCTAGTCGTCCCGAATTGGGCGATCGCTTCCTTTACTTTGACGGTGATGCAAAACTGCTATTCACTGAAAACGAAACGAACAACCAGCGCCTCTTCGGAACGCCGAACGCCAGTCGATATGTGAAGGACGCGATCAATAACTTCATAATTACGGGCAGGCAGGAGGTAGTCAATCCCGAACACACCGGAACGAAAGTTGCCGTGCATTACCACTTGACTGTCGAACCAGGGAAAACGGCGACCGTGAAGCTGCGTCTGACCGACAAGGCGCCGCAGGCGATGGGTGAGCCATTCGGTTACCAGTTCGACGAAATCGTGCAGGCCCGCCGCCAGGAAGCCGATGAGTTTTACAAAGCGATCACTCCCGAGCGGGTCACCGAAGACGCGGCGCGTGTGATGCGGCAGGCGCTGGCCGGCATGCTCTGGTCTAAGCAATACTTCGGTTTCGATCTGGACAAATGGCTTGAAGAACACGGGGTCGATCCGCTGAAGCCGAACGCTCCCTCCATGCGCAACAGTGAATGGTTCCACATGGTGAATGAGCACGTCATTTCGATGCCTGATAAGTGGGAGTATCCCTGGTATGCCGCCTGGGACCTCGCTTTCCACACGATCGCGCTCTCGGTTGTTGATCTGGACTTCGCAAAAGAACAGCTTGATCTTATGTTGCAGGAATTTTTCCTGCATCCAACCGGCCAGATTCCGGCTTATGAGTGGAACTTCAGCGATGTGAATCCGCCGGTGCATGCCTGGGCCACGCTTTTCCTCTACCGCACCGAGCAAGCAGTCCGTGGTGAAGGTGACTTGGACTTTCTCAAGCGTTCTTTCGCGAAGCTCATGCTGAACTTCAGCTGGTGGGTGAACCGCAAAGACCGCTTCGGCAAGAACGTCTTCGAAGGTGGGTTTCTTGGGCTCGATAACATCGGTGTCTTTGACCGTAGCGCCGCGCTTCCTACCGGCGGCCATCTCGAACAGGCCGACGGGACAGCGTGGGTCTCACTTTTCTGCCAGAACATGCTGGAGATCGCCGTCGAGCTGGCATCGTACGACTCCTACTTCGAAGATATGGCGATCAAGTTCGCCGGCCACTTCCTTTGGATTGCCCGCGCGATGAATCAAACGGGTCCGGGCGGCATGTGGGATGAGGAGGATGGTTTCTATTACGATGTTCTGCGATTTCCGGACGGCAGCGCGACGCGCCTGAAGGTGCGCTCAATGGTGGGCCTTTTGCCTCTGGGTGCAACCAGCGTTATTGAGCCATGGCAGCGCGCACGGGTGCCCCGCGTCAACGCAGTCCTGGCGGAACGCTTACAACGCATGCCCGAATTGCTCCAGAGTATTCACCCCACCGGGGCGGGCCACCTTGGATACGGCGGGCGCGGCATCGCCGCGCTAGTCAAACCGGAGCGGCTGCGACGCATTCTCGCGCGCATGCTCGATGAAAATGAATTCCTTAGCCCCTACGGCATCCGTGCTCTATCACGCTACCATGCCGATCACCCGTATGTTGTCCATGTAAATGGCCAGGAATACCGGGTGAATTATCTACCGGCTGAATCCGATACCGGTATGTTCGGTGGCAATTCCAACTGGCGGGGTCCGATTTGGATGCCTGTAAATGTGCTTCTGCTTCGGGCGTTGATGTCGTTCTATTTGTACTACGGCGATACCTTCAAAGTTGAATGCCCAACGGGCTCGGGTAACTACATGAACCTCTTCGAAGTATCCCGCGAGATAGCGAACCGGCTGGCCCGAATCTTCTTACGGGATAACTCTGGCCGGCGGCCGGTGTATGGGGGCACCCAGAAATTCCAGACCGACCCGAACTGGAAGGACTACATCCTGTTCTATGAATACTTCCACGGCGACAATGGCGCAGGTCTGGGCGCCAGCCATCAGACCGGATGGACCGGCTTAGTCGCGAAACTTATTGAACTGTTCGGCCGCCTTGATGCCGATACATTCCTGCAGGTGGGAAAAGCGGGAGCTTTTGTGAAGCAAGAAAGCGACAGAAAGACCGTGGGCACTCCTGCATAGCCGCTGGCGTCTCGCTGTGGATTCGCGGCGCGTTGCACGGGCCGCGAGTTCCGCAGCGAGAACGTCTTACAGCGGCAGGTCAAAACGAGGTCAGGTTCTTCTCCGGGCCTCGTCGGCTTCTTCGGCTAAGTCCATAAGTACGTCGACGATTCCTGTATTTTTCTTGGTCTTCGGATCAAGGAAAAGCCCATCGTCCCTGAAGCCGACAACGGCCGCGATTGCTCCACCTTGCTTGTCAGAAGTCGGACGGATGATGGAGACCGGGCCCAGCCTCGGATTCAGGAACACTGTAGGCTCCGGCATGATCAAATTGGTCTGAAATAAGTCAGCCACGTTGGGGCCGTGAGCTCCGGTATTTGGATCGACACCGTTGTTCAGATTGGGAAACGTAAGATCGCCGTCTGTGATGTTAGTAGCGTTGCCTGCTTTGTCGTGCCAGACCTGAAAGTGCATTATCTCAGAGCCGCCAATACTTAGCAGCACCCGCAGAACTTGTAAGTTGGTTACTTTTTGAGCTAGCGTGGGGTATAGGCTGGTGCCGCCCTGCTCGATAAATGCGAAATGGAAGCCCGCTGTATTCGCTATCGCTTGCAAGTGGTTCGTGATGGTGCCATCTGAATTTAGCTTCAGATCGTCATCATTTATTGGAATCGCAGGATGTTGTCCCCTAGCAAGATCTGGCACCGCATTTTCGAATGTGCCGCCCAAGTCGGGGTTCTGTTTCGCACTTCGGTACCGTGTCCAAAACTTTGTTTCGATCGTAAGTTGTTTGAGATTGGTAAGTCGTCCCTTCTGCGGAACACCTGTTACTTCACTCGGAGGGAGAACGGCAAACTGGCTCAAATCGATGGGGCTTGCTCCCTTGGACATGAGATAGTTGTTGAGAAAACGGTGATGGCTGATTTCATCGTCTGTATTGTCAGCGATATATTGCGGCATGTCCCCATCTAACACTTGCAGAGCTGTGATATAGTTCGGAGCCAGCCCGGTCAAAGGGATATCTATGGGAGATAACCCCTGGTTTGTTGCCCCTCCCAGTTCTGCATACTGCGTCCACAAATCCGCCTCCACCTGCTCGAGTGCGCTTAGGAACGTTAATATCGCAATATCGCCCCTCGTAATCGGTGCTCGATCGTCATCATCGTCGTCGAAGCCGAAAGCAATTGAAGTACCCGGCCCCACGCCGAGATCGATTGCTGCGGCGCCGATTCCCGTCGCGCCATTCTTCAAAAATGACCGGCGATTTGCGCGTGGTATGCGAGTTTGTGAACTCTTCATATGACTTGGTTCTGCCTTCCTTGGTGGTGTTGCAATCATCCCCGTGCGGAGAGTGAAGGACGGGGTCCATAATCGGGCCCCGGCTATAGATTAAGCGAGATTTGCGCAGCCCGATCTGGTCCTACAGAAAAGTTACAAAAAAGGAATAACTGTACGCGAGATCCGCGGCTTAGCTGTTACAGTAAGTGTGTCGGGATGCGCCGCAGTGTGAGCGAAGATGCTTTGACGCCTTCTGGAAGTCTTCGACTGCCATTTGCGCTTCGGGTAGCTCACGATGGAGTATTGTAGACTGATGGCCTGCCATGAAGTTCGCTAGCTGCTTTTTGTGTCTGGCGCTTGCGGCGGTAGTTCGAGTGTCAGAGGCGGGGCAGCCACCGACGTTTGCAAAAGACGTTGCGCCTATCCTGCAACGCGAGTGTCAGACGTGCCATCGTCCTGGTGAAGCCGGCCCATTTTCGATGCTTACGTACCAGGCCGTTCGTCCGTGGGCCATGGCGATGAAGGAGGCAGTCAAGACGCGCAAGATGCCACCGTGGTTTGCTGATCCGCGGTACGGAAAATTTCGCAACGGGCATCTGCTGAGCGACGCGGAGATACAAACGATCTCAGACTGGGCAGATGCTAAGGCGCCCGAAGGGAATCCAAACGATCTGCCTCCGCCTGTGGACTGGGTCGAAGGCTGGCAGATCGGCGTCCCTGATAAGATTTACCGACTTTCAATTCCATTCGATGTTCCTGCCTCCGGCGTTGTGGATTATCAGCACATCATCGTTCCGACCGGATTCAGGGAAGATACCTGGATACAAGCTGCCGAGGTGCGGCCCACCGATCGCGCGGTCGTGCACCACATCATCGCTTTTATTCGAGAACCGAAATCGAGTTGGTTCCGAGGACAGGCGCCGGGTCAGTTCTTCATCGCTCCGCAAGTGAAGACGAAGGAGCAGCCCGACACGAGCCCGCTTCCGAGCGATTTCCTCGTTGGCTATGCTCCCGGGCAACCCGCGGAGATCCTCGAGCCTGGGCAGGCCAAGCTGATCAAGGCAGGCTCGGACATCGTTTTCCAGGTTCACTACACGCCCAACGGACACGCCACGCGTGATCAAACCCAACTCGGCGTGATCTTCGCGAAGAACCAGCCCAAAGAGCGTGTGCTAACGTTATCCGCCACCAACGGCACCTTTCAGATACCTCCGGGAGATCCGGATTACCGTGTGGATGCGAGCTTCGAGGTGGGCGCCAATGTGAGACTGTCCGGCGTTCATCCACACATGCACGGCCGGGGCAAGGACTTTTTGTACAAGCTGGTCTTTCCCACGAACGAAACACAAACTATTCTGAGCGTGCCGCATTATAACTGGCATTGGCAGAACTGGTACACGTTCGATCAGCCCATCTTTTTGCCAAAGGGGACTCGAATCGAGTGCACGGCGCACTTTGATAACTCAGCAAACAATCCTGACAATGCCGACCCGGCGAAGACCGTAACCTGGGGGGAACAAAGCTGGGATGAGATGATGGTCGGCTTCTTCAATCTTGTGTTCCCGGCGGATGTTCCAGTGCAAGACATCGTCGTGAAGAAAAGTGCCGCGCGGAGATAGCGGCGCGCCGGGCGGCGAGGTCCCGTTTCGAGTCTGCCCGAGAACTATTCCGTCGTATAGTTAATCTCCAACGTGTGTACCAGTTTCATGGAGGTTGCGAGAACAGCTGCTGAAAGAACGAAAAGCCCAATCACTGCGACGTAGGCGGATATTGGCTGGGCATTCGAAACGAGCAGCGCGATGAGCGGCGGCATGGCCGGGTCAATTGGAATCTGCACCGGGCACAGTGATTTTAGATAGTAAATCACACTTACCTTTTTCAGCAGCGAGGGCAGAATCGGGTTCGCGGCTTCCCAGATGAGGACGAACGCTGCTGGGATAATCGGGTTCCGAAACAACAGTCCCGCAGCCAGGAACACGCTTCCGTATCCGACGCACGCCAAAACCGTAATCCCGAGATAGGACGCGATCTCCGCGAAGCCATGGTTCTTATACAGGTACTGGTCGATGGCATTCGAATCGAACTGAACCAGCATGGCGGCGATCTGAAGAGCCGTGCTGCTCGCAAAGATCACGGTAGCCGCGAGCAAGCCTGCCAGATACTTGCCCGCGAGCAACACTTCTCTGCGGATCGGAGCGAGGAGGTAGAAATGCATGCTCTTATCGAGCATTTCACCGCGGAATAAGTTCATGAAGATTCCGAGGCAGCCGAAAAAGACGGCTAATCGTAGAAAGAAGAACTGGAACACGCCGGCAAAGACATGGCTGTCCTGTCCGAGGCTGATCCCCGAGGTTGTGCCCGTTCCGGCCACCGTTCCGTTCCTAAGCCAGACAATCAGCTCGGTCCGGCCGTCCGAATATTGCAAGCTTTCAAGTGGAGTGAGTTCGACTTGTCCGGGACCTTTGACTGTTGTCCTTACTTGCATCCGCGAAGCAGCCGGACGGCCGAGCACAGCGACTACCTCATCACGTGTCATACCTTCATGGACGGCTGCGAAATCGGCCTCGGTCAGCGGCCTGCTCATCCGCCGCGCCATTTCGCGTCGAACTCCGTGAAGATGTATCTCAACCAGTGAGTGCGCCAGGAACAATGCTACAGGAGCAAATGCCAGAAAATAGATCCACAAACCGCGCCTGGCGAACAAAGTTTTCTTGAGTTCCAGGCGGATCACTGCCGCTGCCTGAGCTCGCCAGAGTTGTTTCATCGCGCGGCCTCCTCTGTGCCGATCAAGTACCCGTACACAGAATTCACATCGTCGTCTACCGGAGCGACTGACTCGATCCCGATTCCATCTAGCGCGATCTTGTTCATCAAAAGGTAAAAGCGGCTTGGACTACTCGTCTTCACAACCAGGCCGAGACGATCCTTGTGCAGCCGCGCTTCGACGACGTGATCCTGCTGGAAGAGGCGCGCGGCGAGTTCGGATGGGCGATCGCACCGTATCAGGATCTGCATCGGTTGATCTTGAATCTCGTCCCGTACGTCCTGAATCTTGCCTTCGGCTACGACGTAGCCGCCACTCATCAAAACGACCTGATCCGAGATGATATCGACCTCGTGCAGCACGTGACTCGAGAGAATCACATGACAGCCGCGCTTGGCGAACGATCGAAACAGGGCAATTGTTTCGGCGCGCACGAGCGGATCGAGGCCATTCAATGGCTCATCGAGGATCAGGATCCGCGGATCATGCACGAGCGCCTGCGCCAGCCGGATGCGTTGCCGCATGCCTTTGCTGTACCCCGCGGCTTTCCGATGTGCCGCTTCAGTCAGCCCTACGTTGGCGATCGCTTTCCAGGCGAGTTCGTCGCATGTCGTGCGGTCATATCCGAACAGCAGCAGGTAAGAGTACAGGAATTCATACCCAGTCAGGCCTTTGGGAAACGAATCGAATTGAGTGCAGTAGCCCACGAGGCGGAAGAACTTTTCCGGCTCATCGCACGTCATGCCGAGGATACGAATGCTCCCGCGCGAGGGCCGGATCAGCCCGGTCATGAGATTCATGAGTGTAGTTTTGCCTGATCCGTTCGGGCCGACAAGACTGGTGATACCCGGAGGAAGCGAAAGATTCACTCGATTCACGCCCAGAACATCACCGTAAAACTTGGATACGTCCTCGAAGACGATGGCGTCGCTCATCGGACGACCTCATTTGCCTTCAGTTTCCGCACGAGCAGAAGAAGGCACAAGCCCACAAATGCGAGCACCGCCACCCAGGCCTCGCCCGCAGGCACTGAAGCGTCATTTTGAGCCCGGAGCAAGTCACGCCATATCACCGAAACAAGGTTGCTAATGTCGAGGAGATAGCCTTGCTTCGTCCTTAATACTGAATTGATCGCTTGAGCAAACCCGCCGCCCATGAAGAACACGGCGAGCAGAAAGGCCCCTGCCGCGATGCGCCACTTCACCCACGCCGAAAGGGCCATGGCAAGCAGCGAGAGAACCAGGATCCAGATCAGCGAGCCAAGAAAGATTCCGGTTGCGATCCACATATTGTGAGACGCCCAATGCCAACCTGCCAGGCTCGCCTGTACGGCGAAGATGACAAGCCCTGGCACCCATGTGATCTCGGAAAGAATGATGAAAAGGACCGAACACTTACCGAGCACATATTCGGCTCGCGACATAGGTCGGGATAGATAGAGAGTGAGGGCTCCATTCGCCAAGTCTGGCGAAATGAGACCAGGTCCTATGAACGCAGTCAGAATGAAGGAAAGTGTGCTCTGGACGGTCAGATAAACCAGAAAGAATGTGCCATTGATATCAAGACGCAAAGCCTGGCTGGCGCGCTCCCCAAGAAAACTGATCGCAGCCAGGTTCGAATTCGCGTAAACGCCGAGCACGCATAACAGAGGAAAGAAGAAGCATAGAACAAAAAAAGCGGTCGATCCTCTTGAACGGAACAGAGCGCGCCGGGATGCCCGGTACAGGACAAGAAAGCGCGACCAAGCCGGCGTCATGGGGCCTGAGTACGAACGATAGCTACGTTTATAAACGGCCATCGTGATTCTCCATCGCTTTGAGAAAGATATCCTCCAGCGTGTCGCGGCGGAAGTTCAGACGGCGTATTTCAACATTCTGTTCGGCCGCGATCCGATAGATGTCTTTAATTTCGGCATTCCCGGCCAGCACAATTTTGAGACGGCTTAACGGTCCGGGAGCGCACTCGGAACCGGTGCTTTCCACCGCTGCCATGAAGCGCTCATTTTCGCCCCGGAGTTCGATTTCGAGAAAGCGGCGGTTCAAGCGCCGTTCATCTTCGAGATTCGAGTAATGGACAACACGGCCGTCCTTGAGGATGATCACTTCTTCACAGGTTTCCTCGACATCACGGAGCAGATGAGAGCACAGTACGATGTGCATGTGGCCGCTGTCGCGCATTTCCCGCACGAGCCGGATCATGCGCTGTCTGGCAGGTGGATCAAGTCCGTTGGTGGGTTCATCGAGAATGAGTAGCTTCGGCCCGTGCGCGATCGCTTGTGCCAGCTTCGCCAACTGCTTCATCCCAAGCGAATATGTGCCGAGCTTGCGATAACGCGCCTCACCTAGCCCCACATAGAACAACGCTTCGTGCGCGCGTTCGAGCGCCATTTCCGGGGGTAATCCTGATAACTCCGCCATTAAGCGAATGAACGCGAAA
>JAFAMM010000115.1 GCA_019233375.1 Acidobacteriaceae bacterium
TTCCCGAAATCAACATAGCGGTCGTCAATCCGGCCATGGTATTCAAGCTCGCCCGCCGTATTGAAAACCGCTGCTTCAGGTGCGACCGTCGCTTCTCCGCGCTTCACCAACACATGATCGGGATCTCGCACCGGCTTGCCCGGAAACCCATACTCGTTGACATGCGACTGAATGGCCGTCGGCTTCTCGGACGCATCCGCATACACCAGCCAGAACTCGACGCCTCGGCCTGCGAACTCCGCCGCGAGCCGCTTCAACTCCGGCGCGTAGCGATTGGTAATCGGGCAATCCGTCCGCACAAACACAAGCACCCGTACCTTCGCTGGGTTCGCAAACGGATCCACCGGTCTGCCGGTGAGATCGAGCGCGCCTGTGGCCGCCGCATAGCCGGGCAAACACGCTAACCAGCACAGAGCTGATAGCAGCATCCAGCTATGAAGCATCTCAATTAGAAAACGAAGTTCAGGCCGCCCCTGATCGCTCGTGGCGATTGCACGATCAGCATGTGCCCGCCGCTTGAGGAAGCCATCGGAATGTAACCCTGAGCAAGCAGATTCCGAACGTCGGCCGTGAGTTCAAAATGGCCCGGCATCCCGAAGGGTGTGGGAACTGGCTGCCGCAACGATAGGTTAAAGCCTGGCGCGACATACATCGATTGCGTCGTGAACGCATGTTGCGGGATCACCGCGCCGGTATCCGCCCAACCGTAGGAAGCAATGAGCTGCGTGCCTGTTACTGGCGCGCGCCATCCTAGATTCGCGTTCGCCACGTTGTGATTCGTCTCCTGCAGAAATCCTCGATACGAATCAGTTATCTGTCCCACGCCCTCGGAATCCGCGGTAAAGCCGCCCATTCGGCCGAAAGCCAAGGCTACGTGGAACGTGTCCGTTACTCGCTGCTCAACGGAGGTGACATACCCCATTCGCCGGTACGCTCCAATGTTGTAGGCGCTTGTCATCGACATGCCGTCCGACAACAGGTCCTCACGCGGCAGATCGGAAACGTCGCCCGCCACGTTGATCCGGCCGTTCGTCACATCCTCATAAAACGCACTCACCGCATACGTGCGCGAACGGATCACTTTCTTATACCCGACCTCGTAATCCTGCGCGCGCTGCAATTGGAGCTGCCCATTGCGCTCCGATATCTGCGGAATCCGCGAGAGTGCGCCTACCGCATTCGCCAGGTCTGTCGTGCCCGCATCCATCAGCGGTGCTTTGGCCTCCTGGTGCGCCATCAATGCATCCGGCCTTCCGCCGTCACTGTAGGACGCAAGCACTTCGCCTCTTGAACCCAGATCCACCGTTGCCCGTACAAACGGGCTCACACGCAGGCTTTGCTGTCCGAAATCCACCGACTCGCCCGTCGTGCCGTATTCCAGATGAATGTTGTCGAACAGGTCAGCCGTATTGTAGAAGCTCAAAGAGATGCTGCGCAGCGCTGGTGCGCTCGAGGCCAGGCTTGGTGTGGTGAAATCGCCGCTGGAAGGCTGGCTACCGAACCGTCCGAACTGGGCCATGGTCATCGTGACTTCCGGAACTGCCGCGATCCCGCCGCCCCGGCGGCTCGGCGTGTAGATCGCGCACAGGCTCATGGCTCCCGGCCCCGTCTCCGGCCCGGACCCGAATGTGCCTGCCAGCTGAAGCTGATTTTTACCAAGGAAATTGGTGGTCAGCGAGAACCCCGTACCCAGGTCCCCCACAACAGTGTCCGAATCCAGTAATCCGCCGTCGCCGCCCGAAACCGTCAGCATCGCCCGCGTGTCCGAAAAGATCTTCGGCCGCATCTTGACCGGCGTCGCCGTGTCCTCATCGAAAATGCGGTTAATCGGGCGCGTGGCGGGCGACGACCGCAACACCCACTTCCAGTCGTCCGTCATGGCTCCCGTTGGAACCGTATACGTCACTTCGATGTTGCTGAACAGCGTCGCCAGATGAATCTGCAAGACGCTGTCCACGCCCGGCTTTACCGCAACCCGGTCGCGCGATACCGGCAAAAAGCTCGCCAGCGATACCCGCACGGAGTAGATGTCCGCCGGCAGGGCAGGGAAGGCAAATTGACCGTTCGGCGCACTGATCGTCTTAGCCAGCAGCCTCTGGTACTTGTTGAAAAGCTCGACGGTCGCGCCCATCTGCGGCGTGCTGTTCGCGTCCGACACCGTTCCCAGCACGTTTCCCGTCACCGGCAGTGACAGGTCCGCGCCGCGGGATTGCCCGATCAAGGCAAATGTGCCTGTCAGGGCCACCACTAAAGCGAACTTTCTGCTCGAGAAACCCGGATGCACGAGAACCTTGGCTAAAAATTCCGGCTCTTCCGCCGGCTCATTATGATGTTACCGTAAATTGCGCAGACGGACTCAGCGTCTGGTTTTTCAGTTTGTCTGTAATGGTCAGCTTCAACGTATACTTCCCAGGCGCCAAGCTCTTCAATGGAAGCTTCTTCTCTACGGTCACCAGAAAGGCCGATGAGTTCGGAATTTTGCTGATGTCCTCCGTCTGGCTCAATACAGTCTTGTTATCCGAGGCGTTTACCACCTCATACGCGATGGTTCCCTCCGGCTTCTTCGTCTTCTGATCCATGCCGAGGTTATAGAACTCCGTGTAGATCCCCATCGTTTCGTCCTGTTTGAATACGTCATTCACGCGCGGCCGCACCTTTGCGCTCCGGATCACGAACTGCCCCGTGCCGATGCTGTTCGTCGGTACCCGCTCGAGCTGGTCCGCCAGAATGACGCTGCTCGATCCGAGCTGGTCTTCATCATAGTGGGGCACGTTCAACGCGCACTCGTAGTTGTTGACCGTATTTCCCACCGTGTCCTTCGCGACAATGTTCAGCCGGTAGGTTCCCGGCGCCAGCGGGATCCGCTTCGAATAGATCTGCGACCCGTTCATGGCCTGCTGCAGCATCTCAGCCGGAATCTCCGCCGTGACGGTATCTTCAAACCAGTTGACGGAGCGACGTGTCAGCGTCGTTATACGCCCATATATATTGACGGTCGCCTTCGCCACCTTGTCCTTGGACAGGAAATTCAAATCGTCGTTCTTGAACTGAACCGCGATGTTGGCATATACCGTCGCGTCCGTCACCCGGATGTAATCGATCCTCACCTGGATGGGCAGCGTGTTGTACCGGATGTTGGAGTTTACGATCGAATCCAGGTCTTTAAACTTGATCGATGGCGCCTTCATCAGGTTGGCGTACTGCTCGAGCCGTGTGAACTCGTTCATGCTCTCCGGCAGCGGTTGGTTTCCGGTGCCAAGATGCGTTCCGTCCGTTCGCTGGAAGCGCTGGGTCTTATCGGCCATACCCATCTGCTCGGCCATCGTCAATCCAGCTCCAGGAACATACAGCAGCGCGTCCTTCTCTTCCGGATCCAGGCTGATGTGGTACTCGCCGCTCATCGTTGTGTCCACGAACTCGATAATTACGTTCGTACCCACACCGTCGATGTACCGGTACCGCCAGTCTTCAAATGGATAGGTCGAGGTCTGCCCGCCGCCTTCTTCGATCGGCCGCTGGTAGCTGCCGCCGGAGGGATGTGAATCGATCTCATCCGGCGCACCGTATTTGATGTAGATCATGCCGCGGTCCGTCTTCCAGCCCGGAATGCCCGAAGCATAGTGGTCGTTTGCGTACGCGATGCGCCGGTAATGCTCTTCCTTGTATTCGTTTTCTTCCGTGTCCGGCGTCGGGTCGCGGCGCAGCCAGAACTGCTCCACAAACTGCTGCCGTTCCTCATCGGTCTTCAAACGCTTAAAGGCCTGCTTCTCCTCGTCCGTGATGATGTACACCACGTCCTCGTTGAGCCACTTCTTCCAGGGACCGGCCAGCTCCTTCTCCAGTTGTTTCTGTTTCTTCGCAATCTCCTTCTTTGTTAAAGGCTTTGCGACTGTCTGATCCGTCGAACCGGAGCTGCTGGAACTGCTCGATTGAGAACTTTTGTCCTGAGCCGCAACGGCACTTGCAAGAAGCACCGCTGTGGAAACGCCAACCAAGAACCGCGACTGGAAGGCAGGGGGAAACTTCATAAAGGAAAAAACCACCTCTGTGAGCGCTGAGGGCTACTTACCCAGTCTAAGTGTGTTTCAATAGCGCGTCAACGGCTGCGACGTCCCTGCGCTCCAAGAGGTTACAGCCGAAAATCATCCGCGCCCGCTCCCGCCCAACATGTGTACTCTCGCCTTCCGTGCGTATCGTGGCGCACTATATCTACGAGAATCCGTATCGTCCGCTTCCGATTTGAAGATTCAAGGCTGCGGAATCGGTATAACCTTAGTACGAAAGGCCTTGTGACTACAAGGATATACGCTTCAATGCAGAGTGGCGAGGTACGTGCTGCCGGATGCACTTAACATAGTACTGGTCAAGACGGACCTGCATCCTCCGTCCAGGTGCTTGGTGGGCGAAACTAGAGGCCAATTCTCGGGAACCCTGCTGCTCATTCTCACGGCTGCGGCTGCCGTCGCCGCCGTCTTGAGCCTGCAGCATCTACGCACGTATCCCCTTCACGACGATGGAGTTACGTGGGTGGATCGCGCCACCGCCGCCCGGCCGTCCGGCCAGCACGGTGTCTTCGCCGCCCATATCGCCTCCCAGAGTTCCGGGGACCGCGCCGGTATTCGCCTCGGCGACCAGCTCCTCGCCATTGGCTCGCAACCCGTTCACCGCGCCGTTGATGTTCCGCAGGCGCTCTGGAAGATCCCCATCGACGCGCAAACCAGCTACACGCTCCGCCGCAATGGCATCGACTTTCAAAAGGAGCACATCTACATCCAGGCAGCGCCGCGCGATAGCGCCGTTTACTACCAGTACTGCGTCGGCTTTTTCTATCTCGCCATTGGTCTTTTCGTCTATTACCGGCGCACTACCGCTGCCAAATCGCTGCATTTCTTCCTGCTCTGTCTGGTTTCCTTCATTGCCTCGTGCTTCCACTATTCGGGCAAACTCAATACCTTCGACGAGTTCATGTACTGGGGCAATCTCACCGCCAATCTCATGGCCCCGGCGCTCTTTGTGCACTTCTGCCTGACCTTTCACGGCCGGCCTCGCTGGTTGCGCCCTCGGGGCGCCTCATTCCTGCTCTATCTGCCCTCTTTCATACTCCTGGGCATCGTGGCGGGTGCCGCGCAGGGCGTTTTCACCGTTTCCGGCTCGCTCCTCGAACTCCGCTGGCTGCTCGATCGCGTGATCCTCGCCTACTCCATGCTTCTTTACTTTGCGGGCGCGGCCGCTTTGAGCCTCGAACTGCGCCGCGTCGAGGATCCCGTCGGCCGCCGGCAGCTCAAATACCTGCGCAACGGCGCCTTCGTCGGTCTCCTGCCATTTGCCCTCTTATACGCAATCCCTTACGTCGCCGGAGTCGTCCCTGGCCACGTCATGAATCTCAGCGTGCTGTCCATGGGCCTCATCCCGCTTGCCTGGGCCTATGCCATCACACGCTACCGGCTGATGGACGTCGACATCATCTTCCAGCAGGGGTACGTCTATACGCTCGCCACTCTGGCTGTCATTGGCACCTTCTACGGCCTGATCTTCCTGATCTTCAACACCAGTACCGTCACGCCGCCTGCCTTTGTCGTGCTGATCGCCATCGCAACGTTTCTCTTCCAGCCCATCCGCCGCTGGATACAGGAGCAGCTTGATCGCTGGGTCTTCTACCGCGACCGTTATGACGCCCGGGTTACCCTCATCGAGTTCGCCCGGGAACTGAGCTCGGAAACGGACCAGGGCACAATGCTCGCCAAAGTCTCGGACCGGCTCCTGCGCACGCTCTCGATCCAGCAGATCGGTTTCTTTCTCATCGATGAAGCGTCCGGCCGGTTCCACCTCCATTCCCTCACTCAGAAGACCGGCCGCGCGCCCAAAACCCTCACGCATCCGATCGATCTCAGCTTTCTCGATTCTTCCCGCGACGAAGACTACCTGTTCTTCGAGCGTCCACGCCACCTGCGCGATATCGTCTCCGCCGAGCTCCCGCCCGCTGTCCGCAACACCATAGCCGAGCTTGATTTCACCTACTACATCGCCTGCAAGTCACGCGGCCGCACGCTCGCCTACTTCGGGGTCAGCCGCACCACCGAAGGCGACTTCCTTTCAAGTGATGACATCGACCTCCTGAAAACGCTCTCCAACTACGTCGCCATCGCCATCGAAAACTCGCGCCTTTACACCTCGCTGCAGCGCAAAGCCGACGAATACGAACGGCTGAAGGAGTTCAGCGAAAACATCGTTGAATCCATCAACGTCGGCATCCTTGCGGCCGGTCTCGACGACCGCGTCGAAAGCTGGAACACGCAGATCGAAAAGCTGACCGGCATTTCCCGCGAGGAAGCTGTCGGCCGCACGCTCTCTGAGCTGTTCCCGCCCGAGTTATGCGAAAAGCTCGACGAGATGCGCGCCGATACAGGCGTGCATAACGTCTATCGCCTGGCCCTTCGTCCGCGCCTCGTCGAGGAGCCGGCGGCGCCCGCGCGCAACGGCCATCACGGCTTTGAGATCACCCGCCCGCTGCCGCCGCCGCGCGAATCCATCGTGAATCTCGCCGTCGCCCCGCTCATTTCGAAGGACATGAAACAGATCGGGCGTCTTGTGATCTTTGACGACGTCACCGATCGCGATGAGTTGGAGCGCCGCCTCGTTCAGGCCGACAAGCTAAGTTCCATCGGTCTGCTGGCCGCCGGCGTCGCGCACGAGGTCAACACACCGCTGGCGGTCATCTCCACATACGCCCAGATGCTCGCCAAACAGGTCTCCGAGGACGATCAGAAATCGAAGTTGCTCGAAAAAATCGCCAAGCAGACTTTTCGCGCCAGCGAGATTGTCAACTCCCTTCTGAACTTCTCCCGCACCTCCCCGACCGATTTCGTCGAACTCGACCTGAATCGCGTCATTCGCGAAACCTCCAACCTGGTCGAGCACCAGTTCGACAAGGCCGGCGTTCGCATGCGCTTGAATCTCGGAGAGCAGCTTCCTCCGGTGCGCGGTAACGCGGGAAAACTGCAGCAGGTCTTTCTCAATCTCTTCATCAACGCGCGTGATGCAATGCCGGGCGGCGGTACGTTGTTCGTCCGGACCTGGAGCGAAAGCGGATTTGCGCATGTCGAAGTCGCCGATACGGGGCAGGGCATTCCCGCCGAGAACCTCGCCCGCATCTACGACCCCTTCTTCACCACCAAAGGTCCGAAGAAGGGCACCGGCCTCGGTCTCTCCATAACCTACGGAATCGTTCAGGAGCACAACGGTATCATCGAAGTCGATAGTACCGTCGGGCATGGAACGCGCTTCCGCCTCGAATTCCCGAGCATCGGAGCCCATTCCGCCAGACCGCAGGCGCCTCGGCGCGAAGCCTTACCCGCCTGAATCCAGTTTCTGCGTTCCCCTTTTAGATGTCTGATACAACCACTCTAGTGCCGTTTACGAATCGCGACTTGCCTGCGGACCGTGTTAGTCCGCCGGAGCGTCGCCGCATCCTCGTCATCGATGATGAGGCTGATATTCGCGAAAGTCTTGAGCTGCTCCTGACAGGTGAGACTTACTACGTTGACCTTGCCGAAAATGCCACCGCCGGCCTGCAGAAGTTCGAATCCGGCAGCTATGATCTCGTGCTGCTCGACCTCATGATGCCTGACCGCTCGGGCATGGAGGTCCTCGCCGATATTCGCGCCCGTGATGCGGATACTCCCGTCTTTATGCTGACTGCTTACGGCTCGGTCGAAGTCGCCGTGCGCGCCCTGAAATCAGGCGCGAACGATTATTTCGCCAAGCCCTGGGATAACGAGAAGCTGCTGATCGAAATCGATCGCATGATTTCGAAAGGCCGCCTCGAACGTGAAAATACGCAGCTCAAGCGCGCCCTCAAGCAGCGCTATGCCTTCCCCAACATCATCGGCAAGAGCGAGCGCATGGTCCGCCTCCTCGATCAGGTCGCGCAGGTGGCTCCCAGCCGCGCTACCATCCTCATCACCGGCGAAACCGGAACCGGCAAGGAGCTCATAGCGAAGGCCATTCACGCACACTCGGCTCGCGCGGACCAGATGTTCGTCCCCGTCAACAGCGGCTCCTTACCCTCTGAGCTGCTCGAGTCGATCCTCTTCGGGCACGTAAAGGGCTCTTTCACCGGCGCCATTGCGAACCGCAAAGGACTTTTTGAAACCGCCAATCGCGGCACCATTTTTTTCGACGAAATCGGCACGGTCGGCCCCGAGATCCAGATCAAGCTCTTGCGCGTGTTGCAGGATCGCGAGTTCATGCCGCTCGGCTCAAACGAAAGCGTGCGCGTCGACGTCCGCATCATCGCCGCTACCAATGCCGATCTCCGCAAACTCGTCGACGATGGCAAATTCCGCGAAGATCTCTTCTACCGGCTCAACGTCATCAACCTGAACCTTCCGCCGCTTCGCGAACGGAAAGACGACATCCCGCTGCTCGTGGAGTATTTCTTCACGCGCTACTGCCGCGAGAACGAAAAGTTCCTGAACAGCGATGGCCGCTCGGTGCTCGCTTTTGAGCCTGAAGCCATGCAGATCCTGATGGAGCATGCCTGGCCCGGTAACGTGCGCGAGCTTGAAAATGTGGTAGAGCGCGCCGTGGTGCTCACTACGTCCGCGTCCGTGCCCGCTCACGTTCTACCCGAGCATCTGCAGGCCGCAAGCGGCATGCGGATCCCGCGCGATCACAACGGGATGCTCGCGCCCGATGCCTCGTTGTTTGAAATCGTCGCGGATTTCGAGCGTCGCAAAATCATCGAAGCGCTCGACGCCGCCAGCTATAGCCAGACCGAGGCGGCCGAAGCGCTCCGCATCCCGCTCTCCACTCTCAATCAGAAGATCAAGCGCTTGAACATCGACGTAAAGCGCCGCCCGCCCGCCGACAGCAAATAAAAACCGGCTGCTCTCCTCACAACCCTGACCCCGGCGCGTGCCAAAGCCGCTTTCGCTTCTTTCAACCCTTGGGCACCGATACCGTGATGTTCCGGTACTTGATCCCGCCCGTGTGATCGCCCTGAATATAAAAGGGTCCGGGTTCTCCCTCGTTCGCGTCGAGCGCTCCGCCCGTGATCCCGTCTATTTGCTTGTGGTCGATTACGGTAACTCCGTTGTGGACCTCGGTCACGGTTCGCCCGACCAGCATCACATCAAAGCTCTGCCACTCGCCCGTCGCGCGCGGCAGCTCGGGTGATGGCGCGATTCGCCCGTAGATCGACCCGATCCGGCGCTCCGGCGGGTTCTCATTCAGCGGCTCGGATTCGATCTGAACCTCATACCGTCCGCGCAGATAGAATCCACTGTTCGCATCCGGCGGGCAATTCACCTCGAAGTGGACCTTGAAGTCATTAAACACCGGGATCGTGCGTAGATTTGCCCCGCGCTTCTCGTTTAGCAGCGTGCCGTCCACCACCACCCAATGATTCTTCGCCGCCTCGCCGATCGGCTCCCAACCCGCAAGATCTTTCCCGTCAAACAGCGGCCGCGGATCGGTCCAGGCAGCCGGCGCCTTGCGATTCAACTCCGGCGCGCGCACTCCGGTCAGCGGCACAGTCGCATCGCCCGAATGCTGCGCTCCAGTCAGCTTGCCACCCGCGGCATCCAGGTCCCAAATCAGGGCAGGATGGTCCCCATGAGCGGCCGCGAGATTCAGTTTCAAATGTGATCCGTTCACTTCAAAATCGCGCACCTGATACACGTTTCCGCCGGTTGGCTGAAACCAGATATCGAGCGTGCCGTTCTTTTCTGTCA
>JAFAMM010000342.1 GCA_019233375.1 Acidobacteriaceae bacterium
GCGTGCGGACCGGTTCGCATTGAGGAGCAGAAACAGGTTGATACCGAGTGCGTGCACTGAACAGCAACGATGAACACCCCGTCCCGGCGCGCTGCGTAGATGGGATCCTGATAGCGGTCACCCAACAATACCCGGTCCTGGACGCCAATCGCCGTCAGGTCGCAGCTACGCACCCCGACGAATGCATATTTCTTCTGTGGTCCGGGATTTTGGAGGATCCGAAAGACCCCGTTCTCGCGCTCCGCAGACCACAGCCGTATGTCGGATGGATGCAAATAATTCTTCCAGCTTCGCGGGCCCACTGCATAGCCGAACAACGCGCTATCGTCGCGCCGTTTCAAGCGGTAACGGCCCGCATCCTGCTCGTCGGTCCAGCCGGCCGGCAGAGCTTCAGCGCCTTGAATCTCGTCATAAACGATAGCGCCGTCGCGCATCACGGGACCGATTACCTGATAATCACGTCTGGCCAGGGCTATGATTAGTCGATTCAATTCACTTATGGCGAAGGTGCTTTCACGCGTCCCGGTCACGGCTATCCTGTTATGATTTCACGAATTTGGATTTTGTTGGGCAGCAGAGCCGTACCTGCGAGATAAAACGCTAGACGGGCTTTGGGACTGAATGTTTGTGCCCTGAGATTTCTTTATCATAATGCCGAAGGCTGTCTACCGTAACCCAGGCATTGATTACCGCGCTTTGCTCAACTCGCTCGCTTCCGGAAACTGGACCGTCATTTCTTACGGCAATCCACTGATAATCTGCCGGTATTCATGCTCGGTAAACGCGCGGCAGGTCTCAGTGGTGAAGCTTCCTTGAGAGGCATTGGCCAACAGGGCCTTTGCAAAGGTCACGTCATCAGGGGCTTCGATAACAGCGACCATATCGTACCTTCCCGTGGTCATGAAGAAGGCCGTCATTTTGATACCGACGGCCTCATACGCCTTCCGCGCGGCCTCCAGCCGACTGGAACTCTGTTTTATGTTTTGCAGTCCCTGCGCAGTCCATTTGGACATGATGATGTATGTAGGCATGGCTGTCTCCTATAACGCCGCATTCTATGCCAATCGAGGCGGGCCAAGGCACATCAAGAACCCGAAGGCCGCAGTCAGGCGTTGTGCAACACAGGAACGGCGGACGCGTCGCAAAAGGTAAGGCAGGCAAATTGTTGTGAATGACCATCGGATGGGTCGCGAAAGAATCGGGTTTGGCTGCCTCAACGATTCGTTTTTATGAGAAGGCCGGGGTCCTGCCGAAGCCGAGTCGTGTCGGAGGTCGAAGGCAGTATGCCTCCTCTGTTCTAGAGAGACTTGCCGTTGTGGAGCGGGCAAAAGCGTGCGGCTTTACGTTGACGGAAATACGGCAGTTGTTCTATTGATTCCGGGACGGAGCGCCGCCCTCCGTAAGATTTTTGAGTTGGATGACTTGGCACGCAAGATCGCCGCCACGAAAGAACTGCTAGAGCGCTCGTGTAATTGCAAGGATTTCGCAGAGTGCGGTCACCGAATTCTCGCCAGGAAGCGACGGACTGTGCAGGACGAAGAATAGGGTTGCCGTCGCCATCGCCCTTGCATGGTTTCGCCTGCTTGGTGTTCGCAGGCTGCCTTCTGTCCGAAGTCGCGAATGGCGGGCTATTCGAAGGGCAGCTCGAATCTGAGGGCTAACATACCGGCTTCACGGGTATACCAGCATCGCCGGTCTCGATGAATCGTCGTTAGCACTTTCGGGGCGGTGTTGCACGAGGCTCTGATCTGCTGCGCTGAACTCCTCGATTTCGCCGCGCTCACTCCTAACCTTGCGCATGTAGTCGTGAACCTGGCGGACGTCTGAATCACTAGGGCTACCCACCCATTCGGCGTCCAAGCGATGCGGATCTCATCGTCCACGGCCTTCTCGGTAATCGCGAATTTGCAGACATTTCCAGATCGGGCTGTGAACTGCTGCTCACGCGCATTCGGGGTTTGTGTATCCGCACGAATACTCGTCATTTTAGATGATCGCCTGACATTAGTGTATGAAGATGGTCTGATGCGGCGGCTGAAATACACCGTGCTGCACCATGCCTACTTACGTGGGCTGAAAACGCACACCGACCTCAATTGGCACGTTGCTACGGATGGATGGCTGATCACCGTTCCGGCGGCTATGGTCCCGCAGAGCACCTGGTAGTCCTTGTCTGTTGGCGCTGCGCAATGCGAAAAAGATCGGCGAACCGGCAACGAACGACAGCAAGGGCTGCGGCGGCGTGATGCGGGTGGCTCCGGTCGGGTTAGTAGCGAACCGCGAGAGCGCCTTCGAAACTTGGGTACCAAATGGCCCAAATTGACGCACGGGCACCAGTCCGGTTATCTGAGCGCCGGTTTCATGGCGCCCCTTATCGAAGAGATCGTTTCCGGCGCGGCGCTGTGGGATGCCGTCGCGACCGCCCGCTAGTCGCTTCCGGCGCGAGAGACGCAGTCGAAGTGTTGGGTCAAGGGACTCGGTATCCACGTCCGTTTCGCTTTTCTATTTGCGTAGACCGTTGCTCATTCCTTTCTCCACGACCTCCCGTCACTTTCACTAATTTGAACTAACGGAACCCGAATAGGCCAGCGGCAGTTTCGGGCACGAAACGTTTGCACCAGATGAGTTTGGAGAACCAACACTTTTCCTAGAAGCCAGAAAGTCCTCCTTTCTTGCGTCTGTAAACGGGTGTACTGGTTGGACACTTTAGCTGGACACCCGGGAGGCGGTGCGAAACGCCGGGCAATCTGCAAGGAGCAAAGAATGAAGACCCTACTCGCAGCCGCTACGGCTGCTATCTGCTTGTTCGCCGCGCCCGCCATCAGCAGTGCTGCGGTTACCCCTGGTGGAGTTACTGTTCCGGTAACGTTCCACCCAACCGGAAAGAACGGGCCAACCACCCCAGGCACATTAACCATCAAGCAGTTCCAGAACATCAATGGATCTCTGCTCGCAATGGGGACCGTGAGTTACAACAACCCACTCGCGTCAGTAGCTGTCCCTGTTCTGAGTGTGAACAGCACGCCCAAACAGGCGAGCAGTACTTCTTCAACAGCAGCAGCCGATCCTGCGGCATGTCCAATCCTGAATCTGGTTCTCGGGCCGCTTAATTTGAATGTGCTCGGCCTGCAAGTCACGCTCAATCAGGTTAACCTCAACATCACGGCGATCCCAGGTGCCGGAAACCTACTTGGGAATCTGCTTTGTGACGTGGCCGGCTTACTCCATTCTGGGAGCGCGTTGAGCAATATTCTGGACACGCTAGTAACCGATCTAAATAACGTACTCGCTGCGCCTTAGCGCTCGCCTGCTATTTGAGCGATACGCTATCGCGGCTTTTGCCCAGCGGGTCGCGTCAAACATGTTGTTGTAATTTGACGTGATCCGTGGGCCTAGCGTTAAGACAGCGCCGCACCGCGTAAGCGCAGCGATGGATGAACGACAATCAAGTTTTCCGCCGAACGGAAAAAATAGTTGACGCCGAACACAGCGAGTCTGGTCTCGCCACATTCGCGCTCAAGCCAAACGCAGAGCCGTTGAAAGCATCGCGTCATACAATCCAGAAGCGGAAACGGCCCTCGGCAACGAGGCGGTAACGATCCAATGATCTACGATGGCCAGGCAGCGTGTACATTGACGTGTACGTGATCGGCTTGAAACCTCGGCTCTAGCTCGTAAATGGGGGCAAGCCTGGCCTCTTGACTGATAAAACATATTTGCGAGGAAATGTTTGATCAGACCAGAGGTGATAGTGGGCTTGCCCGAATACGAGGTTACAGCGCTGGATGAGGTAGCCGGAGAGATTCAGCTGCGGGTGCGCTTTACGGGCCGTATTTCGTGTCCGCATTGCGGGGAAGAGAAGTTGCGGCTCAAGGACCGGCGCACACGGCGTTTGCGGCATGAGAATTGGGGAATGCGGAAAACGGTATTGGAGTTGGAGACGCGGAAATGGAGCAGCCGGTGCTGTAGCCGCAGCTTCTGGCAGCGTTTTCCCGGCATCCTGCCGCGCGTGCGTGCGACCGAGCCGTTCCGGCGAAGCGTGTGCCAAAAGCACTTCGATGGCATCAGCCGCAGCCGCCTGGCGCAACGCGAGCGCCTGTCCAGCGCCACCATCGAGCGCTGGTTTGTGTGGTATCTGAAGCTGCTGTCCGGCGAGCGGATTAGCCGCGAATGCCCACAGGTGCTCGGCATCGACGAGCACTTTTTCACCCGCAAGCACAGCTACGCGACTACCTTCTGCGATCTGAAGAATGACAAAGTGCACGATGTGGTACTGGGACGTAGCGAAGCTTCGCTGGAAAGCTATCTGCTGCGCTTGGAAGGAAAACACGGGGTGGAGGTGGTGTGCATGGACTTGGCCACCCACTATCGCTCACTGGTGCGGAAGCATTTCCCGCAGGCGCGCATCGTCGCGGACCGTTTCCATGTGATCCGCACCATCAGCTATCACGTCCTGGCCTGCTGGAAGGAACTCGATCCGGTGGGATCAAAGAACCGTGGTCTGGTTTCGCTGATGCGGCGCCATCGCCATCAGCTGACTCTGCAGCAGCAGCGCCTCTCGATTTATCTGAACGACAGACCGGAGTTGGAAGCGATCTACTGCTTTAAACAGCGGCTCTGCTACTCCTTGCTGGAAAAACACCGCAATCAGAAACGCTGCCAGAAACTGGCGCGCCGCTTCCTCCGGGATATCGCGGCGCTCCGTTGTTGCGGCTTGGCGCCCCTGATGGCGCTCGGCAACACCCTGCATTCCTGGCGAGAGGAAATCGCCACCATGTGGCGCTTCACCCGCAACGACGGCATCACCGAAGGCTTCCACACCAAAATGGAAGTCCTGCAGCGCCAAGCTTACGGCTTCAGAAACGTCCAGAATTACCGCTTGCGCGTAGGGAAATGTGTTCTTAGGTTCAGTCAGAGGCTGGTCTGCCCCCCATTGAGTGCGTAGAGCCCAAAACTATCGATTGCGCGCTAAGGTAACGTGTTCTTAGATTCAGTCAGAAACCGGCTCCGCCCCCATTAAGTGCGTAGAGCCGAAAATGGTGGGCGGTGACGGGATCGAACCATCGACCTCCTGCTTGTAAGGCAGGCGCTCTAACCGGCTGAGCTAACCGCCCACAGACTCAAATCTCCTCGATTTTACTATGCTGAAATCCACGATTCCGTCTGCGGCAATCCGCCGTCGGTGCGTTCTCTCCATGGTATAGGAATACAATTCAAATCAGGACCAGGATGCTTCTCCAATTTCCAACCAGCAATACTACGGAAATCAATCTGAAGACCACTTACGACGCAGTGGTCGTCGGCTCGGGGGCCGCGGGCGGCATGGCCGCACACGTACTTACTTCGCATGGCCTCAAAGTGCTCGTGCTCGAAGCCGGCAAGTATCAGGACACCAGCAAAATCCTTCATTCAATGCAGTGGCCGTACGATCATCCGCGCCGGGGTAACATGCCGCCTGATTACCATGCGCTGAAGACGAACGAATACAACATCCGATCGCCGTACGGCAAGAACTCGCCTTACCCGCACGTCGAATCATACATCCAAGACTGGAGCTTTTCCGATTACAGTAAGACCCTAGTCGTCAACGAGAAAGACAATCCCTATTCAGGCACTAGATATGCATGGGTGCGATCGCGCGTGGTCGGCGGAAAGACAAACATATGGGGCCGACTCGCACTGCGCCTGTCCGATTACGACTTCAAAGCGAAAGACCACGACGGCTATGGCGAGAACTGGCCGATTTCATACACCGACATCGAGCCGTATTACGACAAAGTGGACCGCTATCTCGGCATCTCAGGCTTTCCGGAGGGCCTGCCGCAACTGCCAGACGGCATCTTCATGCGTCCCTTAAAGCTCAGTTATGCCGAACTGCATTTGCGCAACACTTTGAAAGGCATGAATCGGACGCTGACTCCGTATCGCGCAGGCGTCGCAACGGACACACTCAAACACAACAAGTATCGCAGTCACTGCTATGGCCGTGGCGCGTGCAACAGGCACGTCGGGGGCTGCGACATTCATGCCGCGTTCGACTCCCCGACCGGCCTGCTTCGCCCCGCGATGGATACCGGAAACCTGACAATCCGGCCAAATTCGACGGTGTATGAAGTAACTGTCGACAAGAACACCGGGAAAGCAACCGGCGTTTCCTTCCTCGACAGCGACACGAAGAAGAGTTATCAGGTCAAAGCGAAAGCAGTGCTTTTGGCCGCATCTACTCTCGAGTCGACCCGTCTCATGCTGCTGTCAAAATCGAGCCTGTACCCGAACGGAATCGCGAATTCGAGCGGTCACGTCGGGCACAACTTCTGCGAGCATGTGATGGGGCCATCTGTGGCTGGGTTCATGCCTGATCTGGTCGGAAAGGCTCGCACTCTGGATGATGGACGTCCGGGCGGGTTCTATGTGCCGCGTTTCCGGAATCTCACGACGAAAGAACCCGATTTCATTCGCGGTTACGGGTTTGAAGGAGGGGCCGGCTGCGGCATGATCGCCGGCACTGCCTTCGAGACACCCGGCTTCGGTGAAGAATACAAGAAAAACGTTCGCCGGTATGCGGGCGCAACCATTGAGATGGGCGGCTTCGGTGAGGTTCTGGCGCGCTATGAAAACGCCGTCAGCATCGATCCGGACCTGAAGGATGCCTGGGGTATTCCGGTACTGCGCTTTAGCTACACGTTCGGTGAAAACGAACGCAACATGTGTAAAGATATGGCAAAGACAGCCCGCGAAATGTTCGAAGCGGCTAAGTTTGAGGTGCTGTCAAACCCGAGTGAGGCGCTGCCCGAGGGCTGGTCTATCCACGAACTAGGCACCTCACGCATGGGGAAGGACCCGAAGACCTCGGTGGTGAACGAGTTTCAGCAGGCACACGATGTGAAAAACCTGCTCGTGGTCGACGGTAGCACGCACGTGAATGCGTCCTGTCAGAACCCCACGTGGACGATCATGGCTTTGTGTTGGCGTTCTTGTGATCATCTGGCCGACGAAATGAAGAAGGGAGAAGTTTAATGGAACCGAATCTGAACCGTCGCGATGTTTTCAAGGTGTTCACGGCAGCGGCGCTGGCCGGCCCACTTGCGTTAGCGGCGCCTGAGCCTGGTGCCCCTCTGTTCTTCACAAAAGACGAGTTCGCGATGCTCGATGCGCTGACGAACCTGATAGTTCCAACGGACGACCACTCTCCGGGCGCCCGCGAGGCGGGCGTGCCACAGTACATTGACAAAACGGTCGCTGAGGCGTTTCTACCCGAAGACAAAACTTCATGGCGGAAAGGTTTGGCGGCGGTCAATCAAGTCTCTCAATCCATGTTCAGCAAACCCTTCCTGCGCCTGAACGAGGATCAACAGACCGAGCTTCTGAAGAAGATCTCGCAAAACGAGAAGCACGCAACGACGGACCCGGAGAAGTTTTTCACGCAATTGAAAGAGACCACCGCGTTCGCTTATTACTCGAGCGAGATCGGCATCCACAAGGAGATCGAGTACAAGGGCAACGTCGTTCTCGAACAATTCGTCGGGTATCTGCCGAACGAGGAACTACCACCGGTTTCTAGCCTGGGCTGAGTTCTCATCACGCCCGGGCGAAAAATTCTATCTTCCATCGCTTCAGCAGATTAGTCTTTTCGAGACGGCCCTGCTTTTGTTGGCGCGGCGATCCTTGGGTCGGCACGAGAATTCGTGGCCCATCTGAGGAGGCCCATCATGAGCGTTGTGCTCGCCTACAAGAATTTCGCTGCGAACCGCAATATAAGCCATATCGGTCTGGGCGTCGCCGCGATCAACACCGCCAAAGTTCTACGCCGCGAGGGCATTGCAACCCAGGTCTGGCCGATCATGAGCGCTGCGGATCTTCGCAGCAAGTTGACTGCATCGCCCGCGCAGCACGTGATCATTTCGGCTCCATGGATCCCCTCCGCAGATCTCCACTCACTCTCAACCGCCTTCCCCTCCACTCATTTTGCAGTGAACTGCCACTCGAATGTCGGCTTCCTGCAGGCCGACCGCAATGGCGTAAAGCTTGTACGCGAGACGATGGACGTGGAGATGTGTACCGCGAACGTACACCTCGCGGGGAACAGCCGCCGCTTCTGCGACTGGATACGGTACGCATTCGGAGCACCCTGCGCCTATCTTCCGAACCTGTATTATCTCGATGACCGCCCGGTGCCGGGTACAAAGCCCTACGGCGGAGGCACGCTGCGCATCGGCGCCTTTGGTGCAACGCGACCCCTAAAGAATCTTATGAGCGCTGCCGGAGCGGCCCTTGAACTCGCGCGCAATCTCCGCGCGCCTCTCGAACTGTGGCTCTCAGCAGGACGCGCGGAAGGCGGCGGTGAAGGCATTCTTGCATCGGTTAAAGAAATGCTCAACGGCTTGCCGGGAGTGAGCATTGTCATGAACGGGTGGCAATCATGGGCCAACTTCCGGAACACAGTGGCCAGCATGCATCTGCTGCTACAGCCGAGCTATACCGAATCTTTCAACATGGTCACTGCGGACGGAGTGGCGGAAGGCGTTGCTTCGGTAGTTTCAAGCGCGATTGACTGGGCGCCGCAGGATTGGAAGGCAAACGTCGATGACGTCCTCGATATCGCGCGCGTCGGTCGCAGGTTGCTGGCCGATCCCCGCGCAGCCGCGGAAGGCCGCAGCGCGTTACAGAACTATGTCGTGGATGGCCTTTCAGCGTATCGCAAGTACTTCGCTATTCAATAAACATGCAGTCTCCATAAGAGAAGAAACGATAACGGTTTTCGACTGCATAGCGGTACGCATTCAACGTAAGCTCGGTTCCGGCAAATGCTGCCACCAGCATCAGCAGGCTTGATTGAGGAAGGTGAAAGTTTGTCAGCATCGCGCCTGTCCCCCGAAAATGAAACCCCGGGTAGATGAAGAGATTCGTTTCTCCCTGCATAGCGGTCAGACCTCCGCGAAGGCACGCGGTTTCAATCGTCCGTACACTCGTGGTGCCTACGCAGAGAAGTCTGTTGGCGCGACGCATGATCGCGCCTTCGTCGGCCTCAATCTCGAAATACTCTTCGTGCAACCGCACATCGCTCACTTTCTCCTCTCGGATCGGCGAGAACGTTCCAAGGCCGACATGCAGAGTGACAGTCGCAATGTCAGCACCGGCCGCCCTGCAGTCTTCCAGCATGGTTGGCGTAAAGTGCAGACCGGCAGTCGGCGCGGCCACAGATCCCTTCTTCTCGGCAAAAACGGTTTGATATCTTGCGTCATCTACCTTCGTCGGATTCCGGCGGATGTAGGGGGGCAGGGGTGTCTCGCCGATCTTCGAGAGCACGGCGCTGATCGACTCCTTAGCGAAAAACTGGATCGTGCGTTCGCCCAAATTACCCTGCGACACGATTTCAGCCTCTAGACCCTGCTCGAATACGACCCGGTCGCCAGCCTTCAGCCTTTTGGCGGGACGCACCAGCACGCGCCATATTGTCTCGTCGGCATCCAGGGCGCGCAGCAGAAATACCTCCACCCGCGCCCCCTCAGTGCCGTTCCTGCGCCCGCGCAAACGCGCCGGAAAAACCTTCGTGTTGTTCAGAACGAGACAATCCCCTGGCCGGAGGTACCGGTGAAAATTGATGAAACAATCATCGAAGTAACGCCCTCGCTCCCGTGAAATTACGAGCATTCTTGCTGCATCGCGCTGCGGAATCGGTTCCTGGGCGATCAGCTCTTCAGGAAGCTGATAATAAAAGTCGGATACTTGCAAACCAATATTTTAGGAATTGAAAGTTCCTGCGATGAAACCGCGGCGGCCGTCGTCAGTGATGGCGAGCAGATTCGGTCGAGCGTAGTTGCGTCGCAGCTGGCTACTCACGCCAAATACGGTGGCGTAGTGCCCGAGCTAGCATCGCGCGAACATTTGCGCGCCATCGTTCCTGTCGTGCGGCAGGCGCTCGTCGACGCAGGTGTTGAGCTACACGACCTCAGCGCCATTGCCGTCACATCCGGCCCGGGTCTCGTCGGTTCGCTTCTCGTCGGCATCAGCTATGCAAAAGCGTTGTCGTACGCCTCCAATGTTCCGCTCATCGCCATAAATCATGTGGAAGGGCATATTCATTCAGTTCTTCTTGAAAATCCCGAGGTTCGATTCCCTGCTGGCGCGCTCGTCGTGAGCGGGGGCCACACACACCTCTTCGAAATCCGTGCCGCCGGCGAATACAGGCTCATAGGAAAAACACGGGATGACGCGGCCGGCGAAGCATTCGATAAAGTGGCGAAGCTCCTCGGTTTTGGGTACCCGGGCGGACCGGTAATCGACAAACTCGCGCCTTTCGGGGATGCCACGGCGGTCCGGTTCTCGCCGGTGAAGATGAAAGGCAATCCGCTTGATTTCAGCTTCAGCGGCCTGAAAACGGCTGTCCTGCGCTGGACAGAGCGCCACGATGTCAATGCGGACCTCCGCGAAGAGATCCAGCGCCGTAAACAGCTAAGGAAAGCTAGCGTCGACGATTGGTTGAAGGTGACGCCCCAGCGCACGCTCGATCTGCTTGCCAGCTTTCAAAGGACCGTAATCGAGGAGCTATTGCGGCGAGTGAATTTGGCGGCAGAAGAGATAGGCGCCGAGTCTGCCATCATCGCAGGAGGCGTAGCTTCCAACGCGGGCCTTCGGAAGCAAGCACTGGCCTACAATGGACTGCGCTTCTATTTCCCCGCCCCAGAGCTCTCAACCGACAATGCCGCAATGATCGCGGCGGCCGCATTCCCCAAGTTTCAGGCGAAAGAGTTCGCCGGCCTCGAGCTGAAGGCGCAAGCCAGCCTGGTGTTAGCTTGAGGTATGGGTCCTCACGGTCCGGGCGAAGCGGCCAAACTGCCCATCGCCGGCGTTCAAAACATCATCGCGATCGGATCGGGCAAAGGCGGGGTGGGAAAAACCACCGTCGCCGTCAATCTGGCTATCAGCCTCGCGAAGCTCGGTTATAGGATCGGCCTGATGGATGCCGATGTGTATGGGCCGAACGTTCCCTTGATGATGGGAATCCGGCAAACCCCTCACGCCATCGGCCAGCGCATCCAGCCGCTCGAAACATTCGGCGTGCGGCTCATGTCCATGGCCCTTCTCAATCCTGGCGACAAGCCGCTCGTCTGGCGCGGACCGATGTTGAACAGTGTCATCCAGCAGTTCTTGCGAAACGTGGAGTGGGGGGAATTAGACTACCTGGTGATTGACTTGCCGCCCGGCACCGGCGACGTGCAGTTGACCCTGATTCAGACCACACCGCTGACCGGCGCTGTCGTTGTGACGACTCCTTCCGATGTTGCGCTAGAAGACGCTCGCAAAGCGGTCAACATGTTCGAGCAGGTCCGCGAACCTGTTCTGGGAATCGTCGAAAACATGAGCTATCTCGAGCACAATGGCGAGAAGCTCTACGTTTTCGGCAAAGGTGGAGGCGCCAGAACAGCCGAGTTGATGAAAGTTCCGCTGCTTGCGGAAATTCCACTCGATCCCAAAACTCGTGAAATGGGTGATTCCGGCCGGCCGATTGCGACGCTGAGCGAGCCCGAAAAGCAAGTGACTGTTTTCGAAAACCTGGCTCGTGCGGTGATTGAGCGGGCCGAGGCTAGCCGGCAAAGAACCCGGCCCACCATTACCATTGCAGACTAGCGCTCACCAGTCTGGTCGACTTGTAACTTGGACCCGTAGCTCCACTCGGTAAAAGGACGGACCGTCGTAACTATGTTGTCGCGGGCGCGCCATGACCCGCGAAGATAGTCTCGGTTCATGGCGGCAATCACTTCGAGCGGAATCTCCTTGGGACAGACACCCGTGCATTCTCCGATGTTCGTGCACCCGCCAAAGCCTTCCGCATTCATTTGCGCCACCATGCGCACCGCCCGACTGTCCACTTCCGGCTTCCCTTGCGGCAGGATGCCAAGGTGCGCGATCTTCGCTCCCGTAAAGAGCGCCGCCGAGGCGTTCGGGCACGCTGCAACGCACGCTCCGCAGCCGATGCAGGCCGCCGCATCCATCGCGCGATCTGATGCTTCTTTCGCCACGAGAATGGCATTGCCGTCAGGTGCGCTGCCGGTAGACACCGAAATGTAGCCGCCAGCCGCGATCACGCGGTCAAACGACCGCCGGTCCACGACGAGATCCTTGATGAGCGGAAAGGATCGGGCGCGCCAGGGCTCGAGCGTCAGTTCCTCTCCGTCTTTGAAGTGCCGCATGGTTAGCTGGCAAACCGTAGTCGCAGGCAATGGGCCATGAGCAATACCGTTGATCATGAAACCGCAGGAGCCGCAGATACCTTCACGGCAGTCATGCTCAAACGCGACTGGCTCTTCGCCATTCTCAATCAGCTCTTCATTCAGAACGTCCAGGCATTCGAGAATGGACATATCCGGATTCGCGTTCTGAATCGCATAAGTGACGAAATTGCCCGCTGTGTTCCGATTCTTCTGACGCCAGACCTTCAGCTTTACTCGCATCTACTTATAGCTCCTCTGGCTCGGGTGGACGTACTCAAACTCGAGGGGCTCTTTGTGCAGCTCAGGGTAGTTTCCGTATCCGCGATAGCCCCAGGCAGCAACATAGGCATAATTCTCGTCATCGCGCTGCGCTTCTCCATCCGCAGTTTGATACTCCTCGCGGAAGTGTCCGCCCGCCGATTCATTTCGCTCACGTGCGTCAATGCACATCAGCTCAGCCAGCTCAAAGAAATCAGCTACCCGGCCAGCCTTTTCGAGGCTCTGGTTCAGGTCATCCGAAGAGCCTGGAACCGTGACGGTTTCCCAGAACTCCTCGCGCAACTCGCGTATCTGCTCAATTGCGTTCTCCAACCCTTTAGCCGTGCGGGACATTCCGCAGTAATCCCATACGATTTTGCCGAGCTGCCGATGGAATGAGTCAACCGTGCGTTTGCCCTTGATAGAAAGCAGTTTGTGAACCGTCTGCTGTACACATGCAACTGCGTTACGTATTTCTGGATGACTCTCACTTACCTTCGCGAGCTTGGTCGTCGCGAGATAATCTCCCACCGTGTACGGGATAATGAAGTACCCGTCCGACAAGCCTTGCATCAGGGCACTTGCGCCCAAACGATTCGCACCGTGATCAGAAAAATTCGCC
>JAFAMM010000170.1 GCA_019233375.1 Acidobacteriaceae bacterium
ACTCAATGTCGTAATGTCGCGAGATTTACTCTTTGCGACGCGCGCGAGCTTTCGATAAGTTCTGCTTGACTCGGAGCTTCACGATTTTTTCAATCAGGTCGTATGGAATCGGCTGGTCGAGCGGAAACCTTAAGCTGCCCTTCTCTCCCGCATAGGCCGACGCTGCTTTCTCCAGCTGTGCGTCACCCCTTACTGGTGGATAGAACCCGATATGCTTCTTGAATGCGGCGAAGTAGACCAGGATACCGTGAAGCGTGAATGCCGGAATTCTATAGCTAATGGTCTCCCGCGCGTCCGGTGCAGCCCGCTTGATGGTTAACCTGATCCTCTCGAGCATAGCTTGAACCTCGGGCGGGAACAATGCGATGTAGTCGTCAATATTCTTCGCGGGTAGCTGTTGAATGGTTGGCATGACTGTTCCCGTGCGTTGGGCACAGGCGAACACGTGCATGCTCAGGGTATCAACAATCTAACCAGGACCGGATACAAGTTTCGGACCGCAGCAGCGCTGAGCGAGATCGGTACCAGGTACACGCCCCGAGGCCGCTGGCGCTAACTGGCGCCCGTCGCCTGCCGGGCATATCTGCCGTGCTCGGGGCGTGCGATTTGATCGAAGTTTGCGGCCAGTATTCTCAGCTGAGCGGCCACGTGGTCTCCTGATATGGGCAATCCATGTCCCGGAGCAACGGTTCGGGGCTCCAGGTCCGCCAGTTTGCGAACGGATTCCCTGGCCGCATCCCAATCCGGCGTGTAGTACGCGGGCGGACCGTTCAACTCCGGTTTCTGTTGCGCGACCGCCAGAAAAGAATTGTTGTCGGTGGTGCAGAAAGCATCTCCTACAATCAAAAGCCCGTCCTGCTCGCGAAAGAGCGACACGTGACCGGCCGCATGGCCCGGAGTATGAATCCACCGCCAGCCTGGAAGCGTCGGCACTGAACCATTCGCCGGAAGGGCCTGCACCCTGCCGGATAAATCGGCGGACGTCCGCGGGTAAAGCGGCGACATCACGGCCATGAGCCCGCCTCCCACGGTCGGATCCGGCGCTGGGTACTTCACCGCACCCGTTAGGTACCTCAGTTCATCTGGATGCGCGTACACCGGCACATTCCACTCTTTCGCCAGGTCTTCCGCTGTACCCGTATGGTCAAAATGGCCGTGTGTCAGAACGATGGCTTGTGGACGTTCTTCGCCGAACTGCGCTTTCGCCCACTTCTTGATCTTGCCGGATGAAAGAAACAGGCCGGTGTCAATCAGAGTCCAGCCGCCCTCCGGTCCACTGATACCGTACACGTTTACGAACAGGATGCGCAGCCCTTTGACGCCGGGCGCGATGTCATCGAGCGGGACTGCTTCATATTCGGGGAGAGGGATGGATTCCATATTTATGCAGCGCCGCAACCGCGCGCGTACAGGTGGGACGCGGCTCCGGCCGAAAATGGATCGAGCGTTTTCGCCGCCAGGATTATCTGACCGCTCCGCTCCAGCGGATGCCCACTCTCCACAGCAGCGGCGCGCCGATGTTCGGGTTAGGCGTGAGGGCTACCAGGTAGGTACGGTTGAGCAGATTGTCGATCGAGCCCAGGGCGGAAAGCCTATTCGTAATCCGTTGCTGCACCGCGAATTCTACGGTCGCATAACCGGGAAGCAGGTATTGGTTCAAATCGTCGTCAAATTCGAGGCCGAACGCGCGCACACCTGCACTAACCATAGTGTTCTTCCGGCTATACGTCAGTTGAGCCGTTCCTTGCTGCTTCGGTACCAGCGGAATACGGGCGCCGCTGGCAAGGCGCGCGTCCGCGAACATATATCCGGCCTGCGCCATCCAATGACCCCAGTGCTGGCTGACACTCGCTTCGATCCCTTGCGATAAAGCGCTCGGGAAATTCTCACGCTTGCGCAGGATCTGGTTGGGCGTCGTCGCGAGCGTAGCATTGTCGATCAGATTGTTCAAGTCGTCGTGGAAAAGGGTCAGAGAGACCCGCGTATTCTCGCGGGTCCAATCCATGCCGGCTTCTACTCCCACCAGTTCTTCAGGAACCAGGTACGGATTCGCCACCGTCAAAACATTGCCCACGCGGAAATTCCGATACAACTCGTTCAGTGTCGGTGCGCGATAGCTGCGATAGGCGGAGGCCCGAAGCCGGAAGTCGCGCAGACCGACGGCGACGCCTCCATTCGGGCTGACAAACGTCTCGCCATGCTGGCCGGTGTATTCCTGACGGATGCCCGCGAAAAACTGTGCCCGCCCGACGACGAGATTGCCCTGTGCGAATTCGCCGTGCGACAGTAGCGTGCCGCCACTCCGAGTCGCTTGATGCGTGATGTAGGAGTAGTCGTAGCTGATGCCGCGCGTGTCGTCCGCGTCTGCGCCTGCCAACGTCTCCCAATGCTGCGCGTGATGCTGCCAGTACAGTGCGCCGCCCGTGTCCTGTATGGGGACGGTTTGCCTGCTCGTCTCGATCTCCGAGTCCCGATTCGGCGCCACGCTTGAAAATGTGCTGTGAAACTGCTCTTGCGTGTGAAAGCCGGCTAGCGTCACCTGGTCGTTCGTCCACGTGTGCGTGTAATTCGCCCCGACTGTGCCCAAGCCGGTTGAATTGTGCGTAACTTGAGTGCCGTTGTTGCGGTACTCCGCCAGGATGTCGAAGTGAATTGAGAGCCGGTCAGGAACACCCAGATAGTCTACAAACACATCGCCCGTTGCAAATTGAAGATTCGCTCGCGTATCCACGGTTCCGCGAATCGACGCGGGAACAATGTAATACCCGTTCGTCGTCAGATCGCGCGAATGCACGGAGAGTCCCCATAGCCCCCACATGTTCGAGTAGGCTGCTGCGAGATCCTCGGTCACTTTATTGCCGGTCAGGAAATCGGCGTACAAGTTCTGGTTCGCGGGAGGCGGAGACAGAATGGAAATGGTTCCCCCCAAAGCGCGGTCGCCGAATACGCTGGTCGTGGCGCCGCGGTCGATTTCGACATCGCTGATGTAGCCGGGGTCGAGGCGGTCCCAATAAACCCAGCCGCCAAACGGATCATTCAGGGGAAGGCCATCCCACAGCACCAGGGTGCGGCTTGCGCCGGAAGAGCCAGTCGCGCGAAGCGATACACCCTGTGTGGTCGGATTGGCCACCACGCTCGAGGAGCGGCGAAACAGGCTGAACCCCGGAACCTGTCGCAAACGGTCATCCATCTCTATGCCGGGAATCTGTTGAAGAGCCTCGTTCGTCACGACAGTAATGGACGACGGCGCAGGACTCCGGATCGTCGCGTTCACCGTAACGGTTGTTTGCAGCGGCGGCATTCTCGGGTCTTCACTTGGACTTGCCTGGGCGGGAGTGTTTGCCGCCTGTTGCTGTGGCGCCGGCGGGCTCTGAGCCAGCGCGCACGCAGCGCAAAAGAGAGAGGCGGCGAGAGAACATCGCATAATTTCCGTTGCCAAACCAGTTGCCAAACCAGTTACCAAACCAGGAACAAGTTCGTATAAGGAGGAACGGATCTCCCGGACGACTCGTATCCTAGGAAGATAGATGACGACGGATTGTGCGATTGAAGCAGCCGGGCTGGAAAAAATTTACCAGCCGCGTTTTCGCAACCGCCAGATCAGAGCATTGTCGAACGTAAGCCTGCAAGTGCCGGCGGGCGTCAAGTTTGGGTTATTAGGTCCGAACGGGGCAGGGAAAACTACGTTCGTCAAGATCCTCGTGTCCGCTGTGCGGCCCACTGCCGGCACCGCGCGGCTGTTCGGTAAACATGCGACCGAGCCGGAAGCGCGCAGACCGGTGGGCTACCTGCCGGAGAATCATCGTTTCCCTACATACCTGACCGCGAACGGGATGCTCGATTTCTACTCGGCTTTGTCGGGAATGGAACCCCGGGATCGCAAGAGACGGATCCCCGAATTGCTCGACTTAGTCGGCCTCAAAACCTGGGGTGATGCGCGGATCAAGAAATTCTCCAAAGGCATGCTGCAGAGGCTGGGGCTCGCGCAGGCATTGATTCACAAACCCAAACTGCTGCTGCTCGACGAACCAACAGACGGTGTGGACCCGGTCGGCAGGCGCGAAATCCGCGATATCCTCGACCGGCTCACGGGCACCGGAGTCACCGTATTCATCAACTCGCACCTGCTGAGCGAAGTCGAAACCTTTTGCGAATACGTCGCCATCCTGCGAAAAGGTGAACTCGCGCTGCAAGGCAAAATCAGCTCACTCGTCGCCGGCCGCGGTTTTCAGGTCGCCTGTTCGCCGCTGCCCGGTCCTGCAATGGATCGTTTGCGCGAGATCGCGGCATCCGTTTCTGTCACCGAAGACGGCATTGAGGTGCAGACCGAATCGAGGGAACGCGCGAACGCCGTGATCGATGTCATTCGTGGGGCCGGCGGACTGATCGAAAGTGTTACCGCCACCAACAGCAGTCTCGAAGACGTGTTCATACGGGTCACACGGTCGGAGAAGGCCGCATGAATGAGGAACTGACCCGCTCTCGCCTCAACGTGCTTGTAGCTTTGATTGCCGATACCTTTGAAGAGGCGCGCGCACGTTGGCTCTTCTGGGGCTTGTTCGGGCTGTCCACGCTGCTGATCGGCCTATTTCTCTTCGCGCTGAACATCGACTTGAGCGTCGGCGCGATCTCCGTCATGGACCTCCCGCAGACCGCGCGGCCTGTTTACAACATCCACAAGTTCGTGAACGTATCGTACTCCTGGACATCACTGTTCCTTTACATTTGGGGTACGTTTCTCGCAATCTTCGCGTCGTCGGGATTGATCCCAAGCGTACTCGAGCCGGGCCGAATCTCCCTTCTGCTGTCGAAACCGCTCCAGCGCACCACCTTCTTACTTGGCCGCTACATGGGCAATCTGCTGGTCGTCGCTCTCAACCACGTCTACCTGATCCTCGGTATCTGGCTGATCCTCGGCTACAAAACCTCCATCTGGGAACCGCGCTTTCTGCTCGCGATACCGATATCGCTGTTCATGTTTGCCGTCTTGCTGTGTGTTGTGGTGCTGGTCGGCGTAGTGTTTGAAAGCAGCGCGCTTTCGGTCATGCTTGCCGTTGCCCTCATGCTTCTCAGCACGCTGTTGGCGCAGCGCGATTTTGTCATCCGCCTGCTCGATTCCGAGTGGTCGCGCCAACTTTGGATGGTTCTCTACTGGATTGTCCCCAAAGTTTACGATCTCGGCTACACCATGAAACAGATTGTGCTCTATGACCGCCAGGCGGATTGGCTCACTCCTGTCTGGACTTCCGCTGCTTTCGGCATCGCCGCGCTCGGCGTTGCCCTTTCCATTTTTCGCAAACGAGATTTTTGATGCGATTCTTTTCACTTTGTCTCGCTGTCGTCGTGCTGGCCGCGGGCGTAGCCTGCACGCGCCAGGGTGCGACGGGCGTATCCGTCGACTCCAATTTCAAACCGTTTCTGCCCTCTGCGGTCCTCGGTCTGGCGCAGGTGGACTTGCAGGCGCTAAAGAAAACGCAGTTCTATGAAAGACATCAGACTGCGCTTCAGGCGCAGGGCTTTGATGCCATGGCGGAACGGGTCGGCATCGATGCCCGTCGCGATGTTGCCAAAGTGCTGCTGGTCTGGGACGGCAAGAAACCGCTGGCCCTGGCCGCGGGCCAATTTCAGGCCGAAACAGTAGATGCCAAGCTCGCCAATCTGGGAGCGCAGCGTTCTTCGTACAGAAACTACACGCTGTTAGGCAATCCGGAAGATGCGGGCCGCGAGGCTGTGGCCTTCATCAGTGATCACCTGGCCGTCGCTGGTCCGGTATCCGCCGTTCACCAGGCGCTGGATGATCGCGCAAACGGGTCCGGCGCTATTCCGGACGCGCTTCGAAACCAGCTTTCGAAGCTTCATAAAGAGGACCAGATCTGGGCTGTGAGCAGCGGTCCGCTACTTGCGAATGTTCCTCTGCGTTCTGATGTCGAATCCGCGCTGTCGAATATCTCGAATTTCATCATGCAAGCGCGTGCCGGGCTCGCGGTTGATTCGGGCATCCGGCTCGATGCCGAAATCACTTGTATCTCAAACGAAGGGGCGCAGAGGGTGCGGGATGCCCTTCGAGGCGGCATCGGCCTCGCCAGGCTGGCTACGAATAACAATAATTTCGACATGCTTCGGCTTTGGGACGCTTTCAAAGTTTCCCAGAACGGCGCGGTCGTGGATATCATGGCCGATATTTCGCCTGCTCTCGCCGATAAACTCGTCGCAAATGCGCCTCAAATTCGCGAGCGGGCTCGTGAAGAACTTCGGCAGCGTTAGACGGATCCGGTCTCTTTGGATCTCAGATTAGAGCGTCGACTTGCCGCCTTCGCTGATGTAATTACGGTTCCAGGCCGGGATTTCAACCTTCACATCACCTTTCACCACGGCCTGGCAGCCCAGCCGCGACCGTAGCGTCAGCCCTGCCGCCATGTCCAGCCGGTCCAACTCATCGTCCTCCGCCTCGGACAGGTTCTTGTCGCCTTCCTTTACGATCACGTGGCAGGTGGTACACGCGCAGCTGCCGCCGCAGGCATGCTCCAGATCCACGCCGAAGTTCAGCGCAATGTCCAGCAGAGATTCTTCCTTGCCATGGTCCGCGTAGGGCAGCTTACCGCTTTCGAATTCAAGGGTTCGGTTCTCCGGCAAGAACGTAACTTTCGGCACAACTCATTGTACGATCACGAGATGCCTCGCCAATCCGTCTGCCGCCTCGGGCATACTGGGTAGCAGTGTTCCAGGAAATTGAAGAGCGGCTGGCGTCCACTATTGAGCGGGAGCTGGCCTCGAGATTTCAGCTCGATCTTAAAGTATCACTTGAACAACCGAAACAGAGCTCGTTTGGGGATCTGGCCATCCCCGTCGCCTTCCAGTTGGCTCGGGAGCTGAAAAGGTCTCCCCGGGAGATTGCGGGCGAAATATCGAACGTATTGGTTGATGTTCCCGGCGTATCTTCTTTTGAGATAGCCGGAAATGGCTACATCAACGTGCGTTTAAAGCGCGGCGCGTATGCCCGCTCGTTGCTCTTTGCCGGTCCGTCGAAAACGGCCGCTTTAAGCGGCAAGACGATTGTCGAGCATACAAACATAAACCCCAA
>JAFAMM010000357.1 GCA_019233375.1 Acidobacteriaceae bacterium
CTCGTCAAGGTCATACACGGTGTGAAAGATCGGATCGCTGTCAGGCAGCTCCACTATTGGTCTGTCCGGGAATACCTTCTTCATGCTCGCCACAAACGTTTGCCACTCGATAGTGCCGTGGAAATCGTCACACATGAAGAACCCGCCGCGGTCCAAATAGTCACGCAACTTAGCAGCCTGAAGATCCGTCAACTCCCAGTGCCCAACTTCGACGGCATAGAGCCAAGGCCAATTGTAGATGTCGTCTTCATCTTCGGCGGCGACGGGTTGCTCAACCGAGCGCGACTCGATTCGGGTAAGCCGCCGCATGGCAGCCGACAAATGACGGTCCGATCGCGGATAATCAATCGTCCAATTCGCCATCCGCTCGCCGCGCCAACTCCGCACGGCACGGTACATGAACCGGGCAAACACCCATTCGCCCGGAGTTGCGTAATCGTCCGGCACGGGATAGTCTTCGTACTCCACGCCATAGTATTGCCGGAAGCGGCTTGGCTGTTGTGCCTTCCGGGAAGTGCGCTTGCCGACCTGCCTCGGGTCGTTCGGCAGCAGTTCCTGATCAGGCGGCAGCAGAGAGGGAGAAATCGCGGCCACCATGGCCAAACTTGAGGCTGCAGCCGTGAGTAGAACGCGCCCACGCATCATCAATACCTAATGCCCGCTATTCCCGGACGTTCAGTCCATAGGCATAGCATGACAGGAACCGCGTTGCACGGCACCTTCTCCTGATTCACTCTCTAATCCTCAAAGGAATAGGTCGGCTTAGGAATCCTCGAAGTGAGAACGCAGACCCGCGTACGGAACCAATATTGCATCCAGTGTCCGCCAATATTGTCCTGAACCGCTCGGAGGTTTCGGAAGCGCCTCCTAGCGAAGCACACACGTTTGATCGTGCAATTGCCTTTTCCCGTACGCTGGGCCTGGTAGCGCCCGGCGAGATGGAGATACTGCATAACAAAACCGTCGCGATCGCGGGCCTCGGCGGTGTCGGCGGCAGCCACTTACTCACGCTGACCCGTCTCGGGATTGGCGGATTTCACTTGGCTGACTTCGATACCTTTGGCCAGGAGAATTTCAACCGGCAGGCAGGCGCAAACATCACGACCATCGGCCGCAAGAAGCTCGATGTCATGATTGGCCTTGCGCGCCAGATTAATCCAGGCCTTCGCATCAGGTCTTTCCCGGCGGGTGTGACTCCTCACAATGTCGATGACTTCCTAAACGGTGCGGACGTCTATGTCGATGGCCTTGATCTGTTCGCGTTCCACGCTCGCGATGCCGTCTTTCAAAGGTGCTACGACCGGGGCATCCCTGCGCTGACCGCCGGTCCGCTGGGGATGGGCGCCGCGCTGATGATCTTCCTCCCCGGCGGGATGAGCTTTCGGGAATACATCGATTGGCAGAGCACCGACAGCCCGGTCGTGAAAGCCATCAAATTAGTTGTCGGGCTCGCGCCGGCGCTGCCGCATCGCTATTCGCTCGTCGATCGCCGCTTTGTGGACTTGGCAAACGGCAAAGGACCTTCCGTTCCCATGGCTTGCGAACTCTGTGCCGGATTCGCGGGAAGCCAGGTGCTCAAGCTGCTCCTGGGACGCGGCCCCATCCAAGCCTGCCCCCGCTCGCTGCATTTCGATGCCTACGTGGACAGGCTCTATGCGCGAACCGTTTGGATGGGCAATCGGAATCCCTGGCAGAAGCTGAAAATCGCGGTCACGATGCGAGCGCTTGCCGGCAAGCAGCCGGCATGATCCGGCGCATTGCATTTTTTGAAGCTGGCTCGTGCAGTGCCTTCGAATGCCTGGCCGTGCGTCGCGGGCGGCGTGTAAGAACACTCTTTCCCGCTACCGTCGCTGTCATGGAGCATTCGCGCGCAGGCATCGTACTCTTCGATTCCGGGCTGTCGCCTCGCCTCTTCACCTATGCCAGTTCACTCGCGGACAAACTGTATCGCGCTGTTCTGCCTGTGAAGATTTCGTTCGAAGATACAGCGTCAGCACGGCTCAAATCGATGGGGATCGATGCGAGCGACGTCTCCGTCGTGATCTGCTCTCACTTCCACGCCGATCACGTGGGTGGAGCCGCCGATTTTCCCCGCGCCCGTTATGTCTTTCTGGAGGACGGATACCGGCAGCTTCTCCAGGGCTCGAAGCTGGCGCGCGCCAAAGCCGGTTTTTTCCCCGAACTGCTGCCCCATGATTTTGAGCAGCGCGCATGGTCGCTGGTTCGCTCACACTTCAAGCCGCATAGGAACGCTTCGCTTACCGAATTTGAAGAAGGCGTCGATCTGTTTGGTGATGGATCACTGTTAGTTATCGATCTTCCGGGTCATGCCGCCGGGCACATCGGGGCACTCGTACGCACGAGTTCAGGACAACAATATCTGTTGGCAGCGGACGCCTGCTGGTTGGAAACGTCGTATCGAAATAACCTGAGCCCGCCCGACTGGGTCATGCGTCTGATCATCGATGACAGACGGCGCTACTTAGATACTCTGGCCAAGCTCGCACGACTTGCGGGCAAGAACTCCGAGCTTCAGATCGTTCCCTGCCATTGCAAGAACACCTTGCCAGTGCTGCCTGATTTACAAAGGTTTTCTAACCAGCAAACAGAAATCGTTTCCATAGATGCTGGTGCGCTCAATAGTGAATCCCTGTGCCAGCATCATGCCCCGAACCTCTGATTCGGTATAGGGCCGAACCAGGATCCCCTTGCGCATACCCCAATCAGCGACGCGATCGGCGACCCACCGCCTGAACGGTCCACCGCGCGAGACCAGTACGACGTTCAGCGCCGCCCTGCCCCCCGGCCGGAGAACGCGAAACAGCTCCGCGATCGCACCTCGCGGATCCGGCATCGAGTGAAGTGCATTGGCCATGTTGGCGGTTTCAAACTGCCCGTCGGAAAAAGGAAGATCGGCGGCGTCGGCCAGTTGAACGTCCCAGCCGGGTAATCGCCCAAACCGTGAAACCGCCCCTTCGAGCATCGACGGAGCATAATCAACCGCAACGCCCTCCATGCGAGGACGGCGCTTGATGAATCGGCGCCACAAAATGACCAGTTCCAGGAACGAACCGGACCCCACCGCAATCTCTAAGTGCTTCTGCGAACCGTTCTCAGCAAAAAAGTTCAGCAAGCGGGTCAAGTGATCCTGGTAAGACAGATGGAGAATGAAAAATCCTCGGATGTCATACCACCAGTGCGGCGAGGAGTAAGCTTGGGCAACCCGGTGTAACGCAGGACTCTCTATTCCGTCAGTCATCTGTGGTTATGTGGGTTGTAGGTTCGAGTGAGCTAAATTCTCAAACTGATCCATTCGCACTGCCGAAGGGTTCCGAGGACTAACCGCAACGCCATGCGCGCAGTATTCCGGGCTCTCTCGTTCTCCGAGCGTCACCACGAAGCTTGAGCGATCACCACGGTCCATCCGGCGCGCGTCTTCGAATGGATATGCCGGACTCCGAAGTGCTGGTACACACGGCGAACTTCGCATTCGAGGCACGAAGCGATCCCGGAGAGTACCAGTCGCCCACGGCTCGCCACCCGCCGAACAAGAACCGGCGCCATGTCCATCAGGGGAGCGGCCGCGACATTTGCGACTACAAGCGGCCAGGTACCATGCACCAAATCAGGGCCACCGGGTATGAGTTGCAAACGTTTTTCGAGGTTATTCAGGCGCGCATTCTCCATTGCGACCTTCAGTGCATCGGCGTCGATATCCAGTGCAACGGCTTGCGCCACACCTAGTATCAGCGCCGTTAACGCCAGAATGCCGGATCCCGTGCCAACATCGAGGACACTGTCCACACCCTCGACACTCAAGATCTCTTCCATCGCCTCGATGCACAACGCTGTCGTTGGATGATGTCCAGTCCCAAATGCGTTCGAGTCGATCAGCCGGAGCGTATTCGGTGAAGCGGCCGCTTCCGGTGGTGCGATCACGACTCCCCCTATTTTGACGCCTCGCGGGCTCAACAGCCAGACCGAACCGGCGTCCCGAGCCACCGCATTTGAAACGCCTATACTCGATATTCCTAATGCGCGAGCGACGCTGTCCGGCGCTACTCCATCTGGAAGGATGGCTGCGAGTCCGTCCTGAACCGGCTCGAGATCAAGGGCGCCCAACAGAATGAGCACATCAAGCGCCTCCTGAGGCGGGCAGCTGATTTCGACGCGATACGGCATGCCGCAGTATAAGGCAAAATGCTAGCCCAGCGCCGACGACCTGTTCGCCCTGATCAGTGTCCCGACGCGCTGTATGGCCGGTGTCGTTGTGATCCTGTTTGCCAGATAGCGATCTTCCGTCGTGCGTAGATTCAAGAACCGGTTCGGCTTCCGAGTAAAGGCTCTCCTTTATTGGGCATCCACCACACAACGGAATCCCAGCGTAGCGGCACGATCATAGCTTGGAGCCATAAGCAGAAGTTTGCCGTGTTGGTCGTTCCGGTATGCCTGGGGGAAATACCAAATCGAGCCTTGTGGTTGATAATAATCGCCGCCCCGGAGAATGCCGCCACGAGTGTGGTCGTCAATGTATTCGTCTGTCCATTGCCAGACGTTACCAACCATATCCATCACCCCAAACGGACTGGCACCGGCGGGATGCGCATCCACCTCATCCGGGCCTCGCAAAGTTCGGCCTTGATCCGGCGCCGGAACTGCCGAAGCTTGCCACTCGTTTCCCCAAGGATACTTTCGGCCGTCCAACCCTTGCGCCGCGAATTGCCATTCCCACTCGTGAGGGAGGCGCTTGCCCGCCCATTTCGCGTACGCTCGTGCATCCTCAACAGACACCCACGTTACGGGCTTATTCGCCCACCCATCCGGATAGGTGCCGTTCTTCCAATCGCGCAGAAAGTTCAGCTTGTCCGTGGGTTCGTACCGAGCCGCCTGAATAAAATCTTTGAACTCGGCGTTGGTGATCGGGAACTTGTCCATATAAAACGGTTTGATTTGCATGCGGTGCTCGTGGAAGCGCCGGGCCATATCTTCCCAGGGATATTGCACGTCCACGCCAATATCGTCGAACCCTTCAATCTCAATACCCTCCACTTTGAAGACATAATCGCCGCCGGTGATCTTCACCATGTTTGCGGGAGGGTTGGCAGCCGGCTTTGTAGGCTCAATCGCAACGATTTTCTGCGGCAGAGTTTTCCATTCAGATGGGTAGCTCGCAAGCGGCTTTGCGGTGATGCTTTTCATGGCCGAGAGCAGGTTGTGTATGTTGGCGCTCGGCTCATTGTGGGTTGCAAGAATCGCACCGAAACCCCGCGCTTCAAGCTGAAATGCGAGAACCGCGGAATCCGCCTCTTTCTCAGGCTTCAACTCTGTCCCGTGATACAGGTCAAAATAGCGCATGCCTCTCTGTGCTGGCACCGAAATCTGCCGGCCCTCAATGTTGTATTCATTCCGATTAACGATTGTCCACACGGTCTCGTCGCCGAGCGGCCACCGGCTGGCGTACACGCCGTACCGATGCGTCGGGTAGAACGGCTCCCAATCGGTACTGGTAAGAAAGGGGGCAATCCCCCGCTCGATGGTTGCCATCCGCCGAGTTGCCTCACCATCGCGCGGTGTAATGCCGTTCCAGATGCCCCAAATGTTTTCCCAGCTCTCCCAACCCTCACCGTTAAAAAACGCGTACTGCAGGTCATCTGTTTTGTTTCTGTTCCAGCGGTCTGAAATGTTGACCATGTGCCGGGATTCAAGCCAGCGAAAGCGGTCAACTCCAGGCACGAAGTTGAACTGACCACCATATTGGCCCCAGGTCATCACATTCCAGGCGAGTGCCTCATCTGATGGACTGCCTTCTGGTTCGAAGGCAAGGGGATGACCGTCCTTCTCCGCTGCTTCGGAGAACGCCACCGGAACTCCGTCTTGGGTATCGCCATTGATGCCGTCCGCATCAATCTGCTTCATGAGATCTGCAATGGCCTGCGGCCAGCTCGCTTCCGGCTCACGCGTTCCCTGATCCCACATCATCATAGGGAAGAGCACGCGAACGCCGCGGCGATGGAAATCGGCGATCATCTGCTTTACTCCAGCAATTCCGCCCGGCATTGCCCGAATCATGTCCTGCTGGTTGCGATTATCGATGCCCATGTTCGGGTAAGTCGGCCATATGAGGACGGCGTCAATTCCGCCATAGCGTTTTTCGAGATCGTCCAGATAGCGATCCACGCTGTACTTGCAGGCAACCGGATCGTAAAAGTAACGGTCCTGCACCATCATCTGCGGTTGAATGAAGCTGCTTCGGATCCACTGCAGCGCGGGCTGATCATAACGCCATCCGTTGTAGCCAATCCGAATTCTGCGTTCCAAGCGCCAGTGCCGTATATCCTTGAGCCACGCTTCATGCGTTACCGGATCGCACGGAACATATCCGCCTTCCCACGCTCCTTTGAGACTCAGGCAATTCGCCGCAGGAATCAATTGGTTCTTCGGCGCATAGTGGGTGTCCTGCGGGAAAAGCGGCAGCGAAGCAAGCAAAAGGAGAAAACCGGAAGAAAAGCGACCCATTGGTCTAATAACGCTCGCACGGTGTGCTTCTTTATACTGTGTAGTGCTTACGAATCGCTTGAACCGATTCAACATCGCCTCCATGCTCGCATGTTGAAGGCGCGGCACAATGTGAACATGACCAACTGGCCAGACCGCCGCCTGCTCAATCTACTGGACATCGAGATACCGATCATACAAGCGCCCATGGCGGGGTCCGACTGAGTGGCGTTACCGCCGGGTATGTCATCGGCCCGGGCGCTTGGTTCACTCGCGTGTGCACTGCTCAGCCCTGCAGAGATTCGCGTTCCACGCAAGCTTCCTTCCGATGCACTTCGCAAAATCAGAGGTGACTCGACCGGGTGAGCGGTTATAGCATGTCTGCCACGATCCTCCGAGCGACATACCGAGGAAGATGACGCATGACTAACCTCGCCAGTTCCGCCGTCGGTTCGCGCCGCCACACCCTTGCTTACTGGGTGGCCACTGCCCTGATCGTCTTCGAACTGGTTTTGGGTGGCGTATGGGATGTTTCGCGGGCGCCCCAAGTTCGCGGGCTCATCGAGCGTTTGGGCTATCCTCCTTATTTTCTGGTCATCCTGGGGGTCTGGAAGTTGCTCGGTGCGGTGGCGTTGATTATTCCGAGATTTCCCCGTTTGAAGGAGTGGGCCTACGCCGGTGTACTCTTCGACTTGACGGGCGCTGTCGCCTCGCAAGTGGCCTCAGGGTTGGTTGATGTGGGTACGATGGCATATCCGATCGTAATGTCAGTGGTTGCACTTGCGTCCTGGGCGCTCCGCCCGTCATCCCGCCGTCTCGGTCCTCGTTGATTTGCCCGCGGCCGGCTAAGTTGTGAAATCGGCCTCGCTGCGCGCTTCGCGAATGCCATCATAGGCGAGTAAGTAACGAAATCTGAGCGCGGTTGGAACCAATGCTTTATGACGTTGCGATTGCCGGCGGAGGACCCGTGGGTCTCTTTCTAGCGTGCGAACTTCGGCTAGCCGGTATTTCTGTTCTTGTTCTGGAGCGGCTGAAAGACCTTCGATCACCGCTCAAGGCGGGCTGGATGGGAATGAGGGGACTCAACATCCCTTCCGTTGAAGCATTCTACCGAAGAGGCCTGCTCGATGCGGTTCGTAGTGCTTCGCTGGGTTGGATCACAGCCGAGAGGCCGGGAATCAAAATACACGCTGCAGGCCGTCCCAAGTCGGCGCCTCCACCCCGCTTTGCTGGCCACTTCGCAGGAATTATGCTCGATCCGGATAAGATCGACTTCTCGCGGCAAAAATACGTGATCCCGGGGCCGTCCGCATCCGGCGGCATCGTGAACCTGGAAGCTATCGAATCAGTGCTGAGTGAGCATGCGACCCAAATGGGCGTGGAACTGAGACGCGGCGTGGAGGTGACCGGGCTGGTGGATAAGCATGACAGTGTCCGCGTGCTAGCCGGCGAAGAATCGTTCGAGGCGCAATGGCTCGTGGGGTGCGATGGCGGCCACAGCACCGTGCGTAAGCACGCTGGATTTGAATTTGCGGGAAGCGAGCCCGAGCTTACCGGCTATACGGCATCAGTTGAACTTGCAGACCCCGAAAAGCTTCTTCCCGGTTTTAACCTGACCGCGGCGGGGATGTACATTAACGGCCCTGGCCCGGGACATATTGGCCTGGTTGACTTCGACGGCGGCGCCTTCGATCGCGCGACGGCAATCACACGTGAAAGGCTGCAGGAAGTTCTAAGAAATGTCTCTGGTACGGACGTCACGATCACGGCCGTGCACGTCGCTTCCACGTACACCGATCGTGCGAGGCAGGCGACTACCTACCGGAAGGGCCGCGTGTTGCTCGCTGGCGATGCTGCTCATGTGCATTCCCCGTTTGGAGGCCAAGGCCTGAATACGGGATTGGCAGACGCGATGAATCTCGGCTGGAAGCTCGCTGCTACCGTCCAGGGATGGGCGCCCGACGGCCTGCTCGACAGCTATACCGCTGAGCGCCACCCGGCCGGGGCTTGGGCCCTGAATTGGACTCGCGCTCAGGTGGCCATAATGCGCCCGGAAGCGCACGCTCGGGCGATCGCAACGGTCATTCGCGACCTCATAGACACACGAGAAGGCACCACTTATTTCGCCGAGAAGATATCCGGGATCGGGCTGCATTACAACTTAGGAGGCAATCACCCGTTAACAGGCCGGAGCGCACCCGATTTTGAATTCGAGGACGGTACGCGTCTCGGGACACTGCTGCATGACGGGAAAGCTTTGCTGCTTGAGCTTTCTGACAATGGAAAGCTTCGTCCGCTGAGTGAGCGCCGCAAGGGAACGTTGAGACATGTTTCGGCCAAGCCCAAGGACCCCCAAGAACTGGTTGCCCTGTTCATAAGGCCTGACGGCTTCGTCGCCTGGGCTGCGGAATCAGATCCGAACGTCAGCGAGGCGGAGACTGCGGTTGCGCGGTGGCTCGGGAATGCGGCCCACCGGGCATCACACGCGGCATTACTACAAG
>JAFAMM010000373.1 GCA_019233375.1 Acidobacteriaceae bacterium
AATCGACCGGCTTCAGAATATACATCGTGACCATCAGCACAATCACCGACCTGCCCATGTCGAGCACGATCAGAACATCCAGCAGCAGCGGCGGCATCGGCATAATCAGCGCCACCACGATCGCCAGCACTGCTATCGGCACCGCCAGATTGCCTGCTCCGGGCAGTTTAAGCGCGCGCCATCCCGCCTTCGATTGCGAGCCGGGAATCGCTGGAGAAAGAGTAGACATTGCGTGTTCGCTCTACCTCTGCAAGTTGCGGCCCATCATGCGGTATACATAGGCCAGGATCTCGGCGATCGCGCGATAGAACTCCGGTGAAATGGCCCGGCCTACCTCTATCGCGTCGTAAAGAGCCCGTGCGAGCGGAGCGTTCTCGATCACCGGTACCTCGTTCTCCACCGCCAGTTGGCGAATGCGCAGCGCCAGCCAGTTCTTGCCCTTCGCCACCACTACCGGACACACCATACTGTCGCTGTCATACCGGATTGCAACCGCGAAGTGTGTCGGATTCACGATCACGGCCGTCGCTTTCGGAACTTCCCGCATCATCTGCCGCCGCAGCAGGTCGCGCCGCAGCCGCCGGATGCGTGCTTTGATCTGCGGATCGCCATCGTTCCGCTTGTTCTCTTCCTTGATCTCCTCCTTGCTCATCCGCAGCCGTGCCTGGTATCTGCGTTGCTGCTGAAAAAGATCGACCGCGCCGAAAACAACAAACACACCCGCCGCTTTCCACAAAATGCTCTGTACCGCTTCGGCGACCTGCCTCGATGCTGCCGGTACGCTCTCAAACGGCAGCCGCAGCAGGTCCGCCGCCTGCGCGTCGAAGAAGCTCTTGAGAACGATCGCCATTACCGCCAGCAGGCACGCCGCCTGCAACACAGCCATCCCGTTCTGCGCGGGCAGTTCCCGCAGGCGAGCCATCGGGTTCAGGCGGTCCAGCTTGGGCGCGAGCCGTGTCGTGCTGAACGCCATCCGTGTTATCGCGAGATGCGAGCCGACCGATGCCACCCAAATGATCGCCAAAATCTGCAACAACGGCAGCACCATGCCGCTCGACATGCGCGCGAGCAGTGTTGGCCACTCTTCCACGCTGATTTCGCCCTTCATTGCCCTGGTCAACACCGTGGAAAACGCAATCCGCATCTGCGGACCCCAGCCGCTCACCGTGCTCCCTATCAACGCCACGAAGACAGCGAATTGAATCGCTCCCGGCAGGGCGCGCGACGAAACAAAGTCGCCTTCTTCGCGTGCCTTTCGCAGCCGCTGGGGCGTCGCTTTTTCTGTCTTGTTTCCACCCGAAGACGCCATGTCGACTCAGTGCAGGATGGAATTCGTGATGACTTTGAAAATCTGCTCGCCGTAGGACCGGTACAGGTCCGGCGCCACCGTCAGCACCGTCGCCAGCATCACCAGCGTGACCATTATCTTGATCGGAAACGAGTGCGAACTCGCATGTAGCTGCGAATTCACTCGCCCCAGGAGCGCCAGCGCCAGTTCTGTCATGAAGAGCAGAGCTACCACCGGAAGCGCCAGACGCACGCCCACGGCGAACAGAGAACCGCTCAATTGGATAATCGCGCCCGCGATATCTCCGGTAATCTTGTAAGCGCCCGGAGGATATTTCGTCAAACTGTACGCGAACGCCGAGATAACCAGCCTGTGAAACCCCATGCTGAAGAAGAATAGGCCGGCAACGAGTTGAGCCATCACCGGCAACACGTCCGAATCCGCCTGGGTCGTGGGATCGACGATGGATGCGTATCCGAAGCCCGCCTGCAACGCGAGCACATGCGCTCCGAAGGTCAGCGCCTCTGATAAAAAGCTCACCGCCACGCCGATCGTAACGCCCAGCGCGGCTTCCGAGAGCAACCACCACGCAAACAGTCCCAGGCTCGCGTCATCCGAACGGATCTGCGGCCAGACAGGAAAAAGGGCCACCGCAACCGCCATCGCCAGAACAATGCGCGCGCTGCCCGGCCCAGCCTCCTTCACCGGCAGCGGAACAAACGCAAAAGCTCCCCCAATACGAGCCAGCACTAAGGCGAAGGCAAGCAGTGTCGAAAACGGCAGCGTCAGGTCAGCGCGCATACTGCGCGAGGTTCCCTAAGATCGCAGCCGCATAGGACATCGCGTGCTTCAGCATCCAGGGCAGGAACAGCAGAAACCCGGCCACGCAGGCTGCCAGGCGCGGCACGGTGCTGAACACGGGATCCTGCATCGAGGTTGCGATCTGCACCAGGTTGATCACGATCCCCAAAGCAAACGAGATCACCAGCAAAGGCGCGCAGATCCAGAACGCCGCCATCAGCGCCTGTCCCACAATGTGTACCGCCAGTTGAGGTGTCATGACAGGCTAATTCGGCAGGAAGCCCCTCATCAGCGATCCGACGACAAGATTCCATCCGTCAACCAGCACAAAGAGAAGAATCTTGAATGGGGCCGAGATCAGCGCCGGTGGCAGTTGCATCATGCCGATCGAAACCGTGACCGACGCGACCGCCATATCGATCACCAGAAAAGGCAGAAACAGCACCGCGCCGATCTGGAATCCCGCCTTCAGTTCCGACAAGATGTAGGCCGGAATCAGCACCCGCAGGCTCAAATCTTCAGGACTGTGCGGCGCCGGTTCCTTCGAGATCTCGAGAAACAGCCGGATGTCCTTCTCTCGTGCGAAGCGGATCAGAAACTTGCGTAGCGGCGCCGAACCCTGCGTCACCGCCTGCTCTGCCGTAATCTCGCCCTTTTCGAGCGGCTGCCACGCCTGCGTATAAATGTCCGCAAACATCGGCTGCACGATCAGCAAAGACAAGAACAGCGAAAGTCCGATCAGCACCTGGTTCGAGGGCGCGGTTTGAGTGCCGAGCGCCTGCCGCAAAAAGTGCAGTACCACCGCGATTCGCAGAAATGGCGTAATGCACATGATCACGGCCGGCAGCAGAGTGAGCAGCGTGAGCCCCAGCGCGATCTGCATCGGCAGGCTCAGCGTAAGTCCCTGTCCGCTGCGCGAAGCCGTTACCCCGAACGAATTGAGTGCCGCATTCGCCGTGCTCGCCGCTAGCAGCCGCG
>JAFAMM010000053.1 GCA_019233375.1 Acidobacteriaceae bacterium
CGACACGTTCGATGGCGGGAAGGACATGGATCCCGAACTGGCAAGGCAATTCCTCGCCGCGATCGGCTGCTATGTCATGGGTTCGCGGACCTACGAGACAGCGTTGAACTTCGAGGCAAAGGGCTTCGGATGGGCGTACGGCGACACACCGACGATTGTCCTCACCAGCCGCGTTCTTCCGAGCAGGCGAAGTTCCGTCACGTTCTACTCGGGAGATCTCACGCAGCTTGTAAATGAGCGACTAAGACGCAGCTTCCGTGATATCTGGTTCGTGGGCGGCGGTTCCGTATCCGGCGCGTGCCTTCGACTCGGGCTGGCGGACGAAGTGCGCTATTCGATCATGCCCATATTGATCGGGGATGGGATCTCATTTTTCGATGAGCTCCAGCGGGACACCGCCCTGCACCTCCGGGAGGTAAATGCCTACAGGAGCGGCATCGTGGAGCTTCGCTACGAAGTACGAAAGTAGGGGCCACGCCAGACTACCTTGGTACTCAAAACACGATCGGGGCAACAACGACGACGCGTCGCCTCCGTTACGCTTCGTTCAAGTCTCGTTCCCCTGCACTGAGACCGAGTGCCGGGCTGGAAGCGGCCGCAGGAGGTTTCATTCGGTGATATAAGCCGGTTTTCCAAGCACAGATCGCGCTCATCATCAATAATGGTGAATGTTTCTGACTTGGACCGCAGGCCACCGAGCATAAGCTCGACCCGATATTCGCCCGACTTTCAGTAACCGGGCTCTCAGTTGCTTTTCCCTCAGAGCACCACAACCTACGTTAACTATTGGGCAAGCCTGCGGCATGATTTTCGAAATTTCGAGATCACGCCCTGTCTACTCCGGGTTTGGCCACTTTTTGTTAGAGTGTGAACCTATGAGGGGAGTCAGCGGCTCGAGCTTCCCCACAACCTCGTGGAGTCTGGTGCTTGCTGCTGCGGCTAATCCAACTGCGGATTCCCGTACATCCCTGGCGACCTTATGTAAGGTCTATTGGCAGCCGATTTCCGTCTTCATCCGCGGAAAGGTCTACGACAGGAACGAAGCTGAGGACCTCACTCAGGCCTTCTTCGCGGTGATGCTGGAGAAGAATTATATTCGCGATGCGGACCGGGAACGGGGCCCATTCCGGACGTTCATCCTCGCGGCCGTTAAGCATTTCTTGGCTAACGAATGGGACAAAGCGGCCGAGTATTTTGATAAGCTATTGTTCCTGCTGAATGGCGAGTCACCGGCCAGCGGTTATGAGGCCCTGGCTGGCGAACTGGGCGCATCGTTGAGCGCTCTGCGTGTGGCGGTTCATCGAATGCGGCGGCGCTACCGGGAGCTGCGGCGAACCGAGATCGCGGAAACTGTTTCAAAGCCAACCGAGATAGACGAAGAAATTCGCTTCCTTTTGTCGGCGCTTCGAGAGTGAGTGCCTCAACGAGATGAATCGGTGCGTGCAATGTGGGGGCATGCTGGCGTCGGCAGGCTTAATGGCCGGGCAGTGCCCGTATTGTCTGCAGAAGGCCGGCCTTGAGCAAGACACTGGCAATCTGCCGCCAAACGGAGAATTGGAGCAATCTGCCGACAGTTTGCTGCCAACAGGACTGCAGTTGGGCCCATATCAGATCGAACGTCTGGTAGGCGCTGGCGGCATGGGCCAGGTTTACAGTGCTCTGGACACGCGGCTCCGCCGCAAAGTCGCGATCAAGTTTCTCTCGGAGAGTGCCGCGGATCTCGCCGGCCGGCGCCGGTTCCAGCGTGAAGCCCAACTGGCCTCTGCGTTGAATCATCCGCATATCGTTACCGTTTACGACGCGGGCGAGTTTGAGGGTCGGCAATATCTGGTGACCGAGTTTGTCGGTGGCGGCACGCTCAGGGACTGGGCTCGCCGGCAAAAGCGCCAGCCGCGTGAAATCGTCGATTCGCTTATCGGAATCGCGGATGCCCTCGCCGCTGCGCATCATGCGAATATCGTGCATCGCGACATCAAGCCGGCTAATGTCTTAGTGAGTAAGAGTGGCTATGCGAAGCTGGCGGATTTTGGGCTGGCTAAGCTAGCCCAAGCCGCCGAAGACAACGTAACCGCCACGGCAGGTGAGTCAGTCACAAGGCCAGGTGTAATTTGGGGAACGATCGCGTACATGTCGCCGGAGCAGGCCTCGGGACGACCGGTGGATGCTCGCTCCGATGTTTTCTCGTTCGGAGTGCTCTTGTATGAGTTGCTCAGCGGTCGGCTGCCTTTCCGGGGCAAGACGGACGCCGAAGTGTTGCAGGCGATCATTCACTGCCCGCCGCAACCGTTGGGTGAAGAAGTGCCGCTCTCACTGCGAATCATCGCGGAGAAGGCTTTAGACAAAGACCCGAACGATCGCTATCAATCGATGCGAGAGGTGGTCGTGGACTTACGGCGCTTCACAAAGGGGAGTGGGACAGAAGCACCGCCTCGCCGCGAAAAAAGGAAGGGGCGCGCCTGGGTACCATGGGCAATGGCCGCTGCTGTGGCGATCGGATGTGCTGTTTGGGAGATAATGCGTCCGGCGGCGGTTTCAGCACCTCTGCTCGAAGGGGCTCAATTTACCCGGGTGACTGATTTCGAAAGCACGGAAGCCGCGATTTCGCCGGACGGAAGATTCGTTGCCTATGTTTCCGATCACGACGGGCCATTCGATATATGGCTCACACAGATCGGCTCTGGACGCCAAACAAATCTGACTCACGGAAAGGTGGGCCCACTACCTGGCCCGCTGCGAAGCGTGGGTTTTTCGGGCGATGGATCGGAGATCTGGCTGGGCGGCGGTGATGTGGGAATGCGCTTACGGCTGCTTCCACTAACGGGTGGCACCCCGCGCAATTTCCTTAATGAAAAGGCCGCTGACATTGCGTGGTCGCCGGACGGTACACGTATCGTCTACCACACGTTCGGCGATGGTGATGCCTTATTCGTAGCGGAGCGCACGGGCGCGAACGCGCGCCGGATTTTCCAGGGCGGGCCTGAGATTCACAACCATTTCCCAGCGTGGTCGCCTGATGGCCGCGGGATCTATTTCGTGCACGGGACGCCCGCGACAAAGGAGATGGATCTATGGCGCATCTCGCCTGAGGGCGCAAAGCCAGAACGCCTCACGAAGCTCAATGCCGACGTCGCTTATCCCACGCCTATTGGCAGCCACACTGTACTTTACGTCGCAAGCGATGCCGATGGTTCAGGACCGTGGGTCTGGGCCTTCGACCTGAAAGAAAAAGTCTCGCGCCGCGTGAGCTTCGGCCTGGAGCATTACACCTCACTCTCAGCCAGCGCAGATGGCCGCAAATTAGTGGCCACCATCGGCAACCCAAAGGCGAGTCTTTGGAGTGTTCCGATTCTCAATCGCGTGGCCGAAGAACGGGACGTGATGCCGTTTGCTGTGCCGAGCGTTCAAGCGTTTTCGCCACGATTTGCGGCTGCGTTCATGTTCTACTTATCTTCATCAGGGCCCGGCGGAAGCATGTGGCGTTATCGGGACGGACAGGCGTTTGAAATCTGGAAGGGCACTGATGGCGCGCTACTCGAGACACCGGCCGTTTCGCCGGATGGGAGACACGTGGCCATCGTCCTAAGGCGGACCGGAAAGCGCCAGCTCCACATCCTCTCTTCAGATGGCGCCGAGATTCAGCCGATAGCAGACACAATTCAAGTGCAAGGCGCGGGTTGCTGGTCGCCCGACGAAAAGTGGATCGTCACTGGCGGCAGTGATGGCACTGGCCCAGGGCTCTTCAAGATTCCTTTGGAGGGCGGTTCGCCAGTTCGGTTGGTAGCCGGGCAAGCGCTCAATCCCGTCTGGTCTCCTGCGGGAGATCTCATTGTATATTCGGGAAGGAATGTGCGAACCTTCGCTCCGCTGCTAGCAGTACGCCCAAATGGCACTCAGGTGGAATTGCCCGAGATTAGCGTGCGGCGGCTTGGTGAACGCGTACGCTTTTCACCGAACGGGAAGAGTATGATCTACATGCAGGGGCTGCTCACATCACAAAATTTTTGGATACTCGATCTCCCCACAATGAAGTCCCGCCCGCTCACGAACCTTCAGGACCGCGGCACCATGCGGACCTTCGACATCACCCCCGATGGCAAGCGAATTGTCTTCGACCGTTTGCGCGAGAACTCGGATGTCGTCTTGATCGATCTCCCGAAGCAGTAAACGCGTTACATGGGTCTCCGTCGGAGAAAATTGCTAGCGTCCCGATCAATGTGGCGGCTGCGGTCTGCGCCTGATATGAACCGACTCACTCTTTGTCCGCTCTAGAACATACTCGTCTGAAGCGCTTCTGGGGTCGGCTGGGGAGGCTGGCTGGGAGAATATCAGGCCGCGCTTGTCAAATCGGCCAGCGAGATAACGCAGCAACCAGCAGGATCTCTGCCTGATAAGCACGAGAGCAATCGACAGCGAGACTCACAAATGAACCTACAGATGAAACGCGAGGCGCTGGCCAAACTCAACCGCCTTGCAAATGAAGCAGGTTCGGGTTTGGCGCAGCACAGGGCATTTCTGGGCCCGGGTTCGGGCACACTTTTGGCAGAGTATGGCAAAGGATCAGCTAAATAGTATGAAAGTTGGATCGAATAAGTTCCTTCGGAAATCGAGCAGGAGGTTTGGTCGGGGCGGGGCGATTTGAACGCCCGACCCCCTGCGCCCAAGTAAAGTGACTTTGCTCTAACCAGTCTATCTACTCCTAACATTTACAACAACTTGGGGCGTCTGCTTTCGCTCAGCTGACAACCGGTTGCAGATTCAACGCAGGCCGTTTTGA
>JAFAMM010000327.1 GCA_019233375.1 Acidobacteriaceae bacterium
CGGACGCGGCTGGCGCCCACGCCAACGAACATCTCGACAAAGTCAGATCCAGAGATCGAAAAGAACGGCACGTTCGCCTCCCCGGCGATCGCCCTCGCGAGCAGCGTCTTACCGGTACCGGGAGGTCCGATCAGCAACACGCCCTTCGGTATTCGCCCGCCCAGCTTTTGGAACTTCTGCGGTTCTCGCAGGAATTCGATGATCTCCTGCAACTCCTCCTTGGCTTCGTCCACCCCCGCAACATCCTTGAATGTCACTTTCTTCTGTTGTGAAGAATGCAGCCGGGCGCGGCTCTTGCCGAAGCTCAAGGCTTTATTACCGCCGCTCTGCATTTGCCGCATCATGAAGATCCACAAGCCAAGCAGAATCAAAACAGGCACCGCATTGAAAAGAATGCTGATCCAGCCGCTGCCGGTTGAGTCTTTCCAGGTGACCTTGACCTTCTTGTCCTGCAGCAACATCTTGTAGATCTCGGGATAGTTCGGCGGAATTGAGGTGTGGAACGGCTTTGCAACTCCGTTTTCAAGCAGCGTCCCTTGCACTTCTGTGCCGGTTATGCCGGCGTCCTTGACGTTCCCGTCCTGAACCGCCGTGACGAAATCTGAAAGCGTAAGAGTCGTCGGCGTCGGCCCCCTGCCGGTCTTGACGGCCATGTAAACCAGGACGACCGCACAAATAATGACCACCCAAAAAACGGCGGTCTTTACGTTTGAACTCATGAACTCACCTTCTCGCGGCTGATATCGTGCCGCTGCGGTACGATCCTCCGCTTATATCTCCATATAGAAAGACGTCAATCCATTCACTTTCGATTCATGACGCCTGACGCTTCCTCCGGCTACTCGGTCCGGTACGTCACCCGAAGAGCTCGACGGCTTTCGATTGTTCCCCGGAACGTCGCCGCCACCCCAAACCCCCGCGCCCAAACTACCTCGTCGCCGCTCACGACTACAGGCCAATGCCGCCGATCCCAGAGCAGTACACGATGCTCTTGAAACAACGACTTTAACTTCTCGGCGGATTGATGTCCTGAGCGCAAGATTTGGTCTCCCGGCTCCCAATTGCGAACGAAGAGAGAGCCGTGCCGAGCCACCGCCTCACCATCCAAATAGGCAACTTCTAGACGAGAATCGTGATCTTTCTTGAAATTAACACAAATGAAGGGCTCTTCGTTGACAGGGCTGATGCATAGCAAACCTGAATGAAACGGCAGCTGGTGCTCCGCGCCGAGTGAAACTTCTATCCGGTAGTGACGCTTTTCATTGCTTAGAGTTCCCGGTTTTGTCATCAGAAGCTGGCCGAAAGAGCGAAGTGCGTCCGCCCCGGGGATCAGCACACGGTCATGGCCCTGCTCGGAGTCGCACAGCGCAAGCACCGCCTCGATATGTTCGGCGTCCGTGCCGCGCAGGTCCCCATGCACTCGGGCCACCATTCGGCGGATGATTCTTCTCTGGACTGCCACATGCATCCGCTTCAGAGCGGGTACATCCAGCACCCATCCCAAGCGCGTTTGCCGAGCCAGTCGAGCAAACGCTGCCTCGATTTCCGCCGCCCAGTAATCCTCCTCGGCTTGCGCGAGCAGAGCCATCCTGGCGAGAGTGTCTTCAAGTTTGGGGTTGAACTGCTCCGCGAGCGCCGGAAGGAACTCGTTACGCAGCCGGTTGCGGGCGAAGCGCGGGTCCTGGTTTGAGGAATCCTCGCGCCATGCGATGCCCTCCGTCTGCGCCCATGCGCGAACCTCCCGCCGGCTCGTGGTCAGTAAAGGTCGAAGCAGCCCCTCCGGGGTTGCCACACTCATCCCGGCCAGCCCTGCCAATCCGGTGCCACGCAGCAGGCGGAATAGAACCGTCTCCGCCTGGTCGCTTGCAGTGTGCCCAAGCGCCACGCGGGAAACGAGTTTTTGTTCCTTCAGCAGGCGGAAGAAAAACGCGCGCCGCGCCTCGCGCGCACCTTCTTCAAGGTTGCTGCCCTGCACGCTCGCGTGCTCGATCGCACAATCGATTCCGAGATCGCGCGCCAACTCTCTGACGAACTGCTCGTCGGCATCCGATTCGGCGCCGCGCAAGTGATGATTCACGTGCAGAGCCAACAGCTCGATCTGCAGGCTTCCGGCAAGCCGGTGCAGGATGTGCAGCAGCACCACTGAATCAGCCCCACCCGACACCGCGATGCCCGCCCGGGTATGCGGCGGCAGCATGCTATAACGAGTGAGGATTCCCCCTATCCGAGCGATCAGCGGTTCGGACAATACAGTCATTCTAAGCCGCATCCCACAGTACAAATGCAAATCAATCCTCCCGCGACGGAAGAACAGGTTCATCAGCTCGCCTCGAACATCCAGGTGCTTTTGATGGACGTCGATGGCGTCATGACAGACGGCCGGCTGTACCTCGTCCCCAATCACGAAGGCAAAATGGTCGAAACGAAAGGCTTCGATTCACAGGACGGTATCGGGCTCCGCTGGCTCGCCTGGTACAACATCAAGACCGGCGTTATTAGCGGCCGCGAATCACCGGCCACAGCGGAGCGGGCGCGTCAGGTCGGCATGAGCTGGGTGTTTCAGGGCCACATCGAAAAGATTCCCCTGCTTGAGCAAATCCTTTCTGAGGCGAAAGTGTTGCCCCGGCAGGTTGCCTATATCGGTGACGACCTAACGGATGTGGTAATCATGCGGCGCGTGGGCCTCTCGTTCGCCACCGCCAACGCGCGTGCCGAGGTGAAGCGCTCCGCTACCGCAATCACGGACGTGCCGGGAGGGCAGGGAGCCGTTCGTGAAGTCATCGAACTGCTTTTGCAAGCGCGCGGCGTCTGGCCGGAACTGCTCAAGAAATACGAGGTAACGGACTGACCGAACTCTTCAGCGGCCGGCTTGGCCTGGTCGTCGCGACCGTCAGCGCTCCCGGTGTGCTGCACCAGCTCACAGGAGTCATTGCGCGCCACCAGGGCGATATCCGTTCCGTGTCCATCATCGAAGACCACCCGGTGGATACGCGCGTTTACTTCGAGGTGGATCTGCCCGGTTCGGAGCAGGCCCTCATCGAAGAGCTCCACGCGCTGCCGGTGGTCCGTTCCGTCACCGCCGTCGAACCGTTGCAGAAAGTCTACGGTAAGCGAATCATCATCATGGGTGGCGGTGCTCAGGTCGGCCAGGTCGCCCTTGGGGCCATCAGTGAGGCCGACCGCCACAACATCCGAGGCGAACATATCTCGATCGACACGATCCCCCTGGTCGGAGAACAGGCCTTAGCGGCCGCGGTCCGAGCGGTTCGCCGCTTGGCGCGTGTGCGTGCGCTCGTGCTTGCCGGATCTTTGATGGGCGGTGATATCGAAACGGCGGTAAAAGAAGTCCGCGGTGAAGGCTTGCTGGTGATCAGCCTTAACATGGCGGGCAGCGTGCCCGACGCCTCCGATCTGGTTGTAACCGATCCCATTCAGGCCGGAGTCATGGCTGTAATGGCCGTAGCCGATACCGCGAAGTTCACTATCGATCGTCTGCACCGTCGGGTGTTCTAGCAGCCGGAGGGCCGGACTCTTACGGCTGTTCACTACGAGTGAATCAAGCCGAGCAGATCCTGATCCATCTGATTTGCCGTTGTGATCACGCGCGAAGCAGCTTGGTACGCGCTCTGAAAGACGATCAGATTGGTGAATTGCGTCGCAAGATCCACGTTCGATCCTTCGAGCGCCCCGCCCAGAATGGCTCCGCGACCGCCTGTCTGCGGCAATCCAATGGCCGGAATCGCTGTGTTGTTCGTGGCCGCGAAGTTGTTGTTTCCGGCATTTTGTAACGAGTTCGGATTCTCAATAGCAGCAATCGCAAGCTGCGCCTCTACTTTTTGTTGTCCGTTCGAGAATGTCGCCACCACCTGCCCGCCGTTCTGAATCGAAACTTGCGTCAACTGCGAGGCTTGCACGCCATCCTGGTTTCCCGCGGATCTCGCAGATGCCTGCGCGTACTGCGTCAACATGCCGGAAGTGCCGTTGTAAAGACTCCAATTGATGACGTTGCTGCCGCCGGCTCCTAAGGTTGCGCCGTCGGCCAGCGCGGGAACCGTAATGGCGATCGGGGCCGCTGTAGAAGCGGGCGATGTTAGATTCCCGTTGCTGTCAAACGTGAGCGTGCCCGAGGCCAGCGGAGCCGTTGGCGGCGCCGCAAGATCACCGCTCGGCAGAGTCACCTGATACGCCCAGTTGCTCGGAGTGGTGGCGCTCTGCGTGAACTGGATCTGCAGATCGTGCGTGTTTCCCAGCGAATCGACGATTTGCAGTGTTGTCGACCAGGTGTTCGGCGTCGTCGGCGATGCCGGGGTCGAATCGAGGTTCGCCGCAATTGAAATGTTCCGCGTTGCCTGAGGCGGCAAAACAGATCCTGTCGGCAGAACAATGCTGGTCGGAGTGGTATTCGCGTTGATCGCGCCCGTCGAGTCCGCCAGCCAGCCTTGTACGGTTTCGCCTGTCTGTGTTTGTAGTTGGCCGGCTGAACTCACCGTGAAGTTCCCGTCACGCGTGAACAACTGCTCCCCGTTCGGACTCTGCACGACGAAAAAACCGTTCCCCTGAATCGCGGTCGCGAGCGGGGAGGTGCTCGTCGAAATCGCTCCCTGGCTGAACAGCGTGTTGTTGATGGGAACTCCCACGCCGAGCCCGACAGAGAAGCCGGAATCCGCGCCCAGATACTGGCTGAACAGATCTTTGAAATCCGTCATGCTTCCTTTGAAGCCGTCCGTATTGACGTTCGCCAGGTTGTTGCCGGTGGCGTCGATCGCCTCCGACTGGGCCTGCAAAGCTGAAAGCGCAATCGAAAATGTGCTTGACATGTGGTCTTCCTGCTAATTCCCGCTGCTACCCGTCGTGGTGTTGTGGCTGCCAGTGCCCGATTGACTGCTGGCCGCAGCCGGAGTCGTACTATTCGATCCGTCGTACTTCAAACTCATTGCATCCAGGTCCTGCCGCATCGCCAGGTTTTGCTCGACGTCGCTGAACTGCGCCAGCTGTGTCACAAAGGTCGTCCCATCCACCGGCTGCGTCGGATCTTGATTCTTCAGCTGAGCAACAAGCAGTTGCAAAAAAGTGGATTGGTTTGCTAGCGAGTCCGTGCTGTTACTTGAACTCGTGGTTGAAGAATTTTGACTCTCTGCCGCAAGCTGCTGGTATAGAGAATTAGAACTGCTGACCGCCGACATTGAAAATCTCCTTGGTAGTTGAGCTGTTGTTACTGTTTTCCAGTTCCTGCACCCATTTGGGTTTGTCGCCTTCACCTTGACGCTGCTGGCCTCCGCCGCCAAAGGAGCGGCTTCCGCCCGATTGCGAATCATCGCCTTTTCCGCCCGAAGCGCTCCCACCGCTCGCGGCCGGCGTCCATGTTTCTGTGTGGTAGTGCTGCGACTCCAGACGTGCCGCGAGATCGGGAACATGGTCCTGAAGTGCGCGTGTAAGTGTGGCATCCGTACTCGTTACGCTGATCGCCATACCGCTCCCTTTTTCCATCAGCCGTATGTCGACCCGCTGATTATCAGCGCCGATAACCTGTACTCGCGCCCCTCGGACCGCTTCAGTCGCGTGTTTCATCTCGACATCAAAAGTCGCCGCTGAAGCAGAGCTGCTGCTGTGCG
>JAFAMM010000397.1 GCA_019233375.1 Acidobacteriaceae bacterium
CAATCCGGCAGCCGTATGTCCGCTCGAAGCTTGGCTTCCGGATGACCTGATGCAGTCGATCGCAGCGGAAAACAATCTCGCTGAGACCGCTTTTTTTGTGAAGAATGATGGCCGTTACCATCTCCGCTGGTTCACTCCGGTGTGCGAAGTGGACCTGTGCGGCCATGCGACCCTCGCCTCCGCGCACGTGCTTTTTGAGGAACTCGGGTATGACGCGGATGTGATCCGTTTCGACACCAAGTCCGGCGAACTGGCCGTAAGGCGGGAAGGTGGCCGCTTGGCGATGAACTTTCCTTCGCGGCCGCCGCAGGCGGTAGAGCCGGATCCCATCCTCCTGCCAGCCCTCGGTGGAAAGCCTGCTGCGGTGCTGGCTGCCAGGGATTATCTGGTCGTCTTTGACTCGGAAGACGAACTGAAGGCGCTCCGTCCGGACATGCCGGCGATCAGCAAACTTGACCGGTTCGCAGTCATTGTGACCGCACCTGGACGCGATTGCGATTTCGCCTCACGCTTTTTTGCGCCTGCGCAGGGTATCCCCGAAGATCCGGCCACCGGTTCGTCCCATTGCACGCTCGCTCCTTACTGGGCGTCGCGCCTAGGCAAGACGAAGCTGCATGCGCGCCAGGTATCTCCCAGAGGCGGAGAGCTATTCTGCGAGCTCGAAGGCGACCGCGTGAAGATTTCCGGCCACGCGGCCCTGTTCCTCAAGGGACAGATCTCGTTCTAAGTCGCGATTCAGCGACAATGAATGAATCGTGCCCGAGACTCGTAGATCTGTGTGCGCCCTGGATTGCCCGGACACTTGCAGTCTGCTCGTGCAAGTGGATAGCACAGGCAAAGCGCAAAAGCTTTCAGGCGACAAGAACCATCCCGTGACGCGAGGCTTCCTTTGCGGCAAGGTCGCGCGCTATCTGGAACGGCAATACCATCCGGAACGCCTGCTTCACCCGCTGCGGCGAATTGGCGCAAAGGGCGAAGGACGCTTTGAGCGAATCAGTTGGGACGCGGCCTTGGATGAGGTCGCCGCCCGCTTGAAGCACATCTCTGATCACGACGGACCGGAAGCTATCCTGCCCTACAGCTATGCCGGAACCATGGGATTGCTGAACAACGCCGGCATGGACCGGCGCTTTTTCCACCGCCTGGGCGCCTCGCGACTGAACCGCACCATCTGCTCGGCTACGGGGGGCGCCGCCCTGACTCTGTCCCAGGGAATCAAAATCGGAACCGAGCCTGAGCAGTTTGCGCACTCGCGCCTGATTCTTGCCTGGGGCGCGAACGTGCTCGGAACGAACGTCCATTTATGGCCGTTTATTGTCGAGGCGCGGCGCCGCGGAGCCCGGTTTTATGTGATCGACCCCTTTCAAAACCGCACCGGCCGTGCCGCGGACAAGCACTTCCCCATCCATCCGGGCTCTGATCTGGCGCTGGCGCTCGGGCTCATCCATGTCATCCTGCGCGAGCGGCTGACGGATGAGGATTACGTCCGCAAGTACTCGAACGGTCTTACTGAATTGTGCCGATTGGTAAGCGAATATCCGCCCCAGAGAGTCGCACAGCTCACAGGCATTCCAAGTGAGGAGATCGAGGCTCTTGCTCGTGAGTACGCAACCACGCAGCCGGCCACCATAAGACTCAACTACGGAGTACAACGGAGTGAGCGCGGCGGCGCGGCCGTGAGAGCTATTGCTGCTCTCCCGGTACTCACCGGAGCGTGGCGGCATGCCGGCGGAGGACTGCAACTGACCACCTCCGGCGCCTTCGGTTTCAATACGGCTGCGCTGGAGCGTCCAGATATTCAGCTCCTTTCGCCGCTCGGACGAGAGGCACGTCTCGTCAACATGGCTCGCCTGGGATACGCCCTGACCGCGTTGACCGGCCCGCCCGTGCGCGCGCTGGTCGTTTATAACTCAAACCCGGCGGCCATCGCCCCGCATCAGAACCAAGTACTCGCTGGGCTGCGCCGCCCCGACCTGTTCACAGTAGTACTGGAGCAATTTCAGACAGACACAGCGGATTACGCCGACATCGTACTACCCGCAACCACGTTTTTGGAACATACCGATCTGTACCTGGCGTACGGCCATTACTACGTGCAACTCGCCCGTCCGGCCCTGCGCCCGGCGGGAGAAGCGAAACCGAACGTCGAAACTTTCCGGCTGCTCGCAAAACGGATGGGCTTCACCGAGAGCTGCTTCGACGACACCGAAGACGACATGATCCGTCAGACGCTCGCGAGCGAAAATCCCTACCTGCGGGGAATCACGCTGGAGTCGCTTGAACGCGAAGGTTCCGTCCGGCTCAACCTGAGCCCGCCCGGCAAGCCCTTTCTACCGTTCGCAGATGGAGGCTTCCGTACCAAAAGCGGGAAATTTGAGTTTGGCGCGGAATCGCTCCAGTACACTCCGCCCTGCGAATCACGCCTTGGAGATCGTTCCCTCGCCGCGCGCTATCCCCTGGAACTGATTTCCAGCAAGAACGATGACAGCATGAATTCGACTTTCGGCCATCGCGCGGAGGTCGACCGGCAGACAGCACGTCTGGCTCTTCACGAGGCAGACGCACGAGCGCGAAACATTGCGGATGGAATGCTGCTCGAGGTGTTCAATGACCGCGGCAGTTGTTTCCTGCACGCTGAAATCAGCAGCGCCGTGCAGCCCGGATGCGTTGTAGCGCGCAGTGTGCGCTGGAACAAACGGGCTATCGGCCGCCGGGGAATCAACTGCCTCATCTCCGACCGCTTGACCGATATGGGAGAAGGTCCGACTTTCTTCAGTTGCCTCGTTCAAGTTCGCCCGGCGAGCGCGCCGTGCTCTGCCGTCTAGATTGCGATTGTCCAGACTTTACATTGCGCGCTTACTTTCTTTCCGTGCGGGCTGAGAATTTCCCGGCCCGAACGGCACCTTAACGCAAAAGAGTGAGCTTAGTTTGCGCGCTCAGTTAGGTGTTCGTTCTCGGCGCGTCACCCGGAGAAACCCCTGCCGTCCCGCGGCGTCGCTGTCGCGAGTGAATGCTGAAAAGCTTGAAAGCGGCAGGCATATTGTTGCGTGGTAAGACATTGCCGTCAAACGTGAGATGCCGCGGACGTGAGGCAGCCTTCGTTGAGTCTGCCCTGGTGTCAAGCAGAATAGCGGAGCAACCTTGAAGTTTTCGATTGACTTTGTGCTTGGTTATTAAATTGCTTAGGGCGTGTGGTATGATTCGAAGGTTCCGGACACATCCGGCTTCCTCCACCTGGTTCCTTGCCGCAGTACTAGGCAATTATCGCCTTCCACTAGCAGCAGAGGTTGTGATACCGTTGGTGAACCTTTTTGAGAAAGCCTACGTCTAAAGGGTCAGACTTGGCTGCTTCGAAATGTTTTTTGAGTGGGCAAAGCTAGTCGTAAGTAAGGAGAACAGAAATGACGAAGACCGAATTAAGCAAATTCAAAAAGATCCTGGAGAATAAGCAGGACGAGTTGGAGCGGATCGTTCGCAATCGCGATGCAATCACCATTGAAAAGAGTGCAGACGCGCTGGATGAGGTGCAGCACGCCGCTGAGCGCGAGCTCGCCATCCGGAATCTGGACCGCGAGTCGAACCTCCTGCGCAATGTAAGATCGGCCCTTCGTCGTATTGAAGATGGCTCGTTCGGCATCTGCCTCCACTGCGAGGAGGAGATTAGCCCGAAGCGTCTGGCTGCGGTGCCATGGGCGCCTTTCTGCATCCAGTGCCAGGAGCAGGCGGACCGCAACCACGAAGACGGCAACGATAACCTCGACGAACTGTTGGTCAACGCAGCCTAAATCTCGAAATCGAATCACTCAGCACTACTCGGGCACAGGAGCTCAAAAGGCGCCTGTGCCCGTTCTTTTTCGTGAGGCGTAGTTACCACAAGCTAATTTGAGCTCCTGAACCCCCTAGGCGCGTAACTTCTCATCTCATGCTGTCGCCCTGATAACTTACATGCGCATTCGGTCGGGACTTGCCGTACGCCCATCGCTATGAGAAAGTACTGCATCTTGTTGTTAGCGGCTTTGAGCCTGATGGCCGCCACTGGTGAGGCGCAGGATGCCGCGGCGCCGGCCAAAGGCCTGATCAACGTGATCGGGACAGTAACCGCGGTTGATACTGCTGCTCCCACCATCACGGTCAAAGAAGATAAAACGGGTACAGAACGGATAATTCAACTAGCGAACACGCGCACGTTGATCAAGGTAAGCCCAGGCGCGAAGGATCTGAAGAGCGGAACACGAATTACCGCCGATGACCTTCAGCCGGGAGACAGGGTTGACGTCCGCGGAACGCCGGCCGGGGACACTCCCAACTCCATCGCGGCCAGAGCTGTCATCCTCATGTCAGCGCGGGATCTTCAGTCGGCGCGGCAAGCGCAAGCAGCCGCTTGGCTGCACAGCACCTCTGGAGTGGTGAATAGCATCGATCCCTCGGCGGAGAAATTGACCATCACGACACGCACGCCGGAGGGCCCGAAACCGCTCATTGTCGAGACATCAAAACAGACACAGTTTACCCGGTACTCGCCGCAGACGCCCGCGGTGCCTGTGCCCTCAAGCTTCAGCGATATTCAGCCTGGCGACCAGGTTCGCATTATCGGAAACCGGAGCGCGGATAACTCGAGTATTACCGCTACCCGCCTCTACTCGGGAGCCTTCCGGGCGGTAAGCGGCACCATCGTTTCGATCGCGCCAGACGCCAAGAGCCTGACCATTAAGAGCCTCGCAAACAAGCAGCCCGTCCAGGTCACGCTCAATGATGCATCCGCAGTCCGCAAATTGCCCCCGCAGCTTGCGATGGCGCTTGCGAGGCGCCTAAACCCGAGTGCTCGTGGAGAGACAGGCGATGCGAACGCGAGCGCAGGAGGTCAGGGCCGCCCGCCAGCGACCGGCGCGAACAATGCGACATCCGGCGGACCGGCCAGCGCGCCCGGTATCGGACTGCGCACGCGCGGCAACGGCGACATCTCGCAAATCATCGAGCGCCTGCCGTCAGAGCCTGTCTCCGGCTTGAAGCCGGGAGATGCGGTTGTGGTGGCCGGCATCGCAACGGGTACCGATAACCGGCAGCTTCTTGCAACGAATATCATCGCCGGAGTAGAACCGATTTTGCAGTCCGCGCCTGCACGGGAAGCCGGAGCGTCGCTCGGTGGCGATTGGGGTCTGGGCGAGATAGCAGCGCCGCAGTAACTGCAGCCCGTAATTCGCGACAGATAGTTTTCAGGGGATACATGCATTCTTACGCCAAACGTGTGATTTCTGCGCGGCTAAGCTTAACTACATTATTCGTCGCTCATGCGCTGGCGATGCAAACCGCGGGAGGGCCGCAGGCGCCTACAAACCGGACGATGCGCCCAGCTTCCACGGGCGCAATCCATGGCGTGGTAAAGGACAACACCGGCGGAGTCATCCCGGGCGCCACGGTCACGCTGGCAAACGAGCACGGAACCGTTCAAACAACACAGACGGGCGCAGACGGCGGATACGCGTTCCGGGGCGTTTCGCCAGGCACGTACACTGTGGCGGCCACTTATTCGGGATTGCAGCAGGAAGGCGTCGCCGCCGTGACCGTGGCCTCCGGCCAATTCGCAGCGGCGAACCTCAAGATGACCGTGCAGGCCCAAAGGCAGGAAGTGACCGTTACCGATACCTCGACGAACACGGTCAGCACGGAACCCGGCAACAACGCGACGGCATTGGTTCTTCAGAAGGAGGATCTCGATG
>JAFAMM010000029.1 GCA_019233375.1 Acidobacteriaceae bacterium
ACACAACCGCGGATGGGAAGTCCGATATTTCTCCCTCACGCGATTCCCGCATCTATTTCTTCGCTGGTTCGCAGCACACCACCGGCTCCATTCCTCCTGCACCCGCGTCCGCGCAGAACCTGACAAATACGAATGACTATCGCTACAGCCTGCGTGCGCTTTTGATGGCGATGCAAGCTTGGCTTGTGGAAGGAACTGAGCCGCCCGGCTCTCGCTTCCCTCATCTCTCGGAAGGCGAACTAACCACTATCGACTGCCTGAACTTCCCCCGCATCCCTGGCGTGCGTTCCTGCGACCGCAAACGCGAGGCTTACCGTTTGAACTTCGCGGGGGAGCCGCCCGTAGTTGGCGCAGGATTCCCCACCTTCATCCCGCAAGTCGGCCCGGACGGCAATGAACTTGGCGGAATCCGCATGCCGGAGATTGCGGTGCCGCTCGCTTCCTATACCGGATGGAATCTTCGCAACTCGGCCATTGGCGCGGTTTCCGAGCCGGCCGTGTTTGTTGGCTCGTGGATACCGTTCGCCAGAAACCGGACTACACGACTCGCTGCCGGCGACCCGCGCTTATCGATCGAAGAGCGCTATGCGGGCAAGCAGGATTACCTGTTCCGTATCGATGCCGCCGCGCGCGGACTGGCACTTGACCGCTTCCTGCTACCTGCCGATCTCGATCTCATACATCAGCGCGCAGCGGCTGAGTGGGATTACCGCCAGACTCTGCCATAACCTCATATTTGCAGGGTTTAGCGTCTACTTAGGTCGATATGAAAGCGCGTCTTTAGTTGTGGAACCATCGGCTACACTAGGGAGTTTGAGTTCGCGTTGGGGTCTTCTTCGCGGCAGCGGATTTCGTTTGCGCTGAAACCACTGCTGTTCATGCCACGTCAGGGGAGTGTCTCGTCGGGCCTCAATCGACTCAGTGCAGCGGCATGGAAAGGATTTGCTTTTAGATGATTCATCACAGGCATAAGAGCCTGCGTATGCCTGCCTCGGCAGTGTGCCTGATTAGCCTGAGCCTCCTGCTTGTGTTTCTTGTAGTGCCCGCGCTCGCCGCCGGTGCTGAATCCGGATTTGACGCGCTAGATGCTCAACAGACGACAGCTGGTCAGAGCACTTCAACGCAGCAGCAGCCGCCTGCGCAACAACAGCAGCCAAAACCGCAACAGCCGAAACCGACGCAACCACAACAGCAGAATCCTTTCGAAAACGTGCCGGAAGTTCCACAGAAGCCCGCGCCCAAGAACCCGGCCGGCGTTCAGGAAGCCGCGCCCGCCACGGTGGGACCGAACATTATCGAAGCGGTTGAATTTCGCGGGCAGCACAAGGTGCCACAGGACACGCTGCGCGCCCTCATCTACACCAAGAAGGGCGATGTGTACGATGAAGAATCCATTCACCGCGATTTCATTGCACTATGGAACACTGGCCGCTTCGACGATCTGCGTGTTGAAACTGAGCCCGGTCCGAACGGCGGAATTATCCTGCGCTTCGTCGTTACCGAGAGACGCACCGTTCACACGATCGACTACACCGGGAACAAGTCAATCAGCAAGTCCGAAATCCTCGACAGATTCAAAGATCGTCACGTAAACCTGACGCCTGAGTCGACGTTTGATCCCGGCAAGGTGCAGGCTGCGAAGAACGTTCTGCAGGAATATGAAGCTGAACGCGGGCATCAATATGCAACCGTCACACCACAGATCCGCCAGGTGCCGCCCGGTGGCGTAGACATCACCTTCGCCATCGATGAAGGTCCCAAGGTGAAGGTCGGGCACATCTATATTGACGGGAATCACGCGTTCAGCTCCCGTCAGGTAATCAGCGCCATGAAGAATCTCAAACCGATCGGCATTCCCCATTCGCTTCTGTTCGAGAACCTCTTTGCGCGCACATATGATTCCACGAAGCTTGATGAAGATTCCGAGCGCATTCGTATGTACTATATGGCGCGAGGCTACTTCACCGCGCGTGTGATCAACCACACGGAAAAGATTTACGATGTTACCGGCCACAACATCTTCGTTCCGTGGTCAACAAAGCCCGGCAAACGCGTGGATATCACGATGTTTGTGCAGGAGGGCGACTTGTACCACCTGCGTAATTTTCAGTTTGTGGGTATGAAGCTCTTCCGGACCCCGGATCTGATCGGCCGCCAGGTGTTTCATATGGCGCCTGGCGATGTTTTCTCAACCGAAAAGATGCAGAAGGGATTGGAAAACCTTCGCAAACTGTATGGAAACTTCGGATATATCGATATGGTTCCTTCTCCCGACCCTGAAATCGTTCCGGGCGGTAAAGATCAGATCGACCTGACCATTGACGTCGATGAAGGGCACCAGTTCTTCGTTCGCCGCATCGATTTTCAGGGAAATACCACTACCCGCGACCGGGTGATCCGCCGCGAGCTGCTCGTGAACGAAGGCGACCTATATAGTCAACAGCTCTGGGAGACGAGTATTCTGCGGCTGAATCAGCTCGGCTATTTCGAGCCCCTCAAGCCGGAAGACGCCACCCAGATTACGCGGGACACCAAGACGAACACAGTCGACCTGCTGCTCAAAGTAAAAGAACGTGGCAAGAACTCCATTCAGCTGAACGGCGGTGTGTCGGCGATCTCGGGCAGCTTCATCGGATTTTCATACTCCACGAACAATTTTCTGGGATTGGGTGAAACGCTGAGCCTCAGTGCGCAAATCGGCACGCTGCTCGATAATGTGACGCTTGGATTCACGGAGCCGTACGTTCTCGATAAACCAATCCAGGCCGGCATCACTGTTTTCTACCAGCGATATAGCTACAACCAAGGCCAGCAGGCGTCGATTTTAGCGGGCCAGAATCTCATCTCTTATTACAATTCGTTGCCGTCGCAGAGTCTGTTGAACTACGTCTCGAATGGCGCGGGATTCACCGCATTCATGAGCTATGCGCTGCGCCGCAGTTTCGCCCGGGTCGGCATGAGCTATTCCTATAGTGTTCAGAACCTTACGCCACTAACGCAGGGCGCTACGACCTACTTTGATTATCTTGATTTCCAAGGGGTGGGTGGTCCGAACGCGCTGAGCGGCATCGTGACGAGCACGATTACGCCGACATTTGCCTACAACACCGTCGACCACCCGATCATCCCGACGCACGGTCTGCGCGCGAACCTGAGCTTTGGTTTTTCCGGAAGCATAGCGGGCAACGTGAATACGCTTCAGCCGGCCGCGGACGTAGCGTATTTCCGCCGCGGCTTTTTCAAGGGCAACGTTATGGGGTTCCACGTGAACTTCCGCCTGATCACGGGCTATGGCGGGAAAGTAGCTCCGCCTTACAGCCGCTACTACATGGGTGGGGAGAATGATATTCGCGGGTGGGACATCATGACCATCAGCCCCGTCGCGTATCTACCGACAAGCATCCAGGTGAACGTGCTGAACAATGACGGTTCGCAGCGCTATCAGCGTGTCGTCAATTCTTCCGGAGGGGTCAGCGAGGTGCCGGTCACGCAGCAGGTACCCAGCTACCAACTGATATTCCCGGGCGGCGATACCGCGGCGGTGTTCAATTACGAGTACCGGATCCCCATCATCGGCCCCATCACACTCGCGCCGTTCGTCGATTTCGGAGCCGATTTGCTGTCATTTCCTGGACAACTCGGACTGAACTCCGGGCGCGTTGCGCAATTGAATGCCCTATATCCACAAGCAAATTTCGCTCAGCAGGCTGTGATCGCACCGGGTACCCAGAAGCCCCGCATGTCGGTCGGTCTGGAACTTCAGGTGCTCATGCCGGTGGTAAATGCACCGTTCCGCGTCTATTGGGCGTATAATCCTTTAGTAGTCGATACAACTTTGCAGCCCCCGATAGTAGCGGACCGGTCTTTGTTCCCGAACAACGTGACATACCAGAGTGCGCTGCAAGCTTTCGGGCAGTCATATCCGTTTGATGAGCGGCGCTCGCTGTTCCGCTTCTCAATCGGGAGGACATTTTAGCCAGGTCGCGCAAAGGGCGTTAGCCGCGTGTGTGACGATAGTAAGGAATCACGGAAGGAATCAGGAAGTACATGGTAATCAGACGTAGTTTGATCGCGGCCGCGGCAGCGTTGGCGGGTCTCGCTCTGGGCGCCAATGCCCAACAGCCAAACAAAGTCGGCGTGATCAGTGTGCAGGGCGCCATCGTGGGCACCAAAGACGGCCAGAAGGCCTCTCAACAGCTGGACGCCAAGTTCGCACCGAAGAAGAAGGAATTCGATTCGCGCCAGGCCGAAATCGCTCAACTGCAGGATCAGTACAACAAGGGCGGCACGGTCATGAGTGAGGATAAGCGGCAACAACTCGCCCGGGACATTGACGAGAAAAAGAAACGGCTCGAGCGCGACATGCAAGATGCGAACGAGGAGTTGCAGGGCGATCAGCAGCGGCTGCTGCAGAGTCTCGGCCAGCGCATGATGGCGGTGATCGAAAAGTACGCCAAGGACAACGGCTACACCATGATCCTCGACGTCAGCAACCCGCAGACGCCCGTGCTGTACGCTTCGAGCGGCATCGATATCACGCAGGACATCGTGGCTCTGTATGACAAAACTTCATCAAATGGCGGTCCGGCAACGACGCCCGCAACCCCCGGCACAACTCCCAAGACACCGGGAGCCGTAGGATCTGGAGCCTCTGCCTCGGCGAAAACTCCGGGTACCCCTCACCCCTAACCTGAGAGTTTCGACCAGCGGCGTGTTACGACGATTGAGACCGGCGTGCTCCGAACGGGGCCGCCGGTCTTCGCGTTTCTTGTATATGGGCGATAGTGGGATCTTAAGCAGACGCCTTCGCATGCTCTGCGGGTTTGCCGTGATCTTGTGCAGCGGCGCTCGCGCCGAAGTACACTCAATGACGCTGCAGCAAACGCTTGAGCTTGCAGCCCAGCAAAATCCGGACGTAGCGCTTGCGCGGCTGGATCAACAACATGCTGAAGCAGGCATCGTCGTGGCCCAGAACCCGTTCCGCCCCAAGGTCTACGGCGGCAGCGGTCTCGCTTACACGTACGGCTACCCGAATAGCATCGAAGGGAATGCTCCCAGCTTATTCGAGGTTCGCACGGATATGGCGCTGTTCAACCGGCCGGAAAGCTATGAGGTCGCCGCAGCGCGGGAATCGGCGCGCGGCTCGCAATATGCGGCCCAGGCCAAGGCCGACGAGGTCGCCTATCGAGCCGCCGACCTGTTTCTGACGGCTAACGAAATCGAGCATCAGGGTCAAAGCTTTGCCGCGCAACTGCCGAGTCTGCGAAAGGTTGTTGAAGCTATGGATGCCGCCGTGACGGAAGGGAGTGAACTCCCCATCGAATCGAAACGCGCTCGCGTCAATCTCGCGATGTCCGAACAGCAGTTGCAGGCTGCGCAACTCGATCAGGATTATTACGAGATGCTGCTGGCAGTGGCTGTCGGCTACCCGGCAACCGACCGCGTCAAGCCGCTCGATTCCGATCTCGCCGGCATCGTCATTCCGGCGAGCGAGAATGAAGCCGCTGATCTCGCAATGCGCAATAACCGGAGTTTGAGACAGATGCAGTCGAATGTCCTAGCCAAAGAACTCGACATACGCTCTTACAAAGCCGCGCGTCTGCCCAAGATCGACCTGGTTGCGCAGTATGCGCTGTTTGCGAAATACAATTACCAGCAGTATTTTCAGAAATTCCAACGCAACAACATACAGCTCGGCGCATCGGTCACCATTCCGTTGCTCGTCGGTCCCGAGTCCAAAGGTCTTGCCGAACAGGCGGCCGCGGACATGTCCAAGGAGCGCATCGAAATGGATAAGCTGCGAAACCAGATTCTGGCCGACACCCGCCACTGCTATGAGCAATGGCAGAAAGCGGAAAGCCTCCGCAATCTTGCCCGCATGCAGCTCGATTTGGCCCGCGAGGATTTGACGGTCAGGCTGGCGCAGAACGCCGAAGGGCGCGTTCCCATCCGTGAACTCGAGCAGGCGCGTCTCGAAGAAAGTAACCGCTGGATCGCGGTGTACGAAGCGGAAGCCCAGGTTACACGGGCGAAGCTAGCGATCCTGCGTCAAATGGGCACCCTCATGGCGGATGTTCGCGCAGGGGAAGGCGCGCCGAATAGCCGTTCGGGCCAAAATCAATGAAGGCACGCCGATGTCCACTGCTCCGCAAACCATTGACGCCGGTCACTCAGCGATTCAGGCTCCTGCTATCGAGATCCGGGATCTGCACAAGATTTATAACGGCGTGCATGCCGTCGATGGCCTGACCGTCACTGTTCCACAAGGCTGCTTCTTCGGTTTTCTCGGCCCGAACGGCGCGGGCAAAACGACGACTATTAAAGTGCTCATGGGTCTCGCTCAGCCTGACGCGGGTAGTGTTGAGATCCTCGGGCTGAGGGTGCCTGATGATTCGCTGGCCATTCGCCGGCAGATCGGCCTGGTGCCCGATGACTCATTGCTCTTCGACTACTTAACCGGCGCCGAATATCTGGAGTTTATTGCACGTTTGTATGGTCTATCCCGCGCACTCGCGAAGGAGCGGGGGCACGAGTTGCTCGATCTGTTTCAATTGGCTGAAAATCCGCGCAAGCTCGTGGGCGAGTATTCGAAAGGCATGCGTAAGCGTCTCGCCATGGCAGCGGCGCTTATTCACCGCCCCCGCGTGTTCCTGATGGACGAACCCTTCGAAGGCGTCGATGCGATTGGCGCGCGCCTGATGAAGGACATTCTGCTCGAACAAGTGCAGCATGGCGCCACCATTTTCCTGACATCTCACGTGCTCGAGGTGGTGGAACGCCTCTGCGACCGGGTCGCCATTATCAGCCGCGGCAAGGTCATCGCCCAGGGAACCGTCCATGAACTGCGGGAGCAGGCCGCCAGCGAGGCCATGTCGCTCGAGGATATTTTTGTCCGCCTGGTAGGCGCCGAGCGCTATAGCGAAAAGCTTGACTGGCTCTAGGCTCATGTGGCAGCAGATTCGCGCCATTACGTGGGCGCAGTTCCGCACGACCCGCAACCACCTGCCGCGCACAAATATCGGCACGGTCCTGATGTGGCTGTTGTCCGCTTTCTGGTACGGAATGTTTCTATCACTCGGAGTCTTTCTCGCAATCAGACTGCCGGCGCTCTCGATGCCGGATCTGGCGAAATTCGTACCGGCGGGACTCCTCGGCGTATTTCTCTATTCGCAGATCGTCCCCCTTTTCACCATGAGCACCGGATGGTCATTACAGCTAAACAAGCTGCAGGTATATCCGGTGAGCGACGGCGCCCTGTTCGGAATAGAAGTACTTCTTCGTATCACGAGCAGCCCCGAAATGCTGCCTGTCCTCATCGGAGCGGCTATCGGTCTGGCTCGCCATCCCGCTGTACCTGCGTGGGCCGCACCGCTCCCGCTATTGTTTCTGCCGCTGAACCTCTTTCTCCAACTCGGAGTTCGTGATTTCATCCTGCATTCGTTCGAGCGCAACCGCTTCCGCGAGATCTTCGCCATCCTGCTGATCAGCATCGCTGTCGTCCCGCAGTTGATTTTGCGCAGCGGCTTTGCCCCGCAAGCGCAGCGCTACCTGCTTGATGTTGCGGGATATTTCGTTACCCCTTGGCATCAGCTAGGCACGTTGAGCGTTGGGCAGTTTTCGATTCCGAGTGCTTTTCTGTTCTGCTGCTGGACGGCGCTCAGCTACTTCTTTGCGCGGTTCACTTTCGCACTTAGCCTGAAACACGAAGCTAGTTTTCGTGTTGCCGCTAATGAAGCATTCACGCGGACACGATCCAGACGGGACTTGGGCTCCTGGCCTGTGCGGGTGCTTCCTGATCCCATGGCCGCCCTGCTTCAGAAGGAGTTCGAATCGCTTCTGCGCATGCCTCGTTTTCGCGTCCTCTTCGGCATGGCGTGTGTGTTTAGCGTCGTTGTATTCGTACCCGTGACGCTTGGGCGTAGCGACTTGCAGGCCCAATGGATGAATCAGAATTTCCTGCCCGTGGTGAATCTGTACGGACTCTTACTCCTGAGCGATGCCTTGCTGCTCAACGCCTTCGGGCTGGACCGGACCGCCGTCCAGACCTATTTCGTAACGCCTATCCCGCTCGAGACAGTCCTGCGCGCAAAGAACTTAACAGCCGTTACCTTCGTTGTGTTTCAAACCTGCGCGGTACTTCTTGTCGTGCTCGTCATTCGCGCGCCCGTGACGTCGTACAGTATTGTCGCAGGTATCGCATCCTCAGCCGTCGTAACCGTCTTCCTGCTATCAATTGGAAATTTCACATCA
>JAFAMM010000086.1 GCA_019233375.1 Acidobacteriaceae bacterium
GCGCATCGGGTAGAAGCGGCATTTAGTGCAGCGTGCGGGAGTAACTCAATGGTAGAGTCACAGCCTTCCAAGCTGTTGGTTGCGAGTTCGATTCTCGTCTCCCGCTCCATACTTTCAAAAACATAGAAAAATTTCCTACATTCACGCTTCACTGCTTCTTGCTCTGGCGATCGCAATATCCGAACGTTTCGCGCGCCTTAGTTTGAGGCCTGCTGAAAGAGTCGCGGTGCAAAATCGTTCAAGTCGCGCCGCCAGGTCTGCCACTCGTGGTTGGTGCCGGGGGACTCATAAAACACGTGTTGTATATTCGCCCGTTCGAGCGCTGCGTGAAGTTGCTGGATGCCTTCCTTCATTCGCTCAGGCTCATCCGTTCCTACGCCGATCCACAGCAAATGCACGCGCTTGCCAAACGCGTACGGGTCAGCCATGGCACCGTTGAATGCGGTCTTAGTATCTAGTTTGTCGTTACCGGCTGCAAATACATTGGCTGCTCCGCTGAATCCGCCAATGTACGAGAACAGCTCGAGATGATCGAAGGTCACATGAAACGTCTGCATGCCGCCCATCGAAAGACCCGCCATCGCCCGATGGTCGCGGTCGGGTATGGTCCGGAATGTTGAGTCGATGAACGGAATGAGTGCCTGCGTCATATCGTCTTCAAATGCAGACATCATGTCCTGTATAGCCTTCCTCATCTCGGGCGAACCGAAGGTCTTTCCGGCGAGATTCGGAGCGGGCTGGCCTGCGCGCCGCGCATAGCCATTCGCCATAACGATGATCATGGGTTTCGCTTTCGCGCTTGCAATCAGGTTGTCGAGGATGAAATTCGCTTTTCCTTGCCGCGTCCACCCGGATTCGTCCTCACCTCCGCCGTGCTGCAAGTAAAGTACGGGGTAGCGCTCTTTCGGCTGTGTGTCGTATGCCGGCGGCGTGTACAGCAAGGCGTGTCGCCATGTGCCAGTTACCTTTGAGTAATACCAAATTTCGCGCACCTGTCCATGCGGCACGTTCTCCGGCATGTAATACGTCGTACCCGGTTCCGGGACCTCAACGGCGCTTGCCCATTTGCTCCCGCCGAAGTACGCCGTACTTCCGGGATCACTCACTTCTGCGCCGTCCACGATCACCGTATAGTAGTGAAGTCCGGGAGCCATGGGCGGCGTTGTGAAGGTCCAAAATCCGTCCGCTTGCTTCTCCATATCGGCCTTCGGCCCGCTCCAGAAATTAACCCTAACTTTCGTGGCATCCGGCGCCTTTAACCGGATCTCAACGCGTGAGCTGCCGTCAACCCGCGGATATGGCGCGTCCAGAACATTGGAACTAGCTGATTTGAAATCACCTGAGTCCTGCGCGAAGCAGCAGCTTATGGCTATGAGCATGGCCAATCCAATCAACCGCATGATAGTCTTTCTCATCATCGTCAATGATATGGCAGGCCCAAGAATTCACATCCCATGCGGTAGGAGAGTAATGAGGTACCTACGAATCTCGATAATGGCCGCGGCATTTTTCTGTGCATTCCCGGCGCTGCAGGCCCGGCAGTCCGATCACTGCGCCGAGTTGAATGAACTCAAACTTAGTTCCGTCGAAATCACCAAAGCTGAGCTGATTGCTGCCGGCACAACAATCCCGCCGCTGTATCCGGGTGCTCCGTCCATAGGACCTCTTCCTGCGCACTGCCGTGTTGACGGCGTCATCAACCACCGAAAAGGCGTGGACGGCCAGGAGTTCGGAATCGGATTTGCCGTGGCGCTACCCGGTCCGGAGGCCTGGAACGGCGACTTCATGATGCAGGGTGGTGGCGGCGGTAACGGCATTGTCGCCTATCCCGCGGGGGCGAACTACTCCGGCGATAAGCCCGCGCTCGCGCGAGGATTTGCGGTAGCCAGCACTGATACCGGACACAAGGCCAAAACCGGCCCTTTCGATTTCTCGTTTATGCGTGATCAGCAGGCCTATCTCGATTTCGCCTTCCTCGCTAACGCTGAGGTGGCCGGGGTCGCTAAGCAGATCATTGCACTCTACTATGCAAAACCGGCGGCGTATTCGTATTTCGTCGGCTGTTCCACAGGTGGTCGAGAAGGCATGATCCTTTCACAGCGTTATCCGACTGTCTTTAATGGAATCGTCTCGGGCGACCCGGCTATGCGCACCGGCCTCTCGAACCTCGCAATCGGTCAATGGATACCCGTCGCCTACAATCAAGCCGCACCCAAAGACGCATCCGGCAAGCCGCAGATCGACAAATTTCTTACAGACGCCGAGCGCAAACTCTTCATGGATGCGCTTATGAAACAGTGCGACGCGCAAGACGGCTTGGCCGATGGCATGATCTTCAATCCGCTTGGCTGTGATTTCGATCCCGCGGTTCTCGCGTGCAACGCCGGGCAGGGCGAGAGCTGCATCGCTCCCGAAAAAATTGCGGCCATCAAGAAAGCCTTTGCCGGCCCGAGGAACGCTTACGGCACGCAGGTTTATCCCGGCTTCCTTTACGACTCCGGAATTGCCATGAAGGGCGTCGTGCCGGGTCTGCTCGCCCTTGGAAACCGCGGCTTGTTCGGCCCGTACACGACCGCAACTGAACTCGACGTCGATAAGGCAGCACTGCATGCCTCCGATCCGCTGGTCGAGCCTGCATTTACGAATCTATCGGCATTCTCGCTGAACGGCGGTAAGCTCATCTTCTTCCACGGCGACAGTGATCCTTGGTTTTCCGCGCTCGACACGCTGGATTACTACAAATCACTTGCAGCGTCGAATGGGGGCGCGGACAGAGTTGCGCAATGGAGTCGCATTTTCCTCGTCCCCGGCATGGCTCACTGCGACGGCGGCCCCGGACTCGACCATTTCGACATGCTTAGCGCGGCCGTCAACTGGGTTGAGAAAGGTGCGGCGCCTGACTTCATCGTTGCCACCGGCAAAGCGTTCCCGGGCCGCAGCCGCCCGCTGTGTGCCTACCCCAAACACGCTCAGTACACCGGTGCCGGCGACCCTCAACAGGCCCGCAACTTCCGATGTGAGTGACACGAGTGCCTGCGAACCGTACCGTGACCTGATCGGCATTTTGTGGTTTTTCCTCCAGACTCAATCTGAAGTGGCGTCAATGATCTTGTCCGCCAGTTCTGCGGGCCGCGTGAACATAACCTCGTGACCGCCATTCATCTCGAGCAGTTTGAATGCTCCAAGCCTTGATGACATTCGCGGATGGAAGGGAGCCAGCAGGCAGCGCCTTATCCTGACGGCAATGGATAAAGCTCTTAGGAGCGCTGAGTGAGTAAAACTGTTTCAGGTTCAACTTGTCTAGGTTGACCTGATTCGGCTCTGGGGACAGTCGCTGCCAGTACCGCCGCGCAATAGGTTCTGGCGCATCCTGCATGAAATTGTCGCGCCAAATTTCCCAAGGGATCAGCATCGTGTTATCCAAACTCTGCTCTGCCAGGCCGCAGAACAAGGCGCCGTATTCAACGGGCAAAACATCCATTACGCACTCGTTGTGTTCGAGTATGAGGGCGTCTACAAACACAGTACGCACGACTTTGTCCGGGATCGCGGCGGCTATGCTCTGGACCACCGTCCCACCGAAACTATGCCCGACCAGGATGACTTGATTCAGCCCATGCCGCTGAATGTAATTAACAACTGAGGTGACACAGTGATGGTGTTTCACGCCAAGACGTTTCGCGTTTGGACCGTGACCGGTGAGCGTCGGGCATGTGCCTGATGCCCCCTGTCTGATAAGTAGCCGGCAACGGAATCCCATGCCCACCCGCCGTGCCAGGAGCCGTGAATCAACACGAATGTTTTACATCTTCCGTTGTCATTGCACTCGTCGTTCAAAATCAGCCTCTTTCGCCGCCTAGATTGCTCCCCAGCACGATTTCAATTAACTCTTCCATCGAGAGCGATTGCGAGGTGGGATCTTCCCCATTCTGGCTGGCGACTATGTCGGGAAAGTCCCACACTTCGTCTTGCCCTACCAAAGCAAGTCTCAGCTCGCTTAGCAGTTCGATATCGGCATCTTTCTGTTTCACTGCCAAGTGGATCGGGCGCGCATCAAAGCCAGCGGGAGCACCAGCGGCACTCCCGCCGCCTTGCCGGATTCCGATCAGCCTCCATTGAGAAGGGCGATCTTTCGCGGCCGATTCCTTCGGGCGCTAGAGGGATCTGATGACCCAACACTGAGCTTTGCGGACTCCGATTCCCGGACTCATTCTGCGATGTTCTCAACCGGCGCGGCACCTTCATATCCGGCGTATGTTTTCGGAGCGCCCGACCTGACACTGGCAATGGTTGCGCGGATTTGATGTCGATCTTGAGGAGAAAGCTTTGCAGCCCCTGGAAAATCCATTCGGGCCAAAAGTGTTACCTATGTCTTAGGAACAATCTGTTTACCATGTGTCCGGAATGGACACCGCAGATTTGGAGCCGGCAGAGGGACTTGAACCCCCGACCCGCAGTTTACAAAACTGCCGCTCTACCAACTGAGCTATGCCGGCTAATATGAACACGCTCTAAAGCACAGCGGGGTGGGCCTCACGTCTCTCAGTTTACAATGCGCCCCGGACTAGCGTTCGTGTACCCGTACGCATGACAACAATACAAGAACCGTGGCTACGGGATGGTCATTGATTCCTGATGCATCTGCGGCCAATCAGGCAGGTGGATGGCGAAAGCGGTTTTAACCTCGCGGACGAAGTCGTCGAACGAGTTCGATTTCACAACATAGGCAACCGCCCCGACGGAGAGGGCACGCGTTCGGTCGCTACGGACCGAGGATGTCGTTACAACGATGGCCGGAATTGAATCCTTTTGCACTTCTGTCAATACGGTCCAGCCGTCCACGCGAGGCAAATTGAGGTCAATTATGGCCACGCACGGTCTGGGAGCGTGCTCGTACGGATGCCTATGGTGCAGAAAGGCCAGCGCCTGTTCGCCATCGGAAACACGGTAGACCACCGCGCGAATGTTCGCCTCTTCGAGTGCCACTCGAAAAAGGTAAGCTGCCGCGTCGTCGTCCTCGACGTGCAACACCACCCTATCGTTATCCACTAATTCCCTTGAAGGCCCGAGGTCTCCGATATTATAGCCTTGGTGCCTGGTGGATGAGGAACTAGTAACTTTGCCAACGCTTCATGTCGCTTATGGCCAAGATGTAGCCTGCACTATATTCGCCGCCCACGCCGCGACTTCTCATACCTGGGCCTCCGAACGGAGGTGCCGGAACTTACCGGTCTGCCCGATTCTCTTTGCTCTCCTTGCCGTCTTTCGACGGACTCGTCTGTTTCTTGCCGCTCAGCGCATTTTCAATTGCAACGAGTACCTCGGGATCATCGGGCGATACAGGCGGCTCAAAACGAGCGGTAAGCGCGCCTTTCCGGTCAATCACAAATTTTGTGAAGTTCCAATGCACCGCGCCTTTCAGCTCGGGGTTGGCCTCCTTTGACAAATAGCGGAACAAAGGGGTCGCGTCGTCCCCGCGAACCGGAATCTTCGCAAAAATGGGGAAGGTCAGGTGATAATTCTTTTCACAAAAACTCTTGATCTGTTGTTCGTTCTCCGGCTCCTCGCCGCCGAAATCGTTCGACGGGAACGCCAGGACGACAAAGCCTTGACCTTTGTAGGTCTGATACACCTTTTCGAGTTCGGCAAATTGCGGCGTGTAGTTTGACCCATCAGCAACATTTACGATCAGTAGAACTTTTCCTTTGAAGGTAGTGAGCGCGACCATCTTGCCGTCGATGTCCGGCAGATTGAAATCGTAGATCGTCAGCTTCGCCGGGGCGGTACTTGCGACCACCGCGACCAATCCAAAACAGGTCAACGCTACCAGCAGGACTTTCTTCCTCATCGATGTCCCTAGAATTCATAGCGTAAAGCAAACTGTATGACGCGTGGGGAGGTCGTGTGCGGGGCGGTCGTACCGAAGAAGCCTCTCGAGCCGCACCTGCAGCAGATAGCAGGCAAGGTGCGGGATAGTACCGATTGCGCGACGTCGGGCGGTTGACAATGGGACGAGTGTCCCGGTTCGAGTGGATGGTCGCGTTCCGTTACCTCAGGGCGAAACGCAAACAGACGGTAATCTCCGTTATCACTGTCATTTCTATCTTCGGGGTAGCGGCCGGTGTCGCCGCGTTGATCATTGCCCTTGCGATTAATAACGGCTTTCAAACGACCCTGCAAAATAGCCTGCTGAGCGCGACATCTCACGTGAGCATCCTTGAGCGAAACCCGGCGTACGGGATCGACGGGTGGGAGCGGCTCATCCCGAAACTCCGGCGCCTGCCCCACGTAATCAGCGCAACGCCCGGACTCTATGGCGATGTCGCCCTGAAAGGACCGGTCCGCGGCACGGGAGGAACACTCAAAGGCGTTCCGCTGGGCCATGGCGCGCCGGTCCCAGACATGTTGAGGCATCTGAAGGCGGGATCTCTTGCAGCGTTCAATGAAAAAAGAGCGGGTGAATACCCCATCGTGCTCGGTTCGCGGCTGGCAGAGCAGGCGGGCGTCGAATTGAACAGCCCTGTCACAGTTATCAGCTACCAGGGCGAACTAACGCCTTTGGGTATGATTCCCAGCCTCTTCCATTTCAGAGTAGCCGGCATCTTTGAATCTGGTCTTTACGACCTGGATTCCGCTTGGGCGTTCACTTCACTCCCGGCCGCGCAGCGGGTGCTGGATTTGAACGATGTCGTCAACACTATTGAAATGCGTCTGGACGACATCTTCGACGCGCCTCAAGTTGCAAAGCAGGCTGATCAGATTATCGGCCCCGCGCTGGTCGCCACCACCTGGATGGAACAAAACCGCTCTCTGCTAAATGCGCTCAGGCTGGAAAAGATGGTTAGTGTCATCACCGTCAGCCTTATTGAGCTCGTGGCTGCGCTGAACATCCTGGTTGTGCTGGTGATGCTGGTAATGGAGAAGCATCGCGATATCGCGATCTTAATGTCTATTGGAGCTCGCCGCCAGCAGATCCAGCGTATTTTCGTTCTGCAGGGCTTGATCATCGGTGCTGTCGGCTGCATCATCGGACTTGCGTTAGGTTACACCTTCACAATTCTTTTCAACCATTACCGCTGGCTGCGGCTCGATGAGCAGATTTACTCGATCAGCTACGTCCCGTTTCAGAACCACTGGACGGATGCCATCTGGGTAGTCAGCTTGGCACTGATCACAAGCTTTATCGCGACATTACATCCCTCCCGTAACGCGGCTCGGATAGCACCCGCCGAGGCCTTGCGGTACGAATAAATCGACGCAACCGCCAGTCGCCGCTGCTAAGCTAATCGGTGTTTTCCGATGACAAACCCCTGGCTCCACTGGTGGTCGGACAATATCCCGTTGCCCCAACGAGCGACATTCCCGCGCCTGATTATGGCCCTAGTCCTGGGTTCGATTATCGGCGCAGAGCGGCAATGGCGGCAGCGCGCGGCGGGCATGCGCACCAATGCATTGGTTTGCTTCGGTGCAGCCGCCTTCGTGGACCTGGGCGCCACCCTCGCCGGCCCTACCACGACCAATATCATTGCTTATGTAATCTCCGGGGTCGGCTTTCTCGGCGCCGGGGCCATCATGAAGGAAGGCGGCAGCATCCGTGGATTGAACACCGCAGCGACGTTGTGGTGCTCGGCAGCCGTCGGCGCCTGCGCCGGAGCGGGCGAAATGCTTGATGCCGCATTCGTCACCGCGCTTTTAATCACCATCAATCTCGTACTACGGCCCATTTCACGCTATATCGATAAGCGTTCGTCGTACCGCATGGTGACAAACGCCCTCTACCGGGTCCGTGTCCTATGCAGTGCGGCCGCCGAACACGAGGTACGCGACACTCTTCTGCACTCACTTGCGGAGCGCCCGGTCACTTTGAAGGAACTACGGACAGAAGATAGCGGCGACAGTAACGACGTTTCGGTTCACGCCATCATCGAATCGGCTAAACCCGACAGCACTGCGATTGAGCAGCTGGTCGACGAGCTGCGGCATTCGCGAGGCGCTCTCCACGTCGAATGGGCTGAGATAACTTTCGAAAACGAATAAGATACTGCACGAAATACTGAGCCTGCGAGTCCCAGTAACCGGCTGCGCCGTGGTGGACACATCGCGCTGCCGGACCCGTTGTTCTCGTCCAATTTCAGGCATATACTCCGAACAGAGTAGCGCGCGGGGCGAACCGCCCTACCGTTCTGGAAGGATCCTAATGATGAAGGTGCTCGATACAGTAGAGCTGATTTTACGGGAAAAGCAGGGCGAAATGTGGTCGATCAGCCCGGATGCAACCGTATACGAAGCTTTGGAGATTATGTCCGACAAAGAAGTTGGCGCGCTCCTCGTCCTGGAGCGGGGCCATGTCGTGGGTATCCTGTCTGAGCGCGATTATGCCCGCAAGATTATTCTGAAAAACCGGTCCTCGCGTGACACAAAGGTACGCGAGATTATGAATGCGCCGGCAGTGACGGTCAGTCCCGCTTGCACCGTAGATGAAGCCATGCAGCTGATGACCGACCGCCGTATCCGGCATCTTCCGGTCGTTGATTCGGTCGGACGTCTGCTGGGCATTATCTCGATCGGCGATCTGGTGAAATGGACGATCACCTCTCACGAGAAGACCATCGAGCAACTGCAAAATTACATTACCGGCTGAGCGCTGAAGGTGCTCCCGCGCTCGGCTGATACAGGCGTGCCGCGGTGTCGTGCAGGTAACCGTGCGCAATCTTAATAGCCTGTTCCTCGCTGAATGCACTCTCCGAGACCAGTTCCGCCAACGCGCCTGCGAGCGCCTGGCGGGCGGAACGAACCCCAAGCCAATAGGACTCCTCCGCCCCTAATGCATCGTTGAACGGAAAGGCATCGCTACCGAACACGATTTTTTCCGGATAAATAGAGAGCCAGTATTTCAGCTCATCCTTGAACTCGGATGGATAAAGATAGAGCTCATCGAGCGAAGAGTCGAGAAAAACATTGTTGCGCGCAGCGAGCCAGATGGCCTGATGCTCGTAGGGCAGGCCGCCGTGCAGCAGAACGAAGCGGACAGGCTCGTAGCGAGGATCGCGCAGAATGCTCTCGAGGTTCAGAATGTTTCCATTTTCTAGGCTGAAGAAATCGCCGATTCCTACCGAGGTGTGGATCTGAACGGCCAGGTTGAGCCTGCAGGCTTCCCGCAGCAAATACCGGAAAACGAAGTCTTGAAACACCGTGTAATCAGCTGCGGACGGCTCGCCTCCGGCGTGATAGCGATTGTAAACGCTTTCTGCCTCTGGCTGGGAAGGATCGCTGAATTTAAGCGAGCGGAAATAGGCAGCCTCGAACTTAATTGCTACGCCCCGGTTTGCGCGATTTAGTTCGAGAACACGCGTAATAAAATGCAGATACCCATCAAAGGAGTCCGGCAGCTGTTCGAGACCGGCCTTCTGAAGTTCGCGCCGCAGCAGCTTCTCCTGAAGCGGAATGTAGACCTGCTCATCTACGTTTCGCTGCTTGATCCGGGTATTATCGAACGGAAACAGGAACGAATCGACGAAGAATGCCCAAAGAAAGCGGCTTGGATCGAGATACGCGGGCATGGACACACGATTCGCGACCACCATCTCGATGCCTAGTTTGTCAAGAATCGAATCGAAGTACTGTATCCCTTGCTGTTGTTTCAGTTGAAGTTTGCGGCTCACCAGCCAGGGCGCGTGTTGCGCGGAAAAATCGGAGTACGGGTAACCGAATAGCGCCCGGGACGCCGCAACCAGCTCGGGATTATCGGCCCGGATTCGAAGAGCCGAACTGCCGGGAGGCGACGCCATCGCGTCCACATCCGGATCGTTCGCGAAGCCAGGGTGCGAATGATTATCGAAGATCGCAATCTGTTCGATCGAGCGAAGCAGCTTTTGATAGAGCTGTTGAACATCCTGCTTGGGGTAAGGCGTCGCCTGCGGACTCAGCGGAGCTGGGCAGGCGGCGATGGTGAGCGTTGCCGTAAGGACGCGCAGCCAGCGTGTGTCCCTCATCAGAAAGAGTACTTCGCCGAGAATTGCACCAGCCTCGGCGTGCCTATTGAATTCGTGATCTGGCCAAAGTTCGACGGGCTTTCGATGTCGAGAAAACCCGGGTTCGCGAAGTTTGCATGATTAAACAGATTGAAGAAGTCGGCCGTTATGCGCAGTTGCTGTGTCTCTTTGATCATGAAGTTCTTCCCCACCGAAAAATCCCAATTCTGCTCAAACGGTCCGCGAAACGTGTTGCGGCCTAGATTGCCGAAGCCTGTTGACCCGTCTGGGCCAATTGCCGGTGCGGGGGAGAACGCGTTGATGTTCACATAATTATTCAGGCGGCTTTTCGTGCTGCCGGGTGTCACCGGATTTACCCCGAGAATTAGATCAGGCGTGGTGGGCGTTCCTGTTCCGAGCAGGCCGAACGCCGAGGCGGCCGCAGAATCAAGTACAGTGAACGGCGCGCCGGATTGGAAGGTGGTAATCCCGCTGATAAACCAGCTGCCCAACACGGCATGCCGCAAACCTTTTTCGTTCGCAAAGAATGGCAGGTCGTAGGTATAGCTGATGATCAGCCGGTTCGTTCGGTCGAAATCCGCAAGCCCGCGCGAGTCTTTCAACGTGACTTGATCATTCACCGCGGAGTTCAGAGACGTGTTCCCGGTTGACGTCTCGTCAATCGCGCGTGAGAATGTGTACGCCCCTTGAAACTGCAATCCGTGCGAGAACCGATGAGAAATCGTGGCTACGAATGCGTTGTAGATGGAATTGGCATCGTTCGCAAATACCTGAAAGCTTGCGACAGCGAGACCGGGATAGCGGCCCCGCGCGTTCACGTTCGCCAGCGTGTTCTGAGTAACTACGTACGTCGTGCCGTCCGTCGCGGTGAGCGTTACCGGATTTGTGCGCGCATCGTAAGACTGATCCGCATCCCTTGTATCACGCAAGTGCGTGCCCTTTGTGCCGACATAGCCGAGCTCCAGCACCCAGTTTCTGCCAAGGCTCTGTTGCAGCGTCAAATTCCACTGCTGTGTGCTCGGATTGACATAGTGCGGAGGGACTTCCAGCGCAAGAATGTTGATCGTGTTGCCGTTGTAAACCGGCGTCTGGGTAGTGTCTCTGGTCGGGTTCCCGTTCGCATCCACGAACCCCTGTAGCTGTGAATACACTGGCACGTACGCAGGATCGATCACACCTCCAACCGGCAATCGGCCCGCTCCGGTTGCGAAGATGTTTGCCATCTGACCAGGAGTTCCTACCGAGCTTGTGATCGGCAGAAATGGTGCCTGAAAAGAGAGCTGATCAACGGCGCCGACATCCTCGCGAACGTAATAGATTCCGTAACCGCCACGAATGGCAGTGGCGCTCTTGCCGAACAGGTTATACGCAAAGCCGAACCTCGGCCCCCAGTTCGAGGCGTATTCATTGTTCAATGTTGTCGCGTTCCGGGTACCAACCAGACCCGGAATGTTGAGGCTGTTTACGCATGTGGGGTAAACGTAGGGATTCTGCCCGGCGTTCGCAAGCGAAGGAATCGTATTGCCGATATGGCATAGGTGGTCCTGTACCGCGCCGTTCAGCTCCCAACGAAGTCCGACATTCAACGTGAAGTTCGGATTCAGTCTGTAGTCATCCTGAACGAAAAGTGAGAAATCATTGATCCGGTATTGATGGTTTGCCACACCGCCGCCGCCGTAGCTGAACGAAGGCGCGCCTAGCAGAAATTCCTGAAAATCCGAGCAGCCCGACCCGCATGGCCCGCTCGGAGTTGTTCCCGGGCTGAAAAAAAGCTGCCCGTTAAACACTTGCGGGAACAGCTTGTCAAGATCTATCCGGTCGGCCTCACCGCCGAAGCGAATCAAATGCCTGCCTCTGGACCAACTGGTCGTATTCAGAAAAATGAAATTGTTTTGAAGCTGCGTTTGGTCGGCTCCCGGGGTAGGTCCGATTTGAAATCCTGAGCTGTTGAACGTGAATTTGTAGATCAGATTGTCCACATTGTTATTCGGGCGATTGATGCCGAGATCGTTCACCGTAACGATGGGCACGTTGATGTCGCTGTTATTAATGCGCACAAAGCCGAAACGGAACTCGTTCACCCAGGCGGGTGTGAAGATGTGAGTCTCGGTCACGTTCAGAAACCGGTCATTCACCGGCAGATAGTAAGGAAAGTTCAGGTCGGTGGGGGATATACCCCCGCCGAAAGAGGCCTGTAGCCCGCCGGCTCCGAAAGGTAGCAGCGACTCGAAATTAGAGAAAAAGAAGCGGCCGGAGATCTTATCCTTGGAACCGAACTCTTTGTCGTAATTGGTCGTGAACTGGTCATCATTATAAGTTCCGGGGCGGCTGACATGAAACTGGCCGGTGCTGCCCGGGGTGCCGGCTACGGTCGGGAACAAGTAACCGCCCGGTGTCGCGCCAAACTGGTTCCGTTGGAGGTTGAGGAGCTTGAGAGCAACAGGGTCGATGTCACTCACGCTGACGTTGGGATTGTTGGGAAAGAAAGTCTGAATTAAAGATTGCGCGGAGCGATCGAGAGGGACCACGGGCAGCGATGTTCCAATGATGGTCCCCGATGAGAGCCCGCTCTGCTGCCGCGTTCCCTGATAGTTCACGAAGAAATAGCCCCATTTGCCCTGTGGCAGGATCGGTCCGCCGAGGCTTCCGCCAAAGATGTTCTGCTTCACGATCGGTCGAGGATTTCCCTGCGAATTGAGGAAGAACTCGTTCGCGTTCAGGTCGTCATTGCGAAAAAACTCAAAGGCATCGCCATGGAAGTGATTCGTTCCCGATTTCAGGACCGCATCTATATTGCCGCCGCCGTTGCGTCCCTGGGTGGCATCATAGAGACTCGTCTGCACTTTAAATTCCTGCACCACGTCCGGGCTCGGCAGCGGAGTATTCGTGAGTTCGGCAACATTGTAGTCGCTCGCGGTGATTCCCTCAATCTCGTAGTTATTGTTGTCTTCGCGCTGGCCGTTCACATCAATTCGTGTATCGCC
>JAFAMM010000195.1 GCA_019233375.1 Acidobacteriaceae bacterium
GGAGATGGTCACGAATCCGGCTATCTCTTTTGTTCGGAGACGGGCAACACTCCACTACGGCCAAACAACCATTGGAAGAGGAACATCCTTCCGAGACTTGAGCAAGTCGGGCTTGAGTGGGTGAACTATCAAGTGTTGCGGCGAACGAATGCGAGCCTTTCACGAAAGGCGAAAATAGACGACAAAGTATCAGCGGACCAGCGTGGGCACGGGCTCGGCGTCAGCCTGGGCGTATACGCTATCAGCGACCTTGATCAGAAGATTGAGGCCGTAACGAAGCTCGAATCCGCGGTCATCGACGCATCCGATGAAGATGACTTCGAATTCGTGGCTTCTGGACGCGGGAATCCCAAAGCAGGCTCGGAAGAGGAAACGGAGTAAAGGGAGTAACGGCGTGAATTGCGGGGTCTTCTATGTTGTTGAAAAGATGGAGCGGGAGACGAGAATCGAACTCGCAACCAACAGCTTGGAAGGCTGTGACTCTACCATTGAGTTACTCCCGCACGCTGCACTAAATGCCGCTTCTACCCGATGCGCGTGAGAGGAACCTGCGATGCGGGTAAGAATGCATGACACCGCATAATTCCGTACGAGGCTAAGATAGCACAGACCGCACACGCCTCGCCTTCCACGAGTGGGCTCGCCTCGGGTGGTCAAGTTGCGCAGCACTGCGGGTGCGCACGCTCTGTTGCGTTCTTGCCGCCGCGTTCGACGAGAGCGCGAACGCTCGGCAACCCGGACACCTCACTACTGCAGGGACCGCCGCATTTCGATAAACGGGATCGCGGAATAAAAATTCTGGAGATCTGGAACGAAAGGCTGTACTTTTGTTGCGGCTCCCCCGGCAGTTTGGCCTGCATGAGCGAGAGACGCCGCCAACATGGCGCGCGAGGCCAGATCCGCCCCGCCTGACTGGTTCACCAGAGCCTGCCATGCGTTGACCGAATCTGCGTAGAATCCGAACAGAAAAAGGCCGTAGGCGGCGAGCAGATCCCTCGATGGCGTACTCACAGAATCACGTTCGAGCGCCGCAACCTCGTCATGCCACGCTGCCGGTGAAAGGGGTTTCCGGCTCAACAGTTGTGCTAAAAGGGCCACAGCCGGCGTGCCTCCTTCCTGGGCGGCACGTGCAAGCGTCTGAGAAGCGGCGAAGTCACCCGCATAGGCCTGCCACAAAGCTGCCTGGCTGAAGGCCAACGACCGTACACTCGACTGCTCGAAAGAAGCCTGCTGGACTGTCGCGATCGCTCTCGGCATTTCGCCGGATGCCGCGAACCAGTCGGCGCGAAGAAGTGTGCGCAGATCTGAGCTCGGGCTGGAGGCGAAGAACTTTTCTGCGATCGAGCCCGCTCGAGCGCGATCGCCCTCGAGTAGTACACAGAAGGCCAGATCGGCCAAAACCGACGGACTGTTACCGAGTGTGATCAAAATCTTCTCGGCATCGCGATAGCGGCGTGTTTCAATAAGGCCGCGGGCGTATTGCTGGCGCACGCCCGCATTTCCGGCACTCAGGAGCAAGGCACGCTGCATCAGCCTGTCTGCGTTATGCGCATCGCCCTCCAGGTACAACCCAGAGGCGACTGTCGTTAGCTGGTCGACATCGTTGGGTGTATAGGGCAGCACCGCGGCATCGGCGCTGACCTGTCGATCGAGCGGCGCATGCGCGAAATGAAGCCGCAGCGCTGCGATACGGGCCCGCTCAACAGGCGCGAAACTGTTCGTCTGCGCCACAGCCTGCGCCAGCACTGGATCCACAGCCGCAGGGCCAGCTGAGGCGAGTGCGTTCAAAAGCGCCACGTAAGCCAAGCCAAAATGCGGATCGGCTTCGATCGCCTGCCGTAACAGACCGGCCCGGGCTGCCACGTCCTGCGTCTCCACTCCCCGGGTAAAAAGCTGAAAGGCGCGATCAGTCGTTTGGGGAAAACTGCCGGCCCGCGCGTCAAACTGTTTTGCAAGCTTGTTCAGTGCCGGAATCAATCCGCCGGATTCAGGCGCTTGTTGCTTTGCGACATTTTCGGTCCGCTGCGTCGCAGTGTCGGTCAGGGTGGCCGTTATTCGCATGCGCCCCCGGTACGTTTCCACCGTGGTACGCAGAACCTGATTCGCGCCCGCTTCGAGCGCAGCGGAGTCCGTGGCGGCAAGGAAGGCGATCGTCTCGCGGGAGGGGGCGAAATCCTGCACCAGAGTGACCGGTATCGCGAGGCGCAGCCATTCCGATTCCGGATCTTCAATCAGTACGTTGGCCGGCAAAATCGCCAAGCGGCGTAATTGCGGCTCGTCTCGACGGGCGCAACCGGCGGCTAAGCACAGAACAAGCGCGATGGAAACACTCGATCGATTGAGCAGTCGATTCCTCTAGAGCGGCAGCGGATTTTCCGCAAGGAGCTGGAGGAAAGCAGGGTCCGTTTTCAGCACCGCAAATTCGGGAATGTTTGGGATCTTGTCACGATCTTTCACGCCTTCCTCCAAAGCCTTACGCAAATAGATTAGCGCGCGGTCTTTGGCGCCCGATTTTGCATACATCTTAGCCAAATAGAGGTGGAACGTCGCAAGCTCCTGAACAGTGCGTTCCTGCATAATGGTGCCGAACGTACCGCGATGTTCAAACACATCCGGATCGAGCTTTAGAGCTTGTTCGTAATACTCGGAGGCACGCTTATAGTCCTTCCTGGCGAAGTATGCCGCCCCGAGATTCGAGTAGATTGAGGCGCTGGTGGTCGAATAGCGTAAAGCGCGCTTGTAGTAAGTAATCGCGCGATGGTAGCTCTTCTCGGCGTAGTAGATGGTTCCGAGATTATTGATGGCCTCAGCGAACTTCGGATCAAGCTTAATCGCGTGTTCGTAGTTTTTCCGCGCCAGATCAAGCAGCATCAGCTGGTGAAAAGCGATACCTATCTTGTTCGCAATTACGGCTGAATCGCCACATTCACGGTACTTGTCGATCGCTTCGCGGTACATCTTGCGAGCCATGTAGATATCACCGCGGAGTTCGTTCGTAATAGGCGGGGTTGGCGCCGGCTTCACAACTCCTGGAACGGAAGCGGAAGCCCGGAGCGTTGAGGAATCGAGAGGAGTCTGGGTCTGCTGGAACCACCCCGGCATTAACTGCGGCAGAGCAACCAGCACGCAAGCGAGACGCAAGCCTATAAAAGAGATCATACTGATCCCCCTTGCCTTCTCACTATATACCTTTCCGGCGGGGCCGGCGGAGCTAGTGGAAGATGTTTTTCAGCTTGTCGAAAAAGGACTTCTTCTTGGGAGGAGCGTTTGATTGCGGCTGGTTCTGCGCCTGCTGCATGGGCGGGACTGCTCCGCCGTTTGCGGCCGCAGTTTGGCCCGCAACGTTCGGCGCAGGCAGAAAACTGCGCGCGTTGCCAGCCTGCGCGGCTGGCGCGGTCTCCCAACCGGCTATCTCGGTTGAGCCGCCGAGATGAAGCGGGCAAAACTGCGTCGGCTGGGTGCCGAGCAGGTAATAGTCTGTAACGACGCGCGGGCAGGCGCTGCTCGCCAGATAACCCGTTTCCGGGTCTACTTGGGCGCTCACAATTCCCTCCGGCACGGGGAAATCGGCAACGTCGCGGTAGGCGCGGTGCTGGTGAGCCTTCTTCATGAATTCAGCCCAGATCGGAAGCGCCGCTTTTGCGCCTTCGAGCTTAATATCCTGATAATCGTCGAGCCCAACCCATACTATGCACAGCAGCTTGGAGGTGAAACCGGCGAACCAGGCGTCATGCGAGGTCCCCGTCTTGCCTGCCGCGGGAAGACTGAACCCGCGAGAGCGGACGCCAGCGCCCGTTCCGGTTCGAAGAACCTCCTGCATGAGACTGACGATCAGGTAGTTAACCCGCGGATCCAGAATCTTCTTCGTCACCGGCTGGGAGGACCACATGTCACTGCCCGATTGGTCCGTGATGTGCGAGAGCATGCGGGCTTCAACCTGAACGCCATTGTTCGCAAAAATCGTGTATGCCGCCGCCATCTCGAGCGGGGTCACATCATACGACCCGAGCGCCATGGCCGGTGTTGCGCGAATGTCTTCCAATCCCGCCTTGTGCGCCAGCTGCGCGACAGCACCATAGCCTGTCTGCTCCGCTACCTCAACAGCTGGAACGTTCAGGGATTTGGCGAAAGCCGTGCGCAGCGTCACGTCGCCGAGCCAGTCGCCGTGATGATAATCGACCGGCTCATAGGGCTGGCCCGCGAAGTAAAACGTCTGCGGTTCGTCTTTGAAAACTGTAGACGTTGTAATCGGGTTCGTCTCGTTCCAGAGCCCTGTGTTGAGGGCCGCCGCGTATACGAAAGGCTTGAAAATGCTTCCCGAAGGCCGCTTCGCGATGACGTGATCGAGCTGGCTCATGCCGTAGTTCCGGCCCCCTATTAGCGCCTTGACCTCGCCGGTGTGAGGATCCAGGCAGATAAGGGCTACCTGCGGTTCTTCAATCGGCGTCCCTTCTTTCTTGTGCCGTTTAGCAAGCAGCGCGTCTACCTCGCGCAGGCCTGTGGTTACAGCTTCCGCCGCATCGCGCTGCAAGTCCGGGTCGAGCGTGGTGTAGATCTTCGAACCGGAGTCCTGAAAATTGCGATCCTGAAAATTTTCGCTCAGCTGTTCATTCACCAGGTCAACAAAATAGGGTGCGTCGGCCGATTCCCCGCCCTGTTTCGCTATTACCATCGGCGCTGCCGCTGCGGCGTCATACTGACTGGCGGAGATATAGCCGTTATCGAGCATCGCCTTCAGCACCACGTTTCGCCGCGCCTTGGCGCGCTCCGGCCAACGGACCGGGTTACGGTAGCTAGGCTCTTGAATGAGCCCGGCAAGGGTGGCTGCTTCCGGCAGTGTCAATTGCCGGATGCCCTTCCCGAAGTATGCTTGCGCGGCCTCGCCGAAACCACGAATCGCAAACGAGCCGCGGCGGCCCAGATCCACCTGATTGGCGTAATATTCGAAGATCTTCTGCTTGGTCAGCTTGCGCTCGAGGTGGATGGTGATCAGGACTTCATCGAACTTGCGCGTCCAGGTCTTCCGGCTGTCGAGCCACAGGTTGCGGGCGAGCTGCTGGGTTAGCGTCGAAGCACCCTGCGCGTTGCGGTGTTCCCGCAGGTCGACAAACATCGCCTTAACGATGCGGATCGGATCAAGCCCCGAGTGCTGGAAGAACCGTTTGTCTTCAATCGAGATCACAGCATCGACAAGCACGGGCGGGATGTCATCGTAGCGAACCAGCCGCCGTTTTTCGCGATTCTTGTCATAAAGCGCGCTCAGGAGCTCGGGCTCGAGCGTGTATTCGGTTCGTTTGGTGTTGTCGCTCAGCGCGATGATCGAGGAAATGCGGCCGTCTGCAAAGCGAATCACCCCGGGTTCGGCGTTGCTATTGGAGCGGTCTCCGGGAAAGACCTCGATCGCATCCGGACGCAAGTGAAACCAGCCGATCGGGTTTGTGCGGCCATCTTCGCTGTACCCGCTTTCGCGCAGGCGCGCGGCGAATTGCAAGGGCGTTCCTGGGTCGCCGATCCCGACGAGCTGAGGGGCCGCGTACAGCAGGGAGGAATTGGGGAAGGGTCCTTGCGTGAGCTTCTCATCCGTCAAGCGCGCGAATTTGGCGTAGTAAACCGAGACCACGATCACGGCGATGGCCAACAGCGCGACGGCTGAGATCAGGGCGATGTTTTGAACCTGAACCCGTGAAGGACGGCCGTTTTTGGCGCTCGATGGCTTTTTGGAAGGAAGTTTGATACGTACAGGCAAACTCGTAGCCTACGTGGGAACTGATTGCTGCTAAACCTGGGACGCGCTGGACTCAACGCGGTTACTCACGAGTCCGCTCTAATGATTCTAGCTCTTTCCAGATATTGTCATCGTGCGGCTGCCAATCTGGCGAGTGCCGGCCGGTAATCTGCAGCTCTTCGATGCTGAGTGTCCCATGGCCGAACGGGCAAATCCATTCCGTCTTCGGCCGCCCGAAGATGACCATGTGGCCCCAAGATCCCCGGTTGACAGGCATGATCAGGCGCCGCAAGCAGGTGCGGCAGCGGCGCTTCTGGTCCCAGATGATGGCAAACAACAGCCCTGCTCCCACGAGCCAGACACCCATAGTCAGAAAGGTAAAGAGCAGGTCGTGCAAGAACAGTGGCGGGTTTGGCCCGAACCTGGGCAAGAGCTTCTCGCCTTTCGGGTACAGAGCTACCAGAACGGCTTGCAACCCGACAACGGCCCCGGCGCCGGCCAGCAGTTTGGCGGCGAAATAGAGCCAGAACTTCATTCCACCCATTAGACTCCTTTTTGCACGCCGGGGTTCCGATAGTCGGTCAACATCCCCGATAAATCAGCTGCGAACCAGGTTCTTGGCCAGAAAGAGCAGATTCGCCGGGCGTTCGGCCAACCGTCGCATAAAGTAGGGGTACCACGCGTCCCCGTAGGGCACATATAGTCTTAAACGAAAGTTCTTGGAGACGAGTTCGCGTTGCAGATCGCGGCGGATTCCGTACAACATTTGAAACTCGAACCGCTCGGGCGCGATGCCCTGCTCCGCAACGTAGCGCAGCGCCGCGCGAAGAATACCTTCATCGTGGCTCGCAATCGCCGGATACTCACCCTCCGAGAGCAATAACTTCATTAACTTGAGGTAGTTCGCGTCTACCTCAGCTTTACGGGGAAAGGCAACCGCGGCCGGCTCGCGGTACGCGCCTTTGCACAGCCGCACCGGCACTCTAAGTTCCGATAGCTTACGGATATCGGCCTCGCTGCGGTACAAATAGGCCTGAATTACGGCTCGAACGTGACCCGCAAAACGTTCCTGCAGTTCGGTCACAATCTGGAGCGTCCGGTCGGTGTAGGCGCTCGACTCCATGTCTACCTCGACGCGGCTCCCTATGGCCTTGGCCATCTCGGCAAGCGCAAACACATTGCTGCGGCACGCCGCCTCGGAGAGATCGAGTCCGAACTGTGTCAGTTTGATAGATACGGTCGCGGGCAGCCCGGCTGCGGCGATCTCGCAGAGAGCCGATACATAGGATTGCCGCGAATATCCGGCATCGTCCAGCGAATGAACGTTTTCCCCCAAAAAGTCCAGCGTCGCCAGAATCCTTTCTTTAGAGAGGTTCTGGATGACGCGTATTCCTTCCGCCAGATCCTGGCCGGCAATGAAACGCGATGTGAGGTTTCGCGATAGGGAGGAGTTCTCCATCCAGTGGCGAAGCCAGCTTTGTTCAGAAAGGTAGAGGAGTGTATGCCGGAGCATGAAGTCTGTGTGACCCGCCGGATGGCTAACCGGCGCCGCGCCTACACCCCGCCGTGGTTGGTCCGTGGGCCTTCTTCACTATAGCTGCCGACGA
>JAFAMM010000037.1 GCA_019233375.1 Acidobacteriaceae bacterium
GGGCCGCAGCGGTTACTTCCTCGAGCGTGGCGCGGAAAGCATCAACCAAGGTGGTTGGCAGGTTGCGAATAAAGCCGACGGTGTCGCTCAGCAGCACGCGCCGTTGGCTTGGCAGCCGAATCTGGCGCACCACGGGATCAAGCGTTGCGAACATTCGCGCGTCTGCCAGGACGCCCGCGCCCGTCAGGCGGTTGAACAGAGTTGATTTGCCGGCATTGGTGTATCCCACCAAGCTGATCGTCGAAAGCGGAACAGCCTGCCTTTGTGACCGTTGCACACCGCGTGTTGCGCGCACGCGCTCTATTTCGGTCTGCAGCTTGGTGATCCGGCGGCCAATGCGCCGGCGGTCGGTTTCGAGCTGCGTCTCACCCGGACCGCGTGTCCCGATGCCGCCTCCAAGTCGCGACATCTGCGTACCGCGGCCCGCGAGCCTCGGGAGCAGATAGTTTAGTTGAGCAAGCTCAACTTGCAGTTGGCCTTCGGCCGTGCGCGCTCGCCGGGCGAAGATATCCAGGATCAATTGGGTCCGGTCCAGTATCTTGGCGTCGAGTCTACGTTCCAGATTGCGCAACTGCGTCGGTGTGAGCTCGTGATCGAAAATGACGGTTTCGATTTCATCTGCCTCGACGCGCGCGTGGATCTCATCCACTTTCCCCGATCCGACCAGCGTGGCTGCATCAAAAGAGGGACGCGTCTGAACGATCTTTCCGGCGACGATGGCGCCGGCGCTCTCCGCCAATGTGGCAAGCTCTGCAACCGATTCCTCGATGCCGCCGTCCGGCTCGGGAGGAGGCGCCGAGTTCGACCGTCCGGCCAGGTGCACCCCAACAATCAGGGTCATTTCTCGATGACCACTCTCTGCGCCCCCTGTCACGGACAGCTCACTCGCTCGCCCGCCCCGTTCTCGCTGCGCCTTCGAGTCCTGCACTAGTGATTGTTTTCCAGTCCTTCCGGGCCGGCTACCGGAGAGCCTGGTACACCGCCGATCGTATGGCTTGTTCCGCCATGAAAAGGTTTCGACACAACAACAGTTGAAATCGCGTGCTTAAAAATAAGTTGTTCCTGATTATTCGTTTCGAGGATTACCGAATACTTATCGAAACTCTTGATGCGCCCCGAAAGCTTCACGCCGCTCATCAAATAGATCGTTAGGAAAGTCTTATCTTTTCGTGCGTTGTTAAGAAACGCCTCCTGAATGTTTTGCGCAAGCTTGTCCATTTTCTCTTCCTTATTCATTTCGCAGCGCGATACAAGCTCGCCGCGGCACGACTCGGCGAACATTAATTCAAAGAGCTTGGCCTCCAAACCCGGAACGCCAAGAGGCCCGACAACCGCTCAAATCTATAGTATCTGGATTTCCAATTCAAGACATTGGAGTGCGGAGGCTTACAATCGGCTGAAATGCGAGGGGCGAGTGCATCGCACTCTGCCCAGCCGTGTGGCCGGCAGAAGCGCAGTTTAATGGGCGACGGCCGCCTTCCGGCCCGCGTAGGGGTTCTTGCCCGGAACAGTTCCGGGCAGCGGACTGAAGTCCGCCGGAATGTGGTTCGGTTTGGCGTAGTCTGTCGGGACGATGCCGAGTTGTTTGCAGCCGTACCCCGATTGCTGAGGCAGCTGGCTAATCACGCCCGGAGAAATCTCCACGTATTGTTTGGGCAGAGGCTGTGAACGCAGAACCCGCTTTGGATCGAAGGCTTCGGTCAGGTCCGTGATGTTATTGTTCGGACCATCATCGGGACCCATATTCGACATCCCTTTGCGCGCGGCCTGTAACCGTGCTTCAAACTCATCCGGCAATTCCGCGAGCGGCATCTTTCCGAACAGTGCCGCAACAAACTTGGGGACCGACCCCTGCGAGCCCTGTTGCGTCGAGATGTAGTGAGTTTTGGCGTAAGGCGAAATCACAATCAGCGGTACGCGCGGTCCGTAGCTGAGCACCGTGCCATCCGGTCCATATGACTCGACCGGAGGCTGTACATGGTCCCAATCGCCTTCCGAATCATCCCAGGTGATGATGATGACGCATTGATCCCAATATTTGCTGTTCGCGATCGCATTGATGCCTCTGGCAACAAGGGCTTCGCTGATCTGCGCGTCTGAGTATCCGGGGTGATCGTCATCGCCGAGAAAATTCTTCTGAACCTGCGGCAACGGACTGGCTGGTCTCAGGCCGAGGAAATTTGTGTATCCGCCCTTAATGAAAAACACGCCGCCGCGGCTGTCAAATGTGCCTTTCTCAACTGCTGTGAAGAAATCACCGAGACCATGCAGCTGTTTGTTTATCGCCGGATTATTCGAGACATAGCCGAAGTATTGGGGCCCATTGTGATGAGTAACGTAGGATGCGTGATCTCCACTGGCAGTAATGGGGCCTGAACCGTTGTCCGCTGGCGTGCAGCTTCCCGTACCGGATGGTTCACAGTCGAAGCCCTCTTCGTACCACCCGAACGGCACCTGATTTTTGCCGAAGGTGCTGATGAACGTAACATCTTGCATGACATCTCTCAAATCGGTCGACGGATCGTGGTCTGACTTTATCGTTTCGCCCAGGTGACTGCCTTGAAGCGAAAGAGGCAGGCTGGCGAACGTCAGATTGATCTCAGTCGAGTAGCCGCCTCCCTTCGCCGGATAGTCTCGAGGATTAACCGGCATCCTGTCGTGCTTCGGGGTTGCGTCGGAAGGCGAGCCCCAGAACGGGTCATCGTCGACGAGCACCGGGACACCGCCGGACCCGCCGGGTGGCGTCGCCTCATCAGGGTGGAGCACCCACTGCGTCTGCCCCGCTTGTGCGGCGATAATCGAAAGATTCCCGGGTGTTGACGGCGCGATCATCTCCTGGAAGACGTGATCAAACAGCACGAAGGAATGCGCGTATTTCCACAAGAACGGAATGGTGTCGCAATCTTCGTGAGCCATGGTGAGCACTCCGAATTGATACGCCTGCAGAGGGCTGCTGCCGCCGCCAGAAATCTTCGCCAGATACTTACTCGCTTCCACGGACGCGAACTTATTCATTTGGGGTGTGGCTCCGGCGAAGTTCATCTTTTCGAACATCAACTTGTGCGAATGGTCCACATCGTCGGTATCGGAGGCGTACTCGGCCGGTCCGATGCGATACGGCTCGACGGTGACATCTCTGCCCTTAGGGTCTTTCAAGTGTTGATTGAAACCGGCGGTGGCGGACGCAGGGTTCGTGTAGATGCCCTCGGCACGTGGGAACGTCCCGAAATACGAATCAAACGACCGGTTCTCCTGGTAGAAGACAAAAACGTACTTGATCTTGCTTCGCAGCCCGGCTAGAAGCACCTCCTTCGTGACTGCGCCGGAATCGGAGTATTCTTCCGCGCGATTCGCACCAGCCGTTTGCGCCTTCCCGGTGATCTGTTGCCCCGCGGCGTGAGCAAACGGGCAGAGAGCCGGGAGCGCAAACAGCGCCATTGAGATGCAGAAAATCGTCCTCGCTCGCATCGGGAACATTCAACATATTAAATCTCTGCGAATTAAAATTTCAGCGAACACGCAGCGCCGTAGAATGCTCGTGGCGCCATCGCAGCCACGGCGTACCTTCGCTTGCTATCCTATCCACCGACACGCCTCGCGCATGGCTGCTATTCCCCGATCGTTGCCCCGGATATGCGTGGCCCTCGGCC
>JAFAMM010000209.1 GCA_019233375.1 Acidobacteriaceae bacterium
TTACTTACTCGCATGCCGCGTTCACGATACGGCAGCACATGTTCGCGGCAAGAGGTACAGAAAAGCCATTACTCGGCGCGGTAGTGTTTTTTGAAATCGAATCCGCCAGACCTATCGATATTACTTTTTCGTTTACGCCAGAAATGCTGCGTATGTGGCCTGCTCCTACTTTCGGACGGGCTTCGGGCGAATGGGTTGGCCAGGCAAACGGGCCCGGATTTTATGTTTTGCACACGGATAATCCGCAGTTCTCCGGTGTCATTGCGATGCCGCGAACGCGGCCCGGGATTATGGTGCCGTATCAAGAGCATCCCCAGACCTATCCACTGGAGCTTAAGCTTTCCTACGACCCGAAGCATGATTCGGGAATCATATTTCCCCTGGTGATGGCGGTAGCGGGTCAAGACTCGCCGGCAGATCAAGTAAGGGCAGCGCTTGCAGCAGTCCCGCAGCTCTACTCACAGACACAGCGTTATTACTCGCACTTCTTTGACAGCCGCGTGACGGCTGAAACGCCGAGCCAGGATGTGAACGATGCACTGGCGTGGGCCGAGGTCTCGATCGATCAGATGCAGGTGGACTATCACGGTGAATTGGGCATGGTGGCCGGATACTACGAATCGGCGGATTCGGCCCGGCCGGGATATGCCTGGTTTTTCGGCCGCGACACGCTGTGGACGACATACGCGATCAACAGCTATGGCGATTTCGCTCTTACAAAACGGGCACTTGATTTTCTCCTCCGAAGGCAGCGCGATGACGGCAAGATCATGCACGAGTTTTCGCAGTCGGCGGACGCTCTGGATTGGAAATCCACGCCGTATTTCTATGCATCCGCGGACTCGACTCCCCTTCTGATCATGGCGATGTGGGATTACGTCAAGGCAAGCGGAGATGTCGCGTATCTAAAGGCAAACTGGCCGGCGATTCGCAAGGCTTACGCTTTCTCGCGGGCGCATGAGGCGAATGACGGCATCTATTCGAACAGCGAGGGAACGGGATGGGTGGAATCCTGGCCGACGGGAATGCCGAAGGAAGAGATTTACCTGGCGGCGATCGATGAGCAGTCTGCGGAGGCGATGTCGCACCTGGCCGGGTTGATGCAGGACGAGCAATTAGGTGCTTCCGCGGGAAAGAAGGCGGGCGAGATCGGAACGAAGATCGAATCCGAATATTACGAGCCCAGTGAGAAGTTCTACGCTTTCAGCAGGAATGCCGACGGTTCTCTCGATCGCACAGCGAGTATCTATCCGGCGGTGGCGTGGTGGGACGGAGCATATTCTCTGACGAACGCCGGCGCGATGCTGAGCCGCTGGGCATCAAGCGAATTCTCGGCGGATTGGGGCGCGCGTGACATCAGTGAAAAGACGTCCTTCTACGATCCCATCAGTTACCACCAGGGATCGATTTGGCCGTTGTTCACCGGTTGGGTTTCGCTGGCAGAGTATCGCGCGGGCCGGCCGCTCGCTGGATTTGCAAGCCTGATGCAGAATTTGAATCTCACGTGGGCGCAGGATGTTGGATCGGTGACCGAGCTGCTGTCGGGCGAGTTCTACCAGCCGCTGGGCCGTAGCAGCTCGCACCAGATGTGGTCCTCTGCTATGGTAATTTCGCCACTGCTGCGAGGGCTCTTCGGGCTCAGCTGGAATGCCGCAAAACATACGCTATCTCTCGCGCCGCATCTGCCTGCCGATTGGGACCATGCCACGCTCCGCAATGTAAAGTTAGGCGATGATTCGATCGATTTGGAGTACACGCGGCAAAACGGCCAGTTGATGATTCGCGCCACGACAAAGAAACCGGCAATTCTATGCCTTACGGGCCAAAATACGGCGGACCAGCTGTGTGAGCCACAAAGCGAAAGAATCGAACACACGGTTTCGTTTCCACTGCCCGCGGTGGAGGTCGCCATCCCGGCAAAGCTGCCCGAACAGGGATCAGTGACGCATCAATTGAAAGTTCTTGATGAGGATGTTTCTCAGCACAAGGCAGTTTATCGCTTCGCGGCGGCCGGCTCGGCGCGATATGATTTGCCCGTACGATTGAACCGGCCGGGCATTACGGTGCAAGGGGCAGAAGTGAAAGCCGGGCGCCTACAGTTGGTGTTCCCAGCGGGCGATGGCTATCAAACCGCCACCGTTGTCTTCAGCTGGTGAAACGCATTAACAAGGCATTCAGAGGAGGTGTATGAGCCGCGGACAGAGATGGCATGCAAAAGTGATCACCGGCGCGCTTGCCGCTCTGGTGGCTGTAGCGGTTGTTGCGCAAAATCCCTCACCGCCCGCGCAGACGAGCGACATACTGCTGTACATCCAGCAAACATGGAAAGTACTGACACGGTCAAACAGAGATCTGCCTAAGGCGGCGGTAGATCCGAAATTCCATCCCGGACCCGACGGGAAGTGGCCGGTCTACATACCGCGGACAGAAGACGTCCACGCCGTTGAACGCGAATTAAGCGCCGAGATTCCTGCGAATGAATACGGGACCATTTCGCTGCACCCCCTGCCTGAGGACATAACCACACTCAAAGAGCAGGGCTTGCTCTATTTGCCGAAACCGTATGTGGTGCCCGGCGGACGCTTCAACGAAATGTATGGATGGGACAGCTATTTCATCCAGGTGGGCCTGTTGCGCGATCACGATCTCGATCATGCCAAGGATATGGCGGATAACTTCCTATACCAGGTGAAAAATTACGGCGGCAAGGTACTGAACGCGAACCGGACGTACTACCTGAATCGGTCGCAGCCGCCGTTTCTGACCCAGATGGTGCTCGGCGTTTATGAGGAGACCAAGGATCGGGCCTGGCTCGAACAGGCACTGCCTGAGGTCGAGCAGTACTACAAGCTGTGGTCGGCTGAGCCGCATCTAACGCCCGAGACCGGGCTGGCGCGCTATTGGGATTTTGGGGAGGGACCAGCGCCGGAGGTGCTTTCCGCCGAGCGCAATGCCGAAGGCAAGACGCATTACGACCTCGTCAAAGAGTATTTCAAGACGCACGAGATCACGGCGTACGATGTAAGCCAGTATTGGGATCGCAAGACCGATCAGCTCACGATGCTTTTTTATAAGGGGGATCGTAGCATGCGGGAATCCGGCTTCGACCCGTCAAACCGCTTCGGCCCCTTCAATATCGACATCATCCATTACAATCCCGTCTGTTTGAACTCGCTGCTTTATCTGATGGAAATGCAGACCGGCGACATTCTCCGGATACTGGGCAAAAATGCCGAGGCGGCGCAGTGGCGCAAACGCGCTGAGCAGCGTGCGGCCATCGTGAACCGGCTGATGTGGGATGAAAAAGATGGTCTGTATTACGACTATGATTTCGTGACCAAGAACGTCCGGCACTACCCGTTTCTGACTACTTTCTACCCGCTCTGGGCCGGGTTTGCGACGAAGGAGCAGGCCGCACGAGTGGAGAAGAATCTGCCGCTGTTTGAAAAAGCCGGCGGTCTGCAGACCAGCACTTATGTCAGCGGCAACCAGTGGGACGCGCCTTTCGGCTGGGCGCCTCTGCAGATGATCGCCGTCGAGGGCTTGCGCCGGTATGGTTACAGCGATGATGCAGAGCGAATCTCGATGAAATGGCTTTCGCTCGTACACCGGGAGTTCTTGCGCCAGGGTTACATCGTAGAGAAGTACGATGTGGTCCAGGGCGGATCTGACGTGAGCGCAAACATCCACTTCGGCTACAGCGCGAATCAGGCCGGATTCGGTTGGACGAACGCGGTGTTCACGCGACTCTATGATCAGCTTTCAGCCGAAGATAAGCACAAACTGATGGAGTCTACCGCCGCTGCCGCGGCACGCTAGCCGTCACAGGGAAGGCGGGCTCGTCCGGTTCGTCGATCGACTTCTCCCGGGCGGCGATTTCGACGCGCTCGCGCTTGATGTCGAGACGCACATGCGCATACACGTTCATGTAGATGTTCGCCACCCAGACGAGCGCGAAGAACGATATGAGGTAGCCCCGCCAGTCCATATAGAGCAAGCGGAAGCGGGTGATGATCAGAAAAATAATCGTGACGTAATGGCTAAAGCAATACTCACACGTGAACAGATAAAAGAACTTGCGCGCGACAAGCCGGTTACACATCTCGCTGTTCTTCTTGCACCACTCGCGGGGCTCGCGAAAGACTTCTTCGTGAGTGACGGTCCAGGCGACGCAGGCAATGGGGATCGCCAGCAGGAATAGAGAGGCAAACTGCTCGCTCAGGGTCATGGAATCAAGAAAGACAAGGAACTACCCTTTCAGACGCGGTAAATGAGGAATTTTGAACGTACAAAGCGTCTTATGGCGGTGCAAGGCATGCGTCCACTGTATGTGGCCGCAATCCTGACCTGGGTTGCCGGATTCGTGGATGCGGTGGGTTTCCTGTCTCTCGGCAAGATTTATACAGCCAACATGAGCGGGAACAGCATAGCGATCGGGATCGAGGGCATACGGCAGAACTGGCCGGAACTCCTGGCGCGCCTGTGGCCGGTCGCCATGTACGTTGCCGGACTTCTGTTCTGCAGATTACTCGTCGAATTCGGGGCGCGCAAGAAAGTAAGCCGGATCGCAACCGTGACGATCGCCATCGAAATGCTGCTGCTACTCCCGCCGCTGGTGATATCGGGAGCAGACTTCCATGTCAGCCAGCCGCAGCAAGTGCTTTACGTCGCTCTGCTGGCGCTGGCGATGGGCATGCAGAACGCCGCACTCACGCACTTCAGTAATCTGACGCTGAACACCGGATTCGTCACCGGCACGCTGGTCAAAGCGGCCGAGCAATCTGCGAAGTACTTAACCTGGCTGTACGATGAACTACGGCGCAGGCCTACGCTGAAGGCCATTCTCGAATCACGGCAACAGGAATCGTTTCGCGAAGCCTACATCCTGCTCGGTATGTGGGTTGTGTACGTAACGGGCGCTGCCTGCGGAACGCTGGCGTTCTTTAGCTTCGCCGTTCGTGCCCTGATCGCCGCACTGGCCGCCCTGCTCTCGGTAATCGGCCTCGACATGAAACACCCACTCGCCTTGCAGGAGGAAAAACAGCAACTGGCTCCGGCCTCTTAAGGCGAGAATAGGGGAATGTCAATCGACACAGCAATTGGCGCACAACAAGCTGGACCCTGCTGTATGGTCATTTTTGGCGCGGGAGGAGACCTGACCAAACGGCTCGTGGTCCCCGCCCTTTACAATCTCGGCTGCAGCGGTCTTCTTCCCAGAGACTTTGCGATCGTTGGAGTGGATCTGGCCCAGAAGACCACGGAGGAATGGCATAAGGATCTGTTTGCGATGACGGATCAGTTCGTCAAGGCAAGCGACCCGAACGCAAACGTCAATCAGTCTGTATGGAAATCTCTCACAGACGGTATGTACTATTTCCAGGGCGATCTGACTGACAGCGCCAGATACGAAAATCTGAAAGCGAAACTCGCCGAGATCGACAAGCAGCGAGGCACCGGAGGGAACTACCTCTTCTACCTTGCTATTGCAGACAGATTCTTCGGAACGGTGGTCGAGAAACTAGGCCAATGCTGTCTCGCCTCACAAAGGGACGGGCATTGGCGGCGAGTTGTTATCGAGAAGCCTTTTGGTCACGATCTCTCGTCCGCAGTGGCGCTGAATAGACAGATCCTGAAAGTGCTCGGTGAGGATCAGATCTATCGCATCGATCATTTCCTGGGCAAAGAGACCGTGCAGAACATCATGATGTTTCGCTTCGCCAACGGGATCTATGAGCCGATTTGGAACCGCGACCGGGTCGACCATGTTCAGATTACGGTGTCAGAGACGGTAGGAGTAGAAAAGCGCGGGAGATTTTACGAGAAAACCGGCGCCTTGCGCGACATGATCCCGAACCACGTGTTTCAGCTTGTTGCGATGACGGCGATGGAAGCGCCAAATTCCTTTCATGCTGACGCGGTGCGGACGGAGAAAGCCAAGGCCATCGAAGCGATTCGAATCTGCGGGGCGAGCGACGTACCATGCACGGCAGTACGCGGCCAATATGGACCCGGAACCATCGACGGGTATGAAGTTGCGGGTTATCGCGACGAACCGGACGTCGCACCGGAATCCGACGTAGAGACGTATGCAGCCATGAAGCTGATCATCGACAATTGGCGCTGGTCGGGTGTACCGTTTTACATTCGGACCGGGAAACGAATGACCAAGCGGAAAACCTCGATTGGCATTCGCTTTAAGGAGACTCCGGCGGCTCTGCTGCGCAGCACGCAAGCTGATTGGCCGGTGCCCAACTGGCTTGTGCTGCGCATTCAGCCCGAGGAGGGTATCTCGTTTGAGTTCGGAGCCAAGATGCCGGGGCCGGTAATGAAACTGGGGCAGGTAAAAATGGACTTCAAGTATGAAGACTATTTCGGCAAGGCGCCGGCGACCGGATACGAAACGTTAATCTACGACGTGATGATCGGCGACGCGACACTGTTTCAAAGGGCGGACAATATCGAAGCCGGGTGGCGCGTTGTGCAACCGGTGCTCGATTACTGGAGCCTGCATTTGCCGAAGGATTTCCCCAATTACGCCGCGGGCACCGACGGACCGCCCGCCGCCGGCGAACTGTTGCGGCAGGATGGGCGCAGCTGGCGGGCGATCACCTAACGCGGCTGACTACGGTGATGCGTGTATCGCGCGATATTTGCGCAACAGCTCATACATGACGACGGCTCCTGAACTCGCGACGTTCAGGGAATGCTTCAGGCCAAGCATGGGGATCCGGACGTGGGTGTCGCAAATGTCGAGCAACGAGTGAGACAGCCCGTCCACTTCGTGCCCGAAAAGCACGCATACCGGGTAGCGCGGCTGCCAATTGAACAGATCGACCGCCTTCACGCTGGTTTCGATGGCTGCGATCTCGTACCCGCTGCAACGCAGGTCTTGCACGGTGTTAAGAGTGTTGTCGACCGGCTGCCAGGGCACGTGGTCCTCCGCTCCCAGCGCGGTCTTATGGATCGCATTCTTGGGCGGGCGGGCGGTGAATCCGGCGAGCAGCAGACGTTCGATTCCGGCGCCGTCCGCCGTGCGGAAAAAAGCCCCGACGTTATACATGCTGCGAACGTTGTCGAGCAGTATCGTTACCGGCACGCGTAATCCGGTGTAAGGCAAGGCAGCATCGGTCGCGAGAAACGGGACGCGCTCCATTACCTGCGGTCGAGACCGGCGCGGCGCCAGAGTTCATCCACGTGCCGGGTCACTTCCGGCGACATCTTGATCGTGCTCGGCCAGCGCCGGGTAAAGCCTTCAGACGGCCACTTAGTGGTCGCATCAACACCCATTTTGGAACCGTAGTTCGGCAAGCGGCTGGCATGATCAAGCGAGTCTATGGGCCCCAGGCAGAACTCGATATCGCGCTGCGGATCGATATTGTTCAGCGCCTTCCAGGCCGTCTCATGTACGTTTTGCACATCGACATCTTCGTCTACGACAACGATGCATTTGCTGAACATCGCCTGTCCAAGACCCCAGATCGCGTGCATCACTTTGCGCGCGTGGCCCGGGTATGACTTGCGCATGGAGACAAGAATCAGATTGTGAAAAACGCCCTCGGCCGGCATACAGATGTCACGTACCTCCGGAAGCTGCATGCGCATTAAGGGGAGAAAAATGCGTTCTATCGCCTTGCCCATGTAGAAGTCCTCCATGGGAGGAGGTCCGACAATTGTGGCCGCATAGACGGGACGCTTGCGATGCGTAATGCAATTGACATGGAAAACGGGATACTCGTCATCAAGAGAGTAGAAGCCGGTGTGATCGCCGAACGGTCCTTCGCGGCGAAGCTCGCCGAGATTCAGGTGTCCCTCCAACACAATTTCCGCGTTCGCCGGAACTTCGATGTCGGATGTCTCGCATTTGACCATCTCTACGGCTTTCCCGCGCAGGAAGCCGGCGAACATCATTTCGTCGATTTCCGGAGGCAGCGGAAGAATCGAAGAGAAAATTGTCGCCGGATCCGCGCCGATGGCGACGGCAACAGGCATTGTGGTCTGCTTTCCTTGCGCGTGAAGGCGTCGGTAATGTTCAGCGCCTTGCTTGTGCCTCTGCCAGTGCATGCCCGTGGTGTGCGCGTCGAAAATCTGCATGCGGTACATGCCGCAGTTGCGTTTACCGGTCTCCGGGTTGTTGGAAAAAACCATCGGCAGCGTGATGAAGCGTCCCGCGTCGCCGGGCCAGCAGTGCAGAACGGGAAAGTAGTCGAGCGTAAAATCGCGGCGGCGGATAACCTCTTTGCACGGTCCGCTCTTGACGGATTTGGGAAAGGCGGATGCCAGTTCCGAGAGTTTCGGGAGCAGCTTCAACTTGTCGATCAATCCTTCCGGCTTTTGCAATTGGAGAAAGCCGGAGATGCGCTCCGCGACCTGCTCTATATTTTCGACGCCGAGCGCGAGTTCCATGCGCCGCATGCTCGCGAACGCATTGATGAGCACCGGGACTGGAGAGCCTTTCGGCTTTTCAAAGAGCAGAGCGGGAGCGCCGGACTTCACGGCGCGATCGGCGAATTCGGTGATCTCGAGATGCGGGTCGACCTCGAACGGCACTCGTTTCAACTCGCCTTGCTTTTCGAGCGCGCGGATATAATCGCGCAGATCATCAAAGGGCATCGTTTTCTGTACACCCATTATCATGAGAGTGATTTATGAGCACACGAACCGCGCTGGTGACGGGAGCAAGCCGCGGAATCGGACGGGCGTGCGCGGAAGCGTTAGCGGCGGCCGGGCATCGGATCGCGCTCGCGGCCAGGACGGCCGAGAAACTGGAAGAAGCTGCGGCCGGTATACGAGGCAGGGGTGGCGAGACTTTCGTCGTCGAGATGGACCTAGCGGATGCCGAGTCGGTCAAAGCTGCTTTCGCGAAGACGGCGAAGGAGTTTGGGCGTATAGACATTTTGGTGAACAACGCCGGAATGACGAAGGATGGGCTCGCCGTCCGAATGAAAAAAGCGGATTGGGACCTAATCCTGAACACAAACCTGAGCGGGCCTTTTTGGGCCATTCAGCAAGTACTGCCTGCAATGATGAGAGAGCGCTGGGGCCGGATTGTGAACATTTCGTCTGTTGTGGGCGAGATGGGCAACGCCGGACAGGCGAATTATGTTGCTTCGAAAGCAGGTCTGATCGGATTGACGAAATCTCTCGCCCGCGAGGTCGCGAGCCGCAACATAACGGTGAACGCTGTCGCGCCGGGTTTCGTCGCTACAGACATGACACATGGCCTGACGGACGAATTGAAGCAGAAAATGATCGAACAGACACCGCTCGGCCGCATGGGAACGCCCGAGGACATAGCGGCTGCTGTGCGATTTCTGTCGAGCGATGAAGCCGGTTTTATCACTGGGCACGTGCTCGACGTGAACGGCGGCATTTACATGTAGCTAGCGGGGTTTCCCGCGCATCGAAGAGACTGGAATCAAGCATGCCTATTCAGACACTCGCACCGCAAGCACGCCGGGATAGCAAGTTCAACATCGGCCTGGTGCAGATGGCTTGCTCAATCGATCCCGAAGCAAACTTGCAAAAGGCGATTAAGGGCGTGCGCGAAGCGGCCGCAAAGGGTGCGGAGATCGTCTGCTTGCAGGAGCTGTTTCGAAGTCAATATTTCTGCCGCGAAGAGAACGCCGAGTTGTTCAACCTGGCGGAAACGATTCCAGGACCGTCTACCGAAGCGCTGGGCTCGGTGGCAAAGGAGCTGCAGGTCTCCATCATTGCGTCTCTGTTTGAGAAGCGCGCGCAGGGGCTGTATCACAACACGGCCGCGATTCTGGACGCGGACGGGTCGCTGATCGGTGTGTACCGCAAAATGCACATCCCGGATGATCCGCTGTACTTCGAAAAGTTCTACTTTACCCCTGGTGATCTAGGGTTCCAGAACTTTGAAACGAAATTTTCGAGGATCGGCGTGCTGGTCTGCTGGGATCAGTGGTATCCGGAGGGCGCGCGTATCACCAGCATGCAAGGCGCGAACGTGTTGTTCTACCCCACCGCAATCGGCTGGCATCCGTCGGAAAAAGAGCAGTACGGCGAAGCACAGCTCGATGCCTGGCGAACCATTCAGCGCGCGCATGCGATCGCAAATGGCGTGTTCGTCGCCGCGGTGAACAGGACCGGCTTTGAAGGACCGGCTGAAAGCGGACTCGAATTCTGGGGCAATTCCTTTGTATCCGATCCATTCGGGCGTGTGATAGTGCAGGCGCCCGCGAACGAAGAGCAGGTTCTGGTGACCGAATGCGACCCTAAGCAAATGGACGAAGTGAGACGGAACTGGCCGTTTCTGCGCGACCGGCGTATCGACGCATACTCGCCGATAACGCAGCGCTGGCTTGCCTGAAGCGAATGACGGAGATCTCGCCCGCGTTTCGCATGCCCGCTGAGTGGGCGCCGCACGAAGCGACCTGGCTGGCGTGGCCGCATGAGATTACCGACTGGCCGGGCAAATTCGTTCCGATTCAGTGGGTCTATGGCGAGATCGTTCGTTATCTCTCGGACACGGAAAAGGTCCGGATCCTGGTGCAGAATATCGACGTTGCCGAGAAGGCGCGGCGCGTACTCAAGAAGTCTCATGCACAACTCGAGGCTGTCGAGCTCTTCGAGGTTGCGACGGACCGCAGTTGGACTCGCGACTTCTGTCCAACGTTCGTGCGAGATCTGGCCGGCACGCAGCAGATGCTGAACTGGCGATTCAACGGATGGGCAAAGTATCGAAACCACACGCGCGACGATGCCGTGACGCAAACGCTCGCTGAGAAGGCGGGCTTCGGAATGTGCACACCGGAGTGGAAGGGCGAGAGGATCGTACTCGAAGGCGGCAGCATCGATGTCAACGGCGCGGGTTCCGTTCTCACGACGGAAGAGTGCCTGCTGAGTTCCGTGCAGCAGCGTAATCCGAGGCTCGACCGGCTAGATTATGAACGGATCTTCACTCATTATTTGGGGGCGCCTAACGCTCTCTGGCTGCGTAACGGGATCGCCGGCGACGACACACATGGACACATCGACGACCTCGCGCGTTTTACGGACGAGCACACGATCGTGATTGCGAGCGAGGAAGATCCGGCAGAAGCGAACTATGAGCCGTTGAGAGAGAACCTCGCCCTGTTGCGCGAGATGCGTGACCAAAATGGAGAACCATTAAACATAGAAACTCTTCCGATGCCGAGATCGCTCTTTTTTGACGGCCAGCGGCTTCCGGCGAGTTATGCCAATTTCTACATAGCCAATCAGATGGTGCTGGTCCCCACCTTCAACGACGCCAGTGACCGGGTTGCCCTGAACAAAATCGCAGAGCTATTCCCTACCCGCAAAGTGGTCGGCATCGCTTCGACGGATCTCGTCCTCGGCCTGGGAACACTGCACTGCATGACGCAGCAGCAACCGGCATAATGGTTCCGCCTTGCTTGTCCATGCTCTTGCGTGCGTTCCGCTGCTCATCTGGCTCTATCTCGTTTTGGCGCGTGGAGGTTTTTGGCGCGTCCGCCGGCTTTTGCGGGCGGTAGATTTGTCAAAAGCTCAGGGAAAGCGCATTTCTGTGGTCATACCTGCTCGCGATGAGGCAGACGTAATTGGTGCGTCGATTGCCTCTCTTCTGAGGCATGAGCACGTTTCGGCTGTTCAAATCTTCCTCGTCGACGACTCGAGCAGCGATGGAACCGCGGACGTGGCCGAGGCCGCCGCGCGAGAGGCGGGTCTAAGCGAAAAACTCACGATCCTTCGCGGAACGCCGTTGCCCGCTGGATGGACCGGCAAGATGTGGGCCGTATCGCAGGGAACGGCAGCCGCCCTTGGCTCGAATCCTGACTATCTACTGTTCACAGATGCAGACATCCTGCACAGCCCAACGAGCATCGCGGAGCTTGTCGCGATCGCCGAATCCGGCCATTACGACCTCGCTTCCTATATGGTCCGGCTTGCGTGCAACACAACGGCGGAGAAGATGATGATGCCGGCGTTCGTCTTCTTCTTTCTCATGCTGTATCCGCCTGCATGGATCTCCTCGAAGCGATTTCGGACGGCCGGCGCCGCCGGCGGTTGTATTCTGATGCGCCCCGGTGCGCTGCACCGCGCAGGCGGCATAGACGTCATCCGCGGCGAGGTGATTGACGATTGCGCGCTTGCTCGAGCAGCCAAACGCTCCGGCTCGCGTGTCTGGATGGGGCTCGCGCACGCAACGCAGAGTATACGTTCGTACAGCACATTCGGGGAGATTGAGCGAATGATTGCACGTACGGCCTTCAACCAGCTTCACCATTCGGCCCTGCTTCTCCTTTTGACGATTGCCGGGTTATGCGTGACGTATCTTGCGCCGCCGCTGCTCCTGATCTCGGGCAAGCCATTCGCTATGGCCTGCGGAGCAGCGGCCTGGGCGCTTATGACGGCAGCGTACCTGCCGATGGTGCGCTTCTACCGCTTGCGGGCCGTGTGGTCCATTACGCTGCCCGCCATCGCCGCGTTCTACCTGTTCGCAACTGCCGATTCGGCTACTCGTTACTGGCGCGGATTGGGCGGCCACTGGAAGGGCCGGTTTCAAGATGCGCGCTCATCCTGATCGTTCCGCAAAAGAATTTTCAGCGTGCCGCGCTCCTGCGCCCGCGCAAAGGCCCGGGGCGCCTCGGAAAGCGGGAACTCAGCCGCCCTCAAAGAGGTGACGTCGATTTTTTTCGATTTAAGTAGTTCGATCGCCGGCTCGAACCGGCCGCAACGAGAGCCCACCAGGCTGATTTCGTTTACAATCACAGGCGCGGTATCGAGAGGCACTCGATTGTGGACCGTCGATTTCAGAATGATCTTTCCGCGCGGACGCGTTAAGCACACGGCGCGTTCGAGACCAGCCGCCGATCCAGTGCATTCGACTACGAACGGATACCGCTCCCGAAGGTCCGTTTCCGCGAGTGTACCCGCGATGCCTGCCCGGCGGGCGATTGCGAGCTTATGTTCATGACGGCCGTAGAGCATCACGTTCGCGCCGTGCACGTGAAGAAGCTGCGCGATGAGGAGGCCTAACTTGCCGTCACCCAGCACCGCAACCGGCGTGCCGGGGCGAATATCAACCTGATCCAGGATTTCACAGGCGGCCGCAAGCGGTTCGACAAAAACAGCCTGTTCGGAGGCAAGGCTATCCGGCAGCACGTGAAGATTTTCTTCGGGGAGGGTGAGGAACTCGGCGAATGCTCCCGGATGTTGTACGATGCCCA